>DASWRS010000495.1:0-5818 GCA_036403075.1 Kofleriaceae bacterium
TGTTCGACGCCGCCGAGGACGGCCAGGTCATGCTGCTGTTCGACGAGGCCGACTCGCTGTTCGCCAAGCGCACCGAGGTCAAGACCTCGGTCGATCGCTACGCCAACATGGAGGTCAACTACCTCCTGCAGCGGCTCGACAGCTTCGAGGGCATCGCGATCCTCACCACCAACTTCGGCAACGCGATCGATCCGGCGTTCAAGCGCCGCCTGACCTACCGCGTGACCTTTCCGTTCCCCGACGAGGAGATGCGCGAGCAGCTGTGGCGGTCGTTGATCCCGCCCGAGGTCCCGATCGCGGGCAAGATCGACTTCGCCGGCCTGTCGCAGCGCTTCCGGCTCTCGGGCGGCTACATCCGCAACGCGGCGCTGCGCGCGGCGTTCCTCGCCGCCGAGGAAGGCAGCTCCTTGACCCACGCGCACCTCGAGCGCGCGATCCGCATGGAGTTCCGCGAGATCGGCAAGCTCGCCGAGACCGGCACGCTCGAGTAGCGCGCCGCGGCCGCGCGATCTCGGAGTCAGGGCTCCTCGTCGCCCTCGTCGTCGGGACCGAGGTCCAGCGGCGGCGGCGGCCGCGCCACGCGGGGCGTCCACGCCAGCTCGATCGCCGCGCGGAACCTGGGCGCGCCGATCTGGTCGTCGAGCCCGAAGCCGACATGCGCGGCGACCGCGAGCTCCGGCGACAGCTGCGCGATCGCGCCGATCCGGGCCTCGACCGGGTCCGGACCGGCGGTGTCGCCGATCCGATCGCCCAGCGCCGCCAGCAGCGCCGCGCTCAGCGCCACGCCGTCGGCGGCGGCCAGCCCGAGCGCCGGCAGCGGGACGGTCGCGCCGGCGGCGGCCAGGAGCTCGTCACCGACCAGCCGATCGGCGATCGCGACCTCGGCGCCGTGCAGCCGGATCCCGGCGCTGGCGGCCACGGCGATGCGGCGCGGCAGCGTGGCCCGGCCGATCAGGCTCCACGCCGCGGTCCACGCCGCGTCGCCGGCGAACTGCCCGTCGTCGCCGACCGGCAGCGTGACGTCGGCGCGGAGCAGCGCCGCGCGCGCGTCGTCGCCGACGATCCGGATCCGGGCGCCGAGCCGCAGGTCGTGCAGGACGTAGCGCGCCAGGCGGTCGGGGTTGCCGGCGGCGGCCAGCCGGTCGCCGACCTGGTGCGACGCGCGCAGCACGGCATCGATCGCGACGTGGTCGCCGAGCGCGAGCGCGCCGCCGAGCGCCAGGGTCTGGCGCCGGCGCACCGGCCGCGACCCCGGCGAGCCGCCGCCGAGCGTGCCCGCCGGCAGCGCGATCGGCCGCTCGAGCCAGCCGAGCGCGACCGACGCACCCCAGGCATCGACCGGCTCGCCGCCGTCGAACCCCAGGCTGATCCGGCCGCCCGGCGCCGCGTCGCGATCGACCTCGATCGCCGCCGGCGTGTCGCGCGGCACGTCGGCGTGCACCGGCCGTGCGGCGGCCGCCGCGATCAGCGCGACCGCCGGCGCGGCGCCGCGCACGACCGGCCGCACCGTCATCCCATGATCCGCGTGCCGAGCTCGTAGACCCGCGCGACCGGCATGTGGCGATACCGGGTGACCTGGACCCGCAGCTGGGCGATGTGGTCGATCACGTCGCGGCGGCTGCTGCCACCGGCGAGCATCGCGCGCGCCCGCTCGACGATCGCCGCGCGCGCCGCCTGGGGGTGGTAGATGAAGGTGCGGCCGAACTGGATCTCGCCGGCGATCCCGACCAGCCGGAGCTCGGCGACGTCGCCGACCTCGACCCCGTGCAGCGCGCGCTGCTCGTCGACGTGGAACGCCCCGCCGCCGAGCAGGTCGATCAGCTCGATCCGGCCCCGCGCCATCGCGCGGACCTCGAACAGGCTGCGCTGCGAGGTCACCAGCGCACGCACCACCGCCGCCGTGGGATCCTCGGCGGCGGCGAGCTCGCGGTAGCTCTGCACGGCGAGCGGATAGCGCTCTCCGGGCGCGACGCGCTCGACCACGTACCACTCGACGAACGCCGCGCTCCACGGCTCCCACAGCTCGTCCTCCTGGTGGACCCGGCCGCGGCGCTCCTCGTACTCGCGGCGCGCCACCGACGCCGCCTCGGGATCGGTGGTGTGGCGGGCGTACAGCGACTCGATCACCTGGTCGAGCAACGCGGCGGCGGTCATGTCGCCTTGCGCAGGAGGTCGCGGAACCGCGCGAACAGGTAGCCCGCATCGTGCGGCCCGGGGCTCGCCTCCGGGTGGTACTGGACGCTGAAGATCGGCTTGCCCTCGACCGCGATGCCCTCGTTGCTGTGATCGAACAGGTTCTCGTGGGTCTGCTGGACGCCGGACGGCAGCGACGCCGGATCGACGACGAAGCCGTGGTTCTGCGCCGTGATCTCGACCTTGCCGGTGGTCCGGTCGAGCACCGGGTGGTTGCCGCCGTGATGGCCGAACGGCAGCTTGAGGGTCCGGCCGCCGAGCGCGAGGCCGAGGATCTGGTGCCCGAGGCAGATCCCGAACACCGGCTTGCCGCTGGCGCACAGCTCGCGGGTCGCCGCGATGCCGTAGGACACCACCGCCGGGTCGCCGGGGCCGTTGGACAGGAAGAACCCGTCGGCGCCGAGCGCGAGCGCGGCCGCGGCCGGCGTCGTCGCCGGCACCACCGTGACCCGGCAGCCGACCGAGCGGAGCTGGCGCAGGATGTTGTCCTTGATCCCGAAGTCGTAGGCGACCACGTGGTGCGCGATCGGCGGCGGCGCGACCGCGCGGCCATCGTCGTCGGCGCGCCACGTCGCCTCGGTCCACTCGTAGCGCTCGGCGCAGGTCACGCGCGGCACGAGGTCCAGGCCGTCCATCCGGGGCGCGGCGCGCACGCGCTCGAGCACCGCGGCGATCTCGCCAACGTGCGGCGTGATCGCGCCGCGCATCGCGCCCGAGTCGCGCAGGCAGCGGGTCAGCGCGCGGGTGTCGATGCCGTCGATCCCGGGCACGCCGCTGGTCTCGAGCCAGCCCGACAGCGTGGCCTCGGCGCGCCAGCTCGCCGGGATCGGCGACAGCTCGCGGATCGCGAAGCCGGCGCAGGCGACGCGGCGGGCCTCGAGGTCGCTGGTGTTGACCCCGACGTTGCCGATCTGGGTCGCCGTCATCACGACGATCTGGCCGCAGTACGACGGATCCGAGATGATCTCCTGGTAGCCGGTGATCGACGTGTTGAACACGACCTCGCCGATCGACTCGACGCGCGCGCCGAAGCCCTCGCCGCGGTACACGTTGCCGTTCTCGAGCACGAGCGCGGCCGGCCAGCGGCCGCCGGCGTTCGACGCGCCGGCCATCATCGCGTCCTCCCGTCGAGATCGAACACGACGCGGCCCTCGACCAGCGTCAGCACCGCGCGCCCGGCGAGGGTCTGGCCCAGGAACGGCGTGTTCTTCGACTTGCTCGCCAGCTCCTCGGCGGTGATCGTCACCGGCCGCTCGGGATCGATCACGCACAGGTCGGCGACCGCGCCGACCGCGAGCCCGCCGCCGGCCAGGCCGAACGCCCGCGCCGGCGCCCCGGTCAGCGCGGTGATCGCGCGGCGCTCGTCGAGCGAGCCCATCCGCACGAAGTCGAGGATGATCGGCAGGCAGGTCTCGAGCCCGAGCATGCCGGGCGCGGCGCACTCGAACTCGACGTCCTTCTCGACCGGCGAGTGCGGCGCGTGGTCGGTGGCGATGCAGTCGATCGTCCCGTCGGCCAGGCCCTCGAGCAGCGCCTCCTGGTCGGCCGCGGTGCGCAGCGGCGGCATCACCTTGGAGCGCGTGTCGTAGTGCCCGCAGGCCTCGTCGGTCAGCGCCAGGTGGTGCGGCGTGACCTCGCAGGTCACCGGCAGGCCGCGGCGCTTGGCCTCGCGGACCAGCGCCACCGTCCGCGCGGTCGAGACGTGCGCGACGTGGTAGCGCGCCCCGGTCCACTCGACGATCTCGAGGTCGCGCGCGACCATCGCGCTCTCGGCGCACGCCGGCTGACCGCGGATCCCGATCCGGGTCGCGACCGCGCCCTCGTTCATCGCGCCGCCCTCGGCGAGGTCGAGGTCCTCGGCGTGCTGCACCACCGGCAGGTCGAACGTCCGCGCGTACTCGAGCGCGCGGCGCAGCAGCCCCGCGTTCATCACCGGCCGGCCGTCGTCGGAGATCGCGACGATGCCGCCCTCCTTCATGTCGCCGATATCGGCCAGCGCCTTGCCCTCGAGGCCGGCGGTGATCGCGCCGATCGGCCGGACCCGGACCGCGCCGATCTCTCGCGCGCGCCGGACGATCAGCTCTGTCACGGTGCGCTGATCGTTGACCGGCCGGGTGTTGGGCATGCAGCAGATCGTGGTGAACCCGCCCGCCGCGGCCGCCCGCGTCCCGGTCTCGATGTCTTCCTTGTACTCCTGGCCGGGCTCGCGCAGGTGGACGTGCAGGTCGATCAGCCCGGGGACGACCCACAGATCCTTGACGTCGAGGATCCGGCCGCCGACCAGGCCGCGGCCGATCTCGACGATCCGGCCCTGCGCGATCCGGACGTCGCCGGCCTGATCCACGGGACGCGCCGCCGCCGGGTCGAACACCCGGCCGCCGCGTAGCACCAGATCCCCGGGATCCATCGGTGTGGGGTCTTAGCAGCCGCGACGAGCCGCGTAAAGTGCGGCGGGCGCGTGCCGGCACGGCCCGGGCGATCTGCTGCTTCCGAACAACTCCGAGCGGTTCAGGCGACGAGCTGCCGGATCCGGAGCGCGAGGTCGCCGCGCGGCACGTCGTGCTCCTTGACGACGGCGGTCTCGCGCAGGTCCTTGAGCTTGACCAGGCCAGCGTCCTTCTCGCGCGAGCCGTAGATCACCGCGAGCGGGATCTTGCCGCGATCGGCGTACTTGAGCTGCTTGCCGAGCTTGTCGTCGCCGCCGTAGACCTCGACATTGAGCCCGGCCTCGCGCAACTCGGCCGCGATCCGCGCGCACTCGATCGCCAGCGCCGGGTCGACCGAGAGCACGAGCACGTGGGCGACCGCCGCGCGCGCCGCGTCGATCAGGTTCATCTCGAGCAGCTGCGAGAACAGCCGGGTCGCGCCGATCGAGATCCCGACGCCGGGGAGCTTCGACTTGGTGTAGTGGCCGGCGAG
The DNA here is from genome assembly GCA_036403075.1 of Kofleriaceae bacterium. Taxonomy (GTDB): domain Bacteria; phylum Myxococcota_A; class Polyangia; order Haliangiales; family Haliangiaceae; genus JABFXX01. The sequence goes on from DASWRS010000495.1 coordinate 5,113, forward strand.
GTTGTCGTAGCGGCCGCCCGAGCAGATGCTGCCCAGGCGCGGGTGGTCGTCGAGCAGGGTCTCGTAGATCGTGCCGGTGTAGTAGTCGAGGCCGCGGACGATCGCGAGGTCGACCTGCAGCGCGCGCTCGGGGACGCCGAGCGCCAGGGTGCCGTCGTGGACCCGCTGGAGCTCAGCGAGGCCCTCGGCGAGGATCGGGTTGGGCCGCTCGATCCGGCCGAGCGCCGCGAACGCCGCGCGCGAGTCGCCGGCGTGGCCGGTCATCAGGTCGAACAGCTGCGCGACCCGGCCCGGATCGAGCCCGAAGCCGTCGCCGGCGAGCCGCGCCTCGAGCTCGGCGCGCGGCTGCTTGCCCAGCCGATCGATCTCGTGCAGCACCGCCTCGTGGCGGTCGTCGGGGACCTCGGCGGCGATCAAGAGCCCGCGCAAGAGCTTGCGGTTGTTGACGTGGATCGTGAACGGGCCGAAGGCGAGCTCGTGGAACACGCTGTAGATCACCGCGGGGATCTCGGCGTCGTAGGCCAGCGGCAGCGTGTCCTTGCCGATCACGTCGATGTCGCACTGATAGAACTCGCGGTAGCGGCCCTTCTGCGCCCGCTCGCCGCGATACACCCGCTGGATCTGGTAGCGCCGGAACGGGAAGTTCAGCTGGGGCTCGTGCTCGGCGACGTAGCGCGCCAGCGGCACGGTGAGATCGAAGCGCAGC
>DASWRS010000496.1:0-17748 GCA_036403075.1 Kofleriaceae bacterium
CGGTCAAGGTCTCGCGCGACTCGGCGCCGTGCAGCCGCTCGGCGGTCGCGAGCAGCTCCTGATCGAGCGTCATCTGGCCGCGGTAGTCGCCGATCCCGCCGAGCAGGCCGGCCAGGGTCTGCTTCCGGCGCTGGGCCTCGATCGAGTCCGGCCCGGTCGCCTTGATCTGCAGCGCCAGCGCCTTGCGCGCGACCTTGGCGGCGGCAAAGCTCGCCTGCTTGATCGTGAGCTGGGTGAACTGCTTGTCGAGCTCGGCGAGCTCGGCGAGCTCGGCGTCGTGGGCGGGCGTCGCCTTGCCCGGCGCGGGCCGCGCGGCCTTGCCGGCGGTGGGCCGTGGCGGCTTCGGCCGGGGCGCCGCCGCGGCCAGGGTGATGCTCCACGCGACCACGCAGGCGAGCCCGGTGACCAGCCACGAGACTACGGCGCGCATGCAGATCGCTCCCTCACGGTCGTTCCCGGCCACGCCGCCATCCGTGCGACGATGGCCCCTGACATGAGCCTACACCAGCTCCGCGTTGCATTGGGCGTGTCGGTGCTGACGATCGGGTGCGGCGGCAGCCCGCGGCCGAGCACGCCCGCGCCGCAGCCGCCGGCCCCGCGCGATCCGAGTCCGCGGACCGGCGGGCCGAGCTGCAAGGCGGCCGCCGACCGCATCGCCGTCGTGATCGGCGAGCACGCTCCCGATCAGCCCGACGGCGACGTCCACGAGCGCGCGATGTTCGAGCTGCGCTGCGAGACCGACCGGTGGAGCGACGAGGCGCGCAGCTGCCTGGCCACGATCACCGGCGACGCGGAGGCCGACGGCTGTCTGCAGCTGCTGACCCGGAGCCAGCAGCAGATGCTGGCCGCCGACCGCGCCCGGCTGCGCGCTGACCGCGACGGCCACGCACCGGAATAGCCGCGTACAACGGTGTGGACTCGCTTACGTATTCGAGTCACATATACCCGTCGCCGGGCAGCATCGTGCGCCCGATCGCCACTCCCGCCGAGCACGGGATTCGCGTGTGCGATGAGCAATCTCTCGCTTTCGGAACATCGTGATTTACCTCGGCCGAGAGCGCTCTCATACTCGCGCCATGCGAACCGCCTCGGCCTGCGAGCAATCCCGCGTTCAGCGCAGTCTCACCATCGTGCTTGTCGCCGCGGCTGCCGGCGTCGGGTTATTCGCGCCCGGCACCGCCGCCGCGCAGACGCCGCCGTACAAGGATCCGAGCCTGCCGGTCGCGACCCGGGTCAACGATCTGCTGGGACGCATGAGCCTCGACGAGAAGCTCGGCCAGATGACGCAGGCGGAGCGAGCGTCGATCAGCAGTGCCCAGATCACGCAGTTCCGGATCGGCTCGGTGCTGTCCGGCGGCGGCTCGGCGCCGTCGCCCAACACCGCCACCGGCTGGGCCAACATGTACGACGGGTTCCAGAACGCCGCGCTGGCCACGCCGCTGGCGATCCCGATGATCTACGGCGTCGACGCCGTGCACGGCCACAACAACGTCTCCGGCGCGACGATCTTCCCGCACAACATCGGCCTGGGCGCGACCCGCGATCCGGCGCTGGTGCAGAACATCGGCCGCGCCACTGCCGAGGAGGTCTCGGGCACCGGGATCGACTGGGACTTCGCGCCGTGCCTGTGCGTCGCGCGCAACGATCGCTGGGGCCGGACCTACGAGTCGTTCGGCGAGCGGCCGGACCTCGTGTCATCGATGACGACGATCATCACGGGGCTGCAGGGCAGCTCGCTGTCGGCGCCCGGCTCGGTGCTGGCGACCGCGAAGCACTTCGTCGGCGACGGCGGCACGACCGGCGGCGTCGACCAGGGCGACACCCAGCTCAGCGAGGCCGACCTGCGGGCGATCCACCTGCCGCCATTCCAGGCGGCGGTCCAGCGCGGCGTCGGCGCCGTGATGATCTCGTTCAGCTCGTGGAACGGCGTCAAGATGCACGGCAACCAGTTCCTGATCACCAGCGTGCTCAAGGGCGAGCTCGGGTTCTCCGGGTTCGTGATCTCGGACTGGAACGCCATCGACCAGATCGACGGCCAGCCGGGGTTCACGGCGACCGAGGTCCGGACCGCGATCAACGCGGGCATCGACATGGTGATGGTGCCCGACGCCTGGCAGAACTTCATCTCCGTGCTCCGCTCCGAGGTCCAGGCCGGCCGGATCGCGATGTCGCGGATCGACGACGCCAACCGCCGCATCCTGACCAAGAAGTTCGAGCTCGGGCTGTTCGAGCGGCCGCTGACCGACCGCAGCTTCACGTCGACCGTGGGCAACGCGGCGCACCGCCAGCTGGCGCGCCAGGCGGTGCGCGAGTCGCAGGTCCTGCTCAAGAACGTCAACAACGTCCTGCCGCTCGCGACCGCGAACAACAAGATCTTCGTCGCCGGCAAGAGCGCGGACAACATCGGCCTGCAGAGCGGCGGCTGGACGATCTCGTGGCAGGGCGGCAGCGGCACGACGACGCAGGGCACGTCGATCCTGCAGGGCATCCGCAACACCGTGGCGTCGACGACGACCGTCACGTTCAACCAGACCGGCGCCGGGATCGACAGCTCGTACCGGGTCGCGATCGCGGTGGTCGGCGAGACGCCCTACGCCGAGGGCGCAGGCGATCGCCCCGGCTCGATGAGCCTGGACAGCGGCGACCTCGCGACGATCAACACGCTGCGCGCCGCCGGGGTGCCGGTCGTGGTCGTACTGGTGTCCGGACGGCCGCTGGACATCGCCGCCGAGCTGGCGAACTGGAGCGCGCTGGTGGCGGCCTGGCTCCCCGGCACCGAGGGCCAGGGCGTGGCCGACGTGCTGTTCGGCGTGGCGCAGCCCACCGGCAAGCTGCCGATGACCTGGATGAGCAGCGTCAGCCAGCAGCCGATCAACGATGGCGACGGCAAGGTGCCGCTGTTCCCGTTCGGCTTCGGCCTCGCCTATGGCCAGGCGACCACGCGCAGCGCTTACAACATGATCCAGGCCGAGAGCTTCGGCTCGCAGCAGGGCGTACAGGTCGAGACCACCACCGACACCGGCGGCGGACAGGACGTCGGCTTCATCGCGCCCGGCGATTCGATCGCGTTCCCCGGCATCGACTTCGGCACGCCGACCGCGCTGCAGGTGATCACCCGCCGCGCCTCGGGCTCCAGCACCACCGGCACCGTGCAGTATCGCCTCGACAGCACCACCGGCCCGATCATCGGCAGCTTCTCGGTCGCCAACACCGGCGGCTGGCAGACGTGGGGCAGCGTCACGACCAGCCTGTCATCCAGCGTGACCGGCGTGCACACCGTGTTCATCACGTTCACCGGCCCCGGCGGCGACTTCGTCAATCTCAACTGGTTCCAGTTCTCCCGCTGACGCGCCAAGCACGCCTGATCGGCGCGCCGATCCGGCGTTCCGCCGGCGAGCGAGCGTCGTCGTCCGCGCGGGATTTCGGGCCGAGCCATCCCACCAGCTATACGTCGCTGCGCCGCGGCTGCGTAGGTTTATACCGGGGCAGGCCGCTACTTCTTGGCGCGCTCGGTCTCCAGGCGGGCCTTGGCCGCAGCTTCGAGGCCGTCGAGTTGCTTGAGGATGCCGGGCTGGTTGACCAGCGGGTGGGGCTCGCCCGGCTTGCGGGTCTTGAGGCCGGCGGCGGCCTCGACCATGCCGTTGGAGAACGGGTGCGTGGTCAGGTGGACGCGCACCGGGTGGTCGGCCGAGGTGATCAGGACGCGCAGCTTGTGGACGCTGGCGAGGTAGGCCTCGACCTGGCTCGCGTCCTTGATCGCGTTGAGGCCCAGGCCGCCGACGGTGATGGCGCGCTCGGTGGTCTTGCCGTCGGTGACGTCGTAGACGTACGACGCGGTGCCGAAGGTGTGGCCGGGGGTCTCGAGCAGCTGGACGGTGACGCCGCCGGCGGTGAATGTCTCGCCGTCCTTGGCGACCGTGTCTCGGGCGAGCATGGTCCACGGCGTGGCGCCGCCTTGCGAGGCCTGGGCGGCCTCGGCGCCCTCGCGCCAGCCGGTCTCGGTCATGACGAAGCGCGCTCTGGGCAAGAGCTTCTTGAGCTTGGCCGCGCCGGCGGCGTGGTCGAAGTGGCCGTGGGTCATGAGCACGATCTTGATGTCCTTGGGATCGGCGCCGACCTTGCGGATGTTGTCGAGCAGCGTGTCGGTGAACGGATCGTAGAGCGTATCGATCAGGATGTGGCCCTTGGGCGAGGTGAGCAGCCACGCCGAGACCCAGCAGATGCCGACGAAGTAGACGTTGTCGAACGCCTTCCACGGCGCGACGTACTGGGCCTTTTTGTCGTAGAGCCAGCGCCCGGTCTCGGGCGGCATCTTGCCGGTGCGCAGGAAGTCACCGAACGCGGCGGTGACGTCCTTGGTCGCGCAGCCGGCCGGGACCTCGGCGCGCGCGGCCGCGGGGGAAAGGACCAGGGTGAGGGCGATGAAGGCGAGGACGGCGGCGCGCTGCATGGCGCGCATGTTACAGAAACCGCACCGACCGCGCCGGGCGGGGCGGCCGGGTCAGCCGAGGTTTCGGCGGAACATGGCGAACAGGCGCTCCCAGTGGCGCTCGGCGCTGGCCTTGTGGAAGATGCCGTCGCGCGTCGGGAACGCGAAGCCGTGCTCGGCGCCGGGGTACCACTCGAGCCGGTAGTTGATCCCCGCGGCGGCGAGGTGGGCCTCGAGCGCGTCGATCTGCGGCCTGGGGGCGTACTTGTCGACCTCGGCGCAGGCAAAGTACATCTCGCCGCGGATCTGCTTGGCCGTGAGGTGCGGCGAGTCCGGGCGATCGGTGACGAGGCCCGCGCCGTAGATCGAGGCCGAGCACTGGATCCGATCGGCGAACTGGGCCGCGGCGGCGAACACGAACGGGCCGCTCATGCAGTAGCCGACGGTGCCGACCGACTGCGCCCGGGCGCGCGGCTGGGCGTCGACGAAGGCGAGCATCGCGGCGGTGTCGCGCATGATCATCGCGATCGACAGACCGCGGAGCAGCTCGAACATGTGCTTGTAGCCGGCCTCGTCGCGCACCATCGTGAACTCGCGCGTGGTGCGGTAATAGAGATTGGGCAGCACCACGTAGTAGCCCACCGTGGCGATCCGGCGCGCCATGTCGTGGAGCTCTTCGCGCTTGCCCGGCGCGTCCATGTAGAACAGCACGACCGGAAACGGGCCGCCGTCCTCGGGGTGGGCGATGAAGCTGTTCATGGCGCCGTCGGGGGTCGGGATGTCGACGTGGTGCTCGATCATGGTGCTCCTGGCGCTGCGCCGGGCTCGACGGTACCAGCGGCCGGGCCGGGGACCAACCGCGCACGACGCGATGTCCGGGGGTGAGCTACAGTGAGCAGATGTCACGCAGCGCGCTGGTCACCCGGCTCCACGGCCACTTCCTGGGCCGCCGGCCCGCGACTCGCTGGCTCGGGCTGGCCGGGCTCTGCGTCGCGATCGGCGCGGTGGTGCTCGGCGGGTCGCGGCCGGCGGGGACGCCGTCGCACGCGCCGGTGCGCATGGCGATCCGCGTCGCGTGCACGGCGGCGACGTGCCCGGTGGTCGAGTCGCTGGCGCTCGATGTCTGGAGCGAGCAGCGCGGGCCGGGGCTGCCGCTCGACGTCGTGGTGGCCGACGACGCGCTCGGGCGGCTCGCCGCGGCCGGCGTGTCGTGGCAGGTGCTCGTCGCCGACATCGACGCGGTGGCGCGGGCCGAGGCCGACCGGCTGCACAGCCCCGCCGCGGCGCGGCCGGGGGACTGGTTCGGCGAGTACCGCGACTACCAGGCGATCACGTCGCATCTGCGGCAGCTCGCCGAGCTCGCGCCCGAGCGCGTGGCGCTGCAGGCGATCGGCGGGTCGATCGAGGGCCGCCCGCTGTGGGCGCTGCGCATCGGCAACGCCACCGGCACGACGCCGATGATGATCGACGGGACGCAGCACGCGCGCGAGTGGATCGCCGCGATGGTCACGACCTGCATCGCGGATCGCCTGGTCCACGGCTACGACCGCGATCCGGCGATCCGCGCGTTCCTCGACCGCACGACGCTGTGGGTGGTGCCGGTGGTCAATCCCGATGGGTATCAGCACTCGTGGAGTGGCAGTCGCTACTGGCGCAAGAACCGCCGCGGTGAGCACGGCGTGGATCTCAATCGCAACTTCGGCGTCGGCTGGGGCGGGGCAGGGTCGAGCCGCAACGAGCGCTCGGAGGTCTACCGCGGACAGCGCGCGTTCTCCGAGCCCGAGACCGCCGCGCTGCGCGATCTGGCCCGGCGCGAGCACATCGCGCTGCACGTCGACTTCCACGCCTACGGCCAGCTGCTGCTGTACCCGTGGGGCTACACGCTGACGCCGGCCCGGGATCGCGACCGCTTCGCGGCGATCGGCGACCGGATGGCATCGGCGATGTTCGCCGCGCACGAGACGCGCTATGCGCTGATGCCGGCCGTCGAGCTGTATCCGGCGTCGGGCACCATGCCGGACTGGATGTACGGCGACGCCGGGGCCCTGTCGTACACGATCGAGCTGCGGCCCAAGGGCGGCAGCGGCTTCGTGCTCCCGCCCGAGGAGATCCGGCCGACGTGCGACGAGGGGCTCGCGGCCGTGCTGGCGCTGCGCGCGGCCGCCGAGTGAGCCGGCGCGGACGACCGCGCGATCCGGCCGATCAGGCAGGTCACGGGCCTGCACCGCGCGCGTAGACTCGTGCGCCATGACCCTCGAAATCTACTGGGGCTCCGGCAGCCCGTACGCCTGGCGCGTGATGCTGGCGGCGGAGATCAAGCGCATCCCGTACGAGTCGAAGCTGCTCGACTTCGGCAAGGGAGACCTGAAGACCCCCGCGTTCCTGGCGCTGAACCCGCGCGGCAAGGTGCCGGTGATCCGCGACGGCGACGTCGTGCTCGCCGAGTCGATGGCGATCGTGGCGTACCTCGATCGCAAGGTGCCCGAGCCGCCGCTGCTGGGCCGCACGCCCGAGGAAGCGGGCCGGATCTGGGCCGCCGTGTCCGAGTTCGAGTCGTACACGCGCGAGCCGACGACGGTCCTGTTCCGCTGGCTGTTCAGCGACAAGCCGCGCACGCCGGAGGTCGACGAGGCGCTCGGCAAGACCACCGCCGAGCTCGCGCAGCTCGATGCCCGGCTCGCCCGCGGGCCGTGGCTGGTCGGCGACACGGTGTCGGCCGCCGACCTCGCGTGGTTCCCGGCGCTGCGCCTGATGGTCCGGGCCGGCGTCCGCGCCGAGGCCCGCGCCAAGGAGCTCGGGCTGTTTCCGCTCGCCGAGGTCTACCGCCACATCGGCGCGTGGATCGCGCGGATCGAGGCGCTGCCCGGCTACGACCGGACGTACCCGCCGCACTGGCGGTAGCCGGCGCGATCCTCGGCGTGTCGTGCTAGACGACGTGCACGCTGGTGCCGGCGGCGCGCCAGGCGTCGAGGACGGCGGGATCGGTGCCGCGCTCGACGACGAGGTGCGTGAGGCTCTCGACCGGGGCGGTGTGGTGGGTGGCCGCGGTGATCAGCTTTTCTCCGGTGGCGACCAGCACGGTCTCGCCGCTGGCCTCGATCATGGCGCGCTTGAGCACGACCTCCTCGGCGTCGAACGTCCAGAGGCCGGTCTGGGCGTCGGCCGCGCAGACCCCGGGGAAGCACAGGTCGGCGCGGATGCCCTGGATCTGGCGCAGCGCCATCGAGCCAACGGCGCCGCCGATCTTGGGCTCGATCCGGCCGCCGATGCACAGCACCTCGAAGCCCGGGCGGCCGATCAGGGCGAGGGCGACGTCGGGTGCGTTGGTGACCACGGTCAGCTCGTGGCCGTCGGGCAGGGCGGCGGCGATCGCCGAGTTGGTCGAGCCGGCGTCGATGAACAGGATCTGGCGCCGGCCGACCAGCGACACGGCGACCGCGGCCAGCGCCCGCTTGCGCTCGACCTGCTCGCGGCGGCGCTCCGCGATCGGCGGGATGTCCCGGATCAGGAGCGCGCCGCCGTAGACCCGCTTGCACAGGCTGCGCGCGGCGAGCTCGCGCAGATCGCGGCGGATCGAGTCCTCGGAGACCCGGAATTCGAGCGCGAGGTCGGCGGCGATCACCCGGCCGTGCCGCCGCAGCCGCTCGAGGATGCGGTCCTGGCGCTCGCGCGGCAGCGTGGCCTCGCCGGGGACCTCCGGGAGCGTCACCGGCGGACCTCGCCGCGGCGCACGATCGCCGCCGAGGCCGCCACCGCGGCGAGCAGGATCGCGATGCCGCCGAGCGCGATCGACAGGCTGGTCAGGCGCGCGACGAAGCCGATCACGGCGGGGCCGGCGAGCATGCCGGCATAGCCCAGCGCGGTGACCGTGGCGATCGCGACGCCGGGCGCGGTGTCGGGGATCCGGCCGGCGGCGCTGAACAGCACCGGCACGATGTTCGACGCGCCCAGCCCTACGAGGACAAAGCCGATCAGCGAGGTCACCGGCCACGGCAGCGCGCAGGCCAGGACCAGGCCGGTCGCGGCGGTGACGCCGCCGAGGCGAATGACGCGCACTGGCCCGAGCGCGGCGGTGATCCGATCGCCGAGCAGCCTCCCGGTGGCCATCGCGACCGAGAACGCCGCGAAGCCCAGGCCCGCGTTCGCGATCGCGAAGCCGCGCACCGAGCGCAGGAACACGGCGCTCCAGTCGAGCATCGCGCCCTCGGCGAGGAACACGCCCAGGCACAGAAGGCCCAGCAGCACCGCGGTGGCCGACGGTAGCGCAAACATCGAGCGCTGCACGGGTGTCGCGTCCGGGGGGCGGACGAGCAGCGCGCGCCACTGGGTGGCGACGATCGCGACCAGCCCGATCGCCACCGCGATCGCGCTGGCGAGCAGCGGCACGCCGCGATCGAGCAGCGCGCTCATCCCCGCCGAGCCGACCAGCCCGCCGACGCTGTACAGGCCGTGGAACCCGGACATCAGCGGCCGGCCGTGCAGCCGCTCGACGTCGACGGCGTGCGCGTTCATCGCGACATCGACCACGCCGAGCGCGGCGCCGAACACGACCAGCGCGGCGCCGAGCACGACCATCGACGGCGCCACCGCCAGCAGCGGCAGCACCAGGCAGACGACGAGGCCGATGGCAACGAGGACGCTGCGGTTGCCGAGGCGATGGCTGATGTGACCGGCGACCGGCATCGCGCCGGCGGCGCCCAGGCCCAGGCACAACAGCACGATGCCGAGCTGCGCCTCGTCGAGCGCCAGCCGGCCCTTGGCGAACGGCACCATCGATGCCCAGCTGCCCGCGGCGATCCCGGTGAGCAGGAAGAACCCCTGCGTGGCCCGGCGCGCACGTCCCAGGGCGGAGCTCGACAGCGGCAGTGGGGCGGGACGCGGTGGCTCCATAAAAGGCGGGGGGGAAACGTGCATCAGTATAGATAACCGTGCACAAACGTGCAAGCCATGCGCGCAACCGGCTGAAATCTCATCGCGGGGTTCAGCTACAGCGCGCCGGGGGGCAGCGCGATCGTGAGCAGCCGCGGGATCTGCGTGGGCCGGTCGTTGTCGTCGCTGACCAGGAACAGCAGCTGGCGGCCGTCCGGCAGGGTCGGGCCCACCGCCAGACCCTCGTAGTTGTCGAGCGACTTGCGGCGCTGCGCCACCGGCGGCGTCGAGCACCGGCCATCGGCGAGGACCGCCAGATCCACGACGAGGCGCTTGCGCACCGGGGTCGCGGCGCGGGCGTCGGGCAGCCCGGTCACGTCCTGGGCGCCGCGCAGATCGACGTCATAGATCCGGACGGCGTTGCCGCTGCCGTGGACGAACGCGCGCTCGATCAGCAGCACGCGCTCGGTCGACAGCGCCGCGAGGTCGCTGACGCCGTTGTCGGCCGGTGAGCCATCCGCGAAGATCGGATCGGTCCGGTAGGCGATCTGGCGGTCGGGCCGACCGTCGAGCGAGTGGCGCAGGATGCGAACGACCGTGCCCTGCGCGGTGGTGCTCACGGGGCCGTCGCTCTCGAGCGCCTGCTCGTTGACCGCGAACACGTACCGGCCGTCGGCGCCCGACGCGTAGCCGATGCCTTCGAGGCCGCGGTTGTCGCGCGCTCCGCGAAACGCGGTGAGCTCGAGCCGGGTCGCGCCGCGGCCGGAGCGGTCGACGCTGAAGATCACCGGCTGGTCCTCGTTGGCGACCAGGAGGAAGCGGTCGCCGGCGATCGCCAGCGCCTCGCCGTCCCAGGCCGCGAGATCGACATCGATGTCGAGCGCGATCGACGGCCGGAGATCGAAGCCGGTGAAGCCGGGCCGCGGCTCGAGCACGGCGAGCCACTTGTCGCGGTCCGAGATCGCGTACAGCCGCCGCGCGGCCGGATCCCACGCGAGCCCCGAGAGGTTGTGGCTGTGGCGATCCTCGCGCGGCAGGTCGACGCACGAGATGATCTCGGCCGCCGGCGCAGGCCCTGGGTGGGTCACGGCGGTGGGATCCGCGCTGCACGCGGTCGCCATGACCAGGGCTGCCGCAGCACCGCGTCCGGTCACTGGTGGGGCTCGACGCGGACGTCGACCGCGAGGGTCTCGCCGCCGCCGCCGACGAAGATCGTGCCGCTGGTCGGGGTGGCGTCGAGGCGGTTGCGGCCGACCGCGGCGCGGACATGGTCGGTCTGGGTCATGATGCCGCTGGTCGGGTCGAAGCCGCGCCAGCCGACCTGCGGCAGGTAGAGCTGGACCCAGGCGTGCGAGGCCTCGCCGGCGCGCTGGTGGGGCAGGATCTCGGTCGACTTGGGCCCCGTGTAGACGTAGCCGCAAACATAGCGCGCCGGGACGCCGAGCAGGCGGGCGAGGCAGAGGAACAGGTTGGTGAAGTCCTGGCACACGCCGCGGCGGTTGACGTAGACGTCGAACGCGGTGGTCTGGTTGTTGGTGGTGCCCGGCTGGTACGCGTACTCGCGCTGGATCGAGCTGTTGATGTCGAGCAGCGTGGCGAGCAGGTCCGAGTCGTTGCGCTTGACGAAGCTCATCGCGTACTCGGCGAGATCGCCGAGCTCGGTCTCGGGCAGCTCGGGCGGCAGGAGGTACGGATCGAGGACCTGGCGCTGCCACGGCATCCACACCAGCGGGATCGTCGAGCTGACGTGCAGCGGCTCGGACGCCAGCGGATCGACGTCGAGCACCTCGACCACGCTGCGCGACTCGATCACCATCTCGGAGAACGCCGACTCGATCGCGATCCGGCGCACGCGGTTGCCGAACACGTCGTCGTAGTCGCGGCTCTGGTGCGGCACGGAGATCGCGATCTCGTGGGAGTGCACGGTCTGCAACCGGTCGTGGGCGGGGGTGAGCCGGAGCACGTGGGCCGAGCGCTCGACCGGCTTGGCGTACTGGTAGACCGTGCGGTGCACGACGTCGAAGGTCCTGGACTCGGTGCGCGCGGGCCGCAGCCGCGGCTTGAGCGGCTCGAGCGCGCCGCCGGTCGAGCGCTCGTCGATCACGGCGCCCTCGCGGATGATCAGCACCCGGCCGGGCTCGAGCTGGCGCCAGGCCAGCGCGCGCTCGGCGTCGGCGCCGCGCGGGGCGAGCTGCTCGGTGCACACGATCGCCCCCTTGCGGCTCTTGGCGCCGCGCCGGGTGAGATCGACGTCGAGATCGCGATCGCCGAACGCGATCTTGTCGTAGGGCGGGGCGAGCGTGCCGAGCCACAGCGGCACGCCGCGGCGATCGGCGTGGACCAGGAGGTCGCGGCCATCGGTGAGGCACAGCGACAGCGAGCCGACCTCGTTGTACTCGGCGAACCAGCCGAGCAGCACCCCGAGATCGACCTGGCCGAGGTTGCGCCAGCCGCGCTCGACGAAGCGGTTGAGCAGGCCGCAGAACAGGGTCTCGGTGTCGGTCGAGCCGACGGGCTCGAACGGGCCGGGGACCTCGACGGGCTTGCGATCGAGGCTGCCGGCGTGGGCCAGGACCCAGTCGCGGCGGCCCCACGTCCGGCCGAACGGCTGGGTGTTGGCGTCCGACAGCGCGCCCCACGTCGCGTGGCGGATGTGCAGCACGAACATGCTCGAGGCGACCTGCTCCCAGGCGAGGGCGAGCTGGCTGCGGATCGAGCTCTGCGGCGGCGTCGGCTCCTTCAGGATCGCCGCGGACGGCTCGCCCTTGGGGTAGTACCCGAGACCCCAGCCATCGGGCAACGTCCGTCCGGGTTCGAGGCAGCGCAGCGTGAACGATGGTGCGAGCTCGCCTTCGAACGACATCGCGAGCAGGTTGGGCACGCGGTCACTCTAGCCGAGCTTTGCGCCTCGGGGGGCGGCACCGTGCGTGAGGGATCACCGTGCGTGCGACCGCACAGCGCGCGCTGGCGTCGCGGCCGTCTCGCCGGACCGCCCGCGGTCGGTTGCGAGTGCTTCGACCTACGGCGGACCGGCGGCCGCAGGGGAGATCGTCGCGGTGATCGAGCGGGTGAGCGATGGCGCCGCGCCGCTCGCGACGCTGATCGTGGCGGTCCCTGCCTTGAGCGGCGTGAGCGTCACGCTGGCCCCGCTCACGGCGACGGAGACCACGGTGGAATCGCTCGAGGTGACGGTGAACGTGTCCGGCAGGTAGCCGCCGGCGGCGTAGTCCGGCCGCTGCGCGTTGACCGCGACCACGCGTGGCGCATCGCCGGCCGCGGCCACCCAGTCGGTGCTCGGGCTGAGCGTGAGCTGCGCCGGCCGATCGCGCGGATCGCCGACCCGGACGTCGTCGATCTCGAACGACTTGTTGGCCGTGAACAGCCCGATCTTGCCCGAGGTGAACGCCGTGTCGGTCACGGTCTTGATCAGCTCGCCGTCGAGGTAGACGCTGAGCGTCGACCCGACGAGCTCGAACCGGACGGTGTACCAGGTGTCGAGCGAGATCGGCCGCTTCACCTGCCCCGGCCGCGACAGCGTCCCCGCGGCCATCTTCGCGATGTCGACCGCCGTGCTGGTGGTCGAGCTCTGCACGTTGAGGCCGGCGGCGTACCAGTTGGCCGGGTCCTGGTAGCGCGCGATCAGGTAGAGCTGCTTGTTGCCGGTGGTGCCGTTGGTCTGCGGCTTGATGCGCGCCTCGACGTAGTAGTCGCCGGTGGTGACGCCGCTCCACGCCGTGTCCTTGACCAGCGCGAGCACGCCGCCGACCGTGGCGGCCGTGTACTTGAGCACGCTGGTGCCGTCGGTCGCGATCGAGACCGCGCCGTTGGGGCCGGCGACCGGGAGCAGGTCCCACCGGCCGGTGCCGGCCTCGAAGTCGTCGCGGAACAGCGGCGTGAACACGAACACGGCGCAGCTCGCGGTGAAGCCGCCGTCGTGCGAGGTCGCCGTGATCACCGCCTGCCCCGCCGACACCGCCTGGACCGCGCCGCCATCGTCGACGGTCGCGACCGATGGGTTGCTGCTGGTCCAGGTCACCGCGCGGTCGGTCGCGCCGGCCGGCGCCAGGATCGCGGCGAGCACGGCCGTGGCGACGCCGGCGGTGTCGAGCCGGAGCGTCGTCGCCGACAGCGCGATGCCGGTGACCGGGACGGTCGCCTGGATCACGGTGATCGCCAGGCTGTAGCCGACGGTCGTGACCCCGTCCTCGGCTGTCACGGTGATCGACACGGTCGCCGCCCCCGCGCTCAGGTCGATCGGTGCGGAGGCGGTGCCGCTCGCGACCGGCGCGCCGTCGACCCGGATCGAGGCGTGTGGATCGCGCGCGGTCGGTGTCACCATGTAGCCGACCGACAGCGCCGCCGGCACGGCGTACGCATAGCTGGTCTGCGGGCTCGCGGGGTCGAACGCGAGCACGCCGGCGCTGTCGGTGAGCGCGCCGAGCGTCGCGTCGGTCCCGGGCGGCGCCCGGGTCAACGCGACCGTGTAGCTCGTGGTGGTCGTGCCGTCCTCGGCGGTGACCTGCACGCTGATCTGCGACGTCGCGCCCGGGGCGGGCAGGGCCAGCGGGATCGTGCCGTCGGCGGGCAAGGCGACGGGGGCGCCGCCGTCCTGCGCGACCGTGACCGACTGGACGTGCGCGGCGCTGGCCGCCGCCGTGAGGCTCACCGCGGCGGTCCCGAACGGCACGGTGGCCGTGTACCGGGTGACGCCGCTCGCGAACGCCGGGCTCAGGCCGGCGGTGGTGCCGCCGGCGTCGAGCGCGAGGCTGCCGAGGCTGGCGTTGTTGTCCAGGCTGACCTCGTTGCCGGCGTCCGGGAACCGGACGAACCGCCCCAGGCAGATCACCGGCAGGCCGAAGTGCCGGTGATCGGTCACCGCGACCGTGCTCGGCGTGCCGGGCGGCGAGACGTTGTCGCGCGGAGTGAAGTTGACCGGGCCGCGGCCGAGCGCCAGATCGGCGTACTGCGCCAGCACGTTTTGCGGGGCGATGCCGTCGACGATGACGTTGTCGAGCGTCGCGGAGGTCCGGTGGGCGGCGTCGAGGCCGAGCAGCGTGACGATCGGCGTGGCCGGCGGCGCCGAGCCCTGCCGCGACCTCACCGCGTGGATATCGCGGAGCACGATGTTGTGGTACGTCGGGAACAGCGTGCCCGTCTTGCTGCGGTCGTAGTGCGGATTGAGGATGATCGGATTGGCCAGGTTCCGCAGACAGACGTCCTCGTAGAGCACGTCCTGGACCAGCCCGCCGCGGCTGACGTCGCTCTTGATCCGGATGCCGTTGATGTCGACGTCCGGCGCGCCGCCGGTGCCGACGCTGCCGTCGATCGTCAGGTCGTAGACGTGCAGGCCCCACTGCACGACGCGGCCGGCCGCGTCACGCACGCCCGCCATGCCGATCCTGAGGTGCGAGTCGTCGCCCGGACCGCCGTTGGTCTCGCTGCCGATCGACATGCCGTGACCGGTGCCGAAGTGGTTGTGCGCGACCGTGAGGTTGCGGCACGACGGCTCGTCGGCGTTGGCGACGGTGTTCAGGTGGTACTTGCCGCACTTGATCGCGATCTGGTCGTCGCCCACGCTGATCCGGCTGTACGCGATCGTGCCGTTCCATGAATCGGAGGGGTCGATCCCGTCGGTGTTGCGGGCGTAGCGCGGCGTGAGCCTCCGGCCGACGCTGTTGACCGTGCGCGACGGGGTCTGCACGGTGACGCCCCAGACCAGGTAGCCGTCGCTCTCCAGCCCGACGTGGAACTTGGGGCTGTTGCGCAGCGTGACCCGGTAGAGCGTGAAGTGATCCGCCAGCGTGACGTCGACCAGGCGAGGGTTACTGTGCGAGACGCCGGCCACCAGGGCGTGCTGGGCGACATCCCACCAGGTGCCGTTCGGGTTGCCGTTGAACCCGCCGATCATCGGCTCGCCGCCCAGGCCGTCGATCACGCCGTCGCCCATGACGCCGGCGCCGGCGAGCAAGGCGGTCGCCGACGCGCCGTTGGCGTTGATCAGCGACAGGCAGCCGCTGCTCGTGTTGTTGGCATCGGTGCCGCACGAGCCCGACCCCTTGGCGTCGTAGAGCCGCGGGTCCTGCGCCGCGAACAGCGTCACGCCGCGGTCGATCCACAGCGTGACGCCCGCCCGCAGGAACAGCGGACCGGATACGAACGCGACGCGCGTCCGATCGGCGGCGTTGACCCGGAGCCGGACCGAGCCGCGCTGGCCCGCGGCCAGGCTCGCGCCGCAGGCCTCGATGCTCGCCTGGATCGCGGCGGTGTCGAGGACGGCGGGGTCATAGATCGGCAGCCCATCGGTCCGGGCGTCGCCGGTCGCGCGGACCGCATGCGTCGCGTCGAGCGTGGCGCCGGCGCAGGCCGCCGGGATCGTCGGCTCTGGCGGCAGGTTGCGATCGACGGGGTGCAGGACGTCGTCGATGCCGGGCAGCGCAGGGAGCTCCGACGGCTGCGGCTCGAGCCCGGGATCGGCGACCGTCAGCTCGGCCGCGCGTTCGCCGTCCGCCGCGCCGGCTCCGTCGCCCGGCCCCGGCGAGCATCCGAGGACCGCCAGCACACCCAGCCCGACGACAACGATCCAGCTCTTGAGCGCCATGTTTGACCCTTTCGGCGTTTTGCACCGTATCCCAGAAATATGGTCAGGCTGTCAAGTGGTAAGGCCAGCTAGCCAATGCCCACGAGGACCGCGCGTGGGCGCGCAGGCCCGCGCGCTTGCCAAGGTGCGGTATGCTGGTGTCCCGGTCGGGACATGCCCATCGCTATCGTCGAAACCCGTCGCCTCTACCAGCAGATCGCCGCGCAGCTGTCGGCGCTGATCGCGTCGGGCGAGTTCAAGGTCGGCCAGCGGCTCCCGTCGGAGCGCGAGCTCGCCGTCCAGCTCGGGGTGTCGCGCCCGTCGCTGCGCGAGGCGCTGATCGCGCTCGAGCTCGAGGGCCTCGTCGAGGTCCGGGTCGGCGCGGGCATCTGGGTGACCGCCGCCTCGGGGCGCGACCCCGCGACCTCGGGGGGCCAGCAGGAGGGCGAGGGCCCGTTCGAGCTGCTCCGTGCGCGCTGGCTGCTCGAGGGCGAGATCGCGGCGCTGGCGGCGCGCGAGGCGACCGCCGCGGACCTCGCCACGATCCGCACCGCGCTGGTCGAGATGGAGCGGCTCGAGAAGAAGAACCAGGACTTCTCGGCGTTCGACCGCGACTTCCACCTGCGGATCGCGGCGTCGACCCACAACGGCGTCCTGCTCGCGGTCGTCGAGGATCTGTGGGACCGCGGGCGCGGCGCGATGTGGCGGCTCATGGAGCAACACTTCCAGACCCCGGCGCTGCAGGCCGCCTCGGTCAACGATCACCGCGCGATCTTCCAGGCGCTGGTCGCCCACGATCCACGCGAGGCGCGCAACGCGATGCGCGCGCACCTCAAGCGCGTCGACAGCGAGTTCGCGCGCGGCTGGGAGCTGGTCAAGGACCGCGAGGGCACGTCTCCCGGCGCCCGCCCGGCGCGCCGGCCGGCCCGACGAGCCGCGGCCAAGGCGCGCTAGCCGCGCTCGCTGCGCACCCGCGACACGAGCTGCGTCGGGTCGACGAACATCAGCGCGATCACCAGCCAGACCAGGGTCACGGCCATGTAGACCATCGCCATCGCGTCGATCGACTGCGGCGCGCGGACCCCGGCGGCGAACACCGCGTAATACAGCGCGACGACCAGCGTCTGCGAGTCCGGGCCCGCGGTCAGAAACGTCAGCTCGAACATCGCGATCGTCCGCACCAGCACGAGCAGCGCCGCCGCGAGGATGCCGGGCGCGAGCTGCGGGATCAGCACGTGGACGAACACGCGCCGGGTGTCGGCGCCGAACACGCGGGCCGCGGCCTCGAGGTTGGGATCGATCTGCTCGATGAACGGCGTCATCACCAGGATGACGAACGGCAGCGCCGGGATCACGTTGGCGAGGATCACGCCGCCGAGCGTCCCGGCGAGCCCGAGCTTGTACATGACCGTCGCGAGCGGGATCCCGTAGGTGATCGGCGGGACCATCAGCGGGAGCAGGAACAGCAGCAGCAGCAGGCGCTTGCCGCGGACCTCGCGCCGCGCGAACGCATACGCGGCCGGCACGCCGAGCACGACCGACAGCAGCACCACCGCGAGCACGACCTCGGCGGTCACCGTCAGGACCGAGCCGAGCTGGAACTCGGCCCACGCGTCGCGGTACCACGCCGTCGTCGCGCCGTCGGGCAGCCAGGTGCCGAGCCAGCGGGTCGCGACCGAGCTGACCGCGACCGCGCCGACGAGGAACAGCACGTTGACCACGAACAGCGCGGCCAGCCCGACGAGCAGCGCGGAGGCGACCCGGCGCATCAGCCCTTCCCCGCCCCGACCGGGCCGCGATACAGCGCGCGGCGCGCGCCGAGCACCACGGCGACCACGACGAGCTGCACCGCGCCCATGATCATCGCCACGCA
>DASWRS010000497.1:0-20279 GCA_036403075.1 Kofleriaceae bacterium
CGTCAAGCGCACCACCACCGGCCAGCTCGATGACTGGTCCAACGTGACCGGCGGCGACGGCTTCGAGGTCCACGTCGACCCGAACAACCCGGCGGTGATCTACTCGGAGTCGCAGTTCGGCGCGCTGCGCCGGTCGATCAACGGCGGGGCCTCGTTCAGCGGCGCGACCTCCGGGCTGTCCGGCCGCCTGGGCTGGAAGACGCCGCTCGCGTTCGATCCGACGAGCACGGGAAACGGCCTCACCACCACGGTGTACCTCGGCTCGAACCGGCTGTTCCGGTCCACCAACTCGGCGGCGTCGTGGACCGCGATCAGCGACGATCTGACCAACGGCGATCAGGGCGTGGGCGGCGTCGTGTTCGGCACCATCACGACGCTGGCGGTGGCGCCGTCCAACCGCAACACGCTCTACATCGGCACCGACGACGGCAACGTGTGGGTCACGCGCGACACCGGGCACACCTACCTGCGCGCCGATCTGACCCTGCCAGACCTCTGGGTCACGCGGGTCGCGGTGGATCCCCAGGACGACGCGATCGCCTACGTCACGTTCTCCGGGTTCCGCGTCGACCAGCCGCTCGCCCACGTGTTCCGCACCACCAACCACGGCGTCACGTGGAGCGACATCAGCGGCGATCTACCGGACGCGCCGGTCAACGACCTCTGGCTCGATCCGCGCCGGAGCTCGACCCTGTACGTGGGGACCGACGTCGGCGTGTTCGTGTCGCACGACACCGGAGGGAGCTGGGCGCCACTGGGCGTGGGCCTGCCCGGCGGGGTCGTGGTCACCAACATGAAGATCCTGCCCGGCCCGCCCACCACGCTGCTCGCGGCCACCTACGGGCGCTCGATCTTCGCCATCGAGCTGGCGGAGCCCCCGGCAGACTAGCGCCGGAGTGATCCGGAGTGATCTCCGACGAGCACGAGCACGAGCACGAGCGGCCGGCGGACGCCAGCGCGGTCTCAGAACGTCTGCGACATGCGCGCGTAGAAGAACCGGCCCTTGAGGTCGTAGCCGGTCGGGTCGAAGTCACCGGACGGGGCACCGTAGATCGCAGGTGGGCTGCGATCGAGCACGTTGTTGACGCCGACCGTGAGCGCCGTGGTGCCTGCCCCGGACTGGACCGAGTAGCCGCCGGACAGGTCGAGCTTGTACCACGCGGCGACCTTGCGAGCCGGCATGCCGGCGTTGCAGTTGTTCTGCTCGCACTCGTTGAACGAGCCGACGTAGCGCAGGTTGAAACCGGCGCTGGCGCCGGACGGGTGCTGCCACAGCGACGACAGGTTCCCCCGGATCCGCGGACGGGCGCCGAGATCGTTGTTGTTGAGCGCGTGTATGACCTGAAACGTGTTGTCGATGTCGGCCTTGAGCAGGTACTGCGACTCGATCTGCTCGCGGAACCGCCCCGCGGTGCCGAGCTTGTGGTCGTAGGACACCGAGAAGTCGATGCCCGAGCCGGCCACGCCGCCGACGTTCTTGGTCGACATGTCGATGTAGTCGATCGCGTAGCCGAGCTGTGGATTGCGATGGACCTGGTCGCAGCTGCCGGGATCGTGGCGGATGTAGCAGTTCGACAGGATGATGTTGGGGCCGAGCGTCTGGATCGTCTTGGCAATCTCGGTCAGGAAGTAGTCGGCCGTGACCGCCAGCCCCCGGGCCTGCGGCGGCTCGATCACGATGCCGGCGGTGAGGACGCGCGCGGTCTCCGGCTCGAGCTTGGCGTTGCCGCCGAGCTGGACGCGGGTCAGCGCCGATCCGAACGCCGCCGTGCCGGGCACGCCGCGATTCGCGCACTCCGCGGCGACCTCGGGGGACAGCATGATGGTGACGCCGAGCGGCCGGGTGTCGCACGGATCGATCAGCGGCGCCGCGCTGTCGGTCTTGCCCTGGTAGAGCTCGGTCACCGACGGCGCGCGAAACGACGTCGAGTAGGTGCCGCGGACCGCAATGCCGTTGATCGTGCGGAACAGCCCGCCTGCCTTCCAGGTGACGCCGCTGCCGAACGTGTTGTAGCGGAACGCGCGCGCCGCGAGGTTGAGCTCGACCCACTGCGCGAGGTCCTTGCCGCTGACCGGCACGAGCGAGAGCTCGCCGA
Source organism: Kofleriaceae bacterium (assembly GCA_036403075.1). Taxonomy (GTDB): domain Bacteria; phylum Myxococcota_A; class Polyangia; order Haliangiales; family Haliangiaceae; genus JABFXX01. The sequence goes on from DASWRS010000497.1 coordinate 2,097, forward strand.
ACGCCTCGACGACGTTGCTCGATCCGACGGTCGGAGCGCCCGCGCTGCCCGTGGTGTCTCCGGTGGCGGTCAGCGGATCCGGGGTCGTCGCGCCCGACTCGGTGCGGAAGTCTGCCCCGAGCGCCACCGACAGATCGCCGTCGTTGGGCAGCTTGGCGAGCTGACCGTTGGTCTGCGCGAGCACCGTCTGCTGCTGGTTGAACCCGCTGCGGATCCCGGTGAACGTGACGTACGCGGCGGCCGCGGGATCGATCGACCCCGACGCGCCGAGGACGTCCATCGGTACGCATCCGGCGATCGGCCTCGTCGGCGTGCCGCAGGTTGGAACGCCGCTCGCGTTCCTGAAGCTCGGCCCGACCGCGGCCGCGAGCCGGCTCCGGATCAGGTTGCCGGTGCTGACCTGGTTGCCATCGTCGCGGCCGTAGTTGTACGACAGCTCCCACTTGAAGCGCTCGAACACGCCGAGGTCCTCGGGAGCCGTGCCGTGCAGCCCGCCGACGAGCCGGAACGTGGTGTTGTTCTGCTCGCTGCGCCGCGGGCCGAACTCGTCGAGGCGGCGCTGGTACCCGAGGACGGTGCCGCCCAGCGGGTTGTAGATGCTGTCCTTGGAGATCGCTGCCGAGTTGTTGAACGAATCGGGCGCGAGCTGCTGGGCGCTCTTGCGGTTCGCGTAGCTGCTCTCGAAGAACATCGAGGCCCGCGGCGTCAGCCGGTACGTGCCGGTGCTGAACAAGTTATAGCGCGTGGACGGCGTGTAGAGATAGTTGCTCGGCTGCGAGTTATAGAGATCACCGGGAGTGGTGAACGGCCGATAACCGCCTGCGCCGTCGCTCGTGCAGTACTGCACGCCGGTGCCGCACAGGTCCATCGGGTCCGGCCGGCCGTCACCGTCGAGGTCGATCGCCCTGGTGTTGATCCGGCCGCCGGGCACCACGAGCGAGCCACCGGGGAGCACGGTGCGGTGGGCATAGTCGTAGGTCATGTCGTTGGCCGAGAACGTGCGATCTCCGGCGAACACCGGCATCTGCCGGTGCGTGCCGACGGCGAACACGATGTTGGCTTTCTTGGTCTCGGAGGTCTGCCCGGTCACGAAGCTCGCCTCGTACGTCGCGCCATCGCCGTGCTGCGTGCCGCCGGTGTACAGCGACGCCTCGTTGCCGGTGAAGTCGGAGCGCGTGATGACGTTGACCACCCCGCCGATCGCGTCCGAGCCATAGACCGCCGAGGCACCGTCCTTGAGGACCTCGACGCGCTCGACGATCGCGAGCGGGATCATGTTGAGATCGACCGAGACGTTGGCGCCGTTGCCGCCGGGCACGACGCGGCGTCCGTTGATCAGCGTCAAGGTCCGCGAGCTGGTCAGGCCGCGGATGTCGATGCGCGTGGTGCCATCACCGCCGGCATTGACCTGGGCGTTCAGGCCGTTCTGCTGCACCGGCAGCTGCTGCAGGATGTCGCCGAGCGTCGGCTGGCCTGCCGCGTGCAGCAGCTCGCGATCGATGATGGTCAGCGGCGCCGGCGTGGTCACGCTCCGGCGCGCGATCGTCGAGCCGGTGACGACGATGACCTCCTCCTCGAAGTCCTGCTCGCCGAGCGTTGCCAGGTCCGGCTCGCCGTGCTCTCCGGCCTGGGCCGCCGCTGGCGCCGCATGCGCCGGCTCCGATCCCTGCGGCGGTGCCGGGTCCGGCGCCGCGGGTGCAGCCGCCGAGGGCTCGCTGCCGTCGGGCACCGGCGCCGGCGCCGGATCCGCCGGAGGTGACTGCGCGACGCGGCTGTTCCGGGTCGGCGAAGGCCTGTGTGGGCCGACGTGGGACCGAGATCGCATGCGCAGCGACTTCGGTGTGCGCTGATCAGCTTCGGCCGCGGCGGACGAAATATCGACGACCATCAGACACATACAACAAGCCAGCCACTTCGGTCGCACCATTGCACCTACTTCTCGATTGCGATCGACAAGACGTTCCCGTAGCCCCCTTGCGCGTATCAATACCAGTGTTACAGAAACGAAAATCGTTTGTCAGTATATGATTTATAGCTCGATTGAACTGAGCGATTGATTACAGGCAGCGCCTGTGTGCGCAGAGGTGTTCCTGCGCCGAGGCACGCGGCTCCGAAGATCTCCGAGGCGCGAACCCGGCCGGGCGCGGCGGGCCGCCTCGGCCCGCCCACCCGGAGGGCGCGAACCCGCGCCCTCGCATCAGCGACGGCGAGAGCTCAGAACGGGATCTCGGCCTCGGCCGCGATGTGCGCGAGGAACGCGTCGAGCGTCTGCAGGCCGAGGTCGGCCTCCTTGCCGGTGCCGTGCTTGCGCGGCGACACACCCTTGCTCTCGACCTCCTTGTCGCCGACCACGAGCGCGTACGGGATCTTCGCGAGCTGGGCGTCGCGGATCATCGCGCCGAGCTTGCCGTGCGAGCGGTCGATCGCGACGCGCAGCCCCACGGCGAGCATCCGGGCCTGGACCTCCTCGGCCCAGCCGTGGTGGCGCTCGGCGACCGGCAGGATGCGCGCCTGCTCCGGCGCGAGCCACACCGGGAAGTTGCCGGCGTAGTGCTCGATCAGGATGCCGATGAAGCGCTCGAACGAGCCGTAGATCGCGCGGTGAATCACCACTGGCCGGTGCTCGACGTTGTCGGTCCCGATGTAGCCGAGCTCGAAGCGCTCCGGCGCGAGGTAGTCGAGCTGGATCGTGCCGAGCTGCCACTTGCGGCCGATGCTGTCGGCGACGTCGAAGTCGATCTTGGGGCCGTAGAACGCGCCGTCGCCGGGCTTGTGCTCGTAGGCGAGGCCAGTCTCGACCAGCGCGGCCTGCAGCGCGGCCTCGGCCTTGTCCCACAGCGCGTCGTCACCGAGCTTGTTGGCCGGACGGGTCGCGAACTTGGCGGTGAACGCGAGCCCGAACGCGCCGTAGACCTTGGCGATCAGCTGCGTGAGCCGCTTGACCTCGTCGGTGATCTGCGACTCCATCAGATAGATGTGCGCGTCGTCCTGCTGGAACTGACGCACCCGGGTCAGGCCGGACAGGACGCCGGTCGCCTCGTTGCGGTGCAGCACGTCCTGGGTGTGGAGCCGCAGCGGCAGCTCGCGGTACGAGCGCCGCTTCATCTCGTAGAACAGGTGGTGCGACGGGCAGTTCATCGGCTTGAGCGAGAAGCTCGCGCGCTCGTCCTCGGGCAGCGCCGGATCGGCCTCCGGATCGAGGATCAGGAACATGTTCTCGCGGTACTTGCCCCAGTGCCCGCTCTTCTCCCACAGCACCTTGTTGTACAGCAGCGGCGTCTTGATCTCGACGTAGCCGTTGGCCAGGCACATCCGGCGCATCGCGTACTGCAGCTGCGTGAAGATCACCGTGCCGTTCGCGGTCCAGAACACCGCGCCCGGCGCCGCGGGGTGGAACGCGAACAGGTCGAGCTCCTTGCCGAGCTTCCTGTGATCGCGCTTGCGCGCCTCCTCCTGCTGGGTCAGCCAGGCATCGAGCTCCTTCTTGGTGAAGAACGCGGTGCCGTAGATCCGCTGGAGCTGGGCGTTGCGGTGATCGCCGCGCCAGTACGCGCCCGCGACCGACAATAGCTTGATCACGCCGACCCGGCCGGTCGACGGGCCGTGCGGCCCGAGGCAGAAGTCGGTCCAGTCGCCGTGCGAGTACAAGGTCAGCGTGGTCGCGCCCTTGGCGAAGATGTCCTCGATGATCTCGAGCTTGAACTTCTCACCGAGCCTGCCGAACAGCGCCAGCGCTTCCTCGCGGGTGACCTCGGTGCGCACGAACTTGAGATCGGCGCGGATCTCCTCGTTTGCGGCCGCCTCGATCCGCTCGAGGTCCTCCGGCGTGAACGGCGTGTCGCGTGCGAAGTCGTAGTAGAAGCCGTCGTCGGTCGTCGGGCCGATCGTGACCTGCGTGCCCGGGAACAGCCGCTGGACCACGCCCGCGACGATGTGCGCCGCGTCGTGGCGCACGAGGTCGAGGCCCTCGGGGTCCTTGCTGGTGAAGATCGCCAGCCGCCCGGAGTGATCGAGCGTGCGCGTCAGGTCGACCTCGGCGCCGTCGAGCTTGGCGAACAGCGCCGCCTTGGCGAGGCCGGGGCCGATCTGGGTCCGCACGAAGTCGGCGATCGTCGTCCCCGCCGGGACGGTCTTGCGGGCTCCATCGGGAAGGGTGATCGTGACGTCGGACGCGGTCATCGGCGCGAAGGATACCCGAAGACCCCCGCGGCGGCCGGCGCCGGAGCGCGATGGTGACGCCGACGAGGCCGGCGTGTACGATGGCCCAGAGGCCCCCTGTGCGCTATCTCTTCGGCGATTCGTCCGAGTCGGATCTCGAGTTCGACTACCTGGCGTTCCTGCGCGAGGTGATCGACTGCGCGGTCGTGATGGCGGAGTGCGAGGTCACGCTCGCGGCCACGGTCGAGGGCCGGCGCAGCCGCGAGCTCGAGACCGCCTCGGTGGTCGCCGCGGTCGAGGAGCTCGGCAAGCGCGTGTCGCAGCTCGTGGGGCCGACGGGCGACCCACCGGCCGCGACGCCGGTCGGCCGGTGCGCGGCGGCGATCACCGCCGCGATCCGCGACGCGGTGGACCGGGAATCGACCCAGGCCCGCGCCGCGCTCGCGGTCGAGTGCGAGGAGATGGACCGCCAGGATCAGCGGCAGCGCGTCCGCGCCAAGGACGTGCTGGAGAAGCTGCTGCGGGCCCACGATCTGCCGGGCGCCGACCGGGCGCTCGAGGTCGCGTGGAGCACCTCGGGGGTCAAGGCGACGATGCGCCAGCGCACCGGGTTCGGGGTCGAGGCCGTGGTCGCGCTCGACGTCCCGGCCAGCTCGATGTTCGGGCTCGATCTGCGCGTCGAGCGGATCGTCGACGGGGTCGAGATCCACGCCCACGAGACCGCCGGCTGGCTCAAGAAGTCCGACAAGGTCGTCGCCCACAAGCTCGGCCGCTACCAGGTGACGGGCGTGCTGGTCGGCGGCGACGCCACCACGGTGCGGCTGCGTGCCGCGCCGGAGGCCAGCGCGGGTGGCTTCGTCGTCACCTCGCAGCGCAACGGCGAGCTCCGGGTCGAGCCGACCGGCGGCGCGCCGAGCCGCGAGATCGCGGTCGACGAGCGCGACGTCGCGAGGCTCCGGCTGGTCGCCGAGCGGCTCGAGACCGCGGTCCGCGGCCTCGCCGAGAACCGCACCGGCCTGGTGTCGCTCGAGATCGACGGCGTGCCGATCGCCCAGTACGAGCATCCACGGATGTTTGCCGAGCGCTTGATCGCCGCGGTCGCGCCCACGGTCCAGAAGATCGCCCGGCGCTCGCGCAGCCCGGGCGAGCTGGTGCTGCGCCGGCTGCTCGGTGACAACCGGCGGGAGGAGATCTTCATCTCGACCGCGGAGCTGCGGAAGCGGCTCGATGGCCTGCCGTCGCACGCGCGCGAGGTGTTCGCGCCGCTCCAGCTCGACGGCGAGCCGGCCCGGTCCGCGCCCGACGAGCCCAGGCCGCCGGCGCGACAGACGGTGGAGGTCAAGCCCGCGCCCGCCTCCGCCCCCGCCCCCGCGGAGCGGACCGTCACGCCGGCTGACCGCAGGTTCGATACCGAGCCCGAGACCCGGCCCGACGCCCGACACCCCGCGAGCCGGGCGGTGCCACCGCCGGCACCGATGCCGACGGCGATGGCGATTCCCGAGCTGCGAGGCGGCCCCGGCCGGCTCGGCCCACCGGTCCCGGCGGCCGAAGCCTGGCGAGCGAGCCGCCCGACACCGCCGCGCGGCGAGCCGCCGGTCGTCGACATGCCGATGTTCGAGGACCGGAGCCCGCCGTTCGCGACACCGCGCGCCGATCCGACCCTGCCCGGCGTGCCCCGACCGCTGGCGGCCTCCGAGACCAAGCCGCCGACCGCGTCCCCGCGCGCTGCCGACAAGCCGCCCGAGGCCGCAGCCGAAGCCGGCCGCAAGCGCTCCGACGACTCGCTCGGCGATGCGATCGATCGCCTGCTCGACGACTCCGACGACACGCCGCTGCCCAGGTGACGCGCCTGCATACGGGAATCTGATCTCGTCGGCCGCATACTCCCCATTGTGCCCTGACGACAGTGGGTATTGTCCTTGCCCGCGTCGAGTGCGACTTTTTCTCACCCGACACAGCGACCTCTTGACCCAATACAGCTTCATCCCGCGCCACGGGTAGCTCGTGGGTAGCTCGTGGGTAGCTCGTGGGTAGTCCGCGGACCCGCAAAGCGCGTGAGTCGTTTTGCGGCACGTAAAATGACCATCACGGAGCCTCTTCGAGATCCAATATCGGTAAGGTGGCCGCGATCAATTGAAGTCAGGCGTCGGGTGACGTTGGTGTATCGATTGATCGGAACTCCGGAACTGCAAAATGGGAGTCTTGTGAAACAAATCATGTTCTCGTTGTCCGCGGCCGTGCTGCTCACCGCCGTCGCCTGCTCGCCACCTGCCACGCCGCAGCCGACGACCGGCGAGGCCATCTCGGCGCTCACCGCCGATCAATGCGATTATTTCGATGTCAATGGCAAGGTCCGTATCTGCCACGCCACCGGATCTTCGAGAAACCCGTTCACGGTCCTCAATATCAGCGACAACGCCTGCATCAACGCGCACGCCCACCACGTGGGCGACTACGTCGCCGTCGGCGATCCCACGTGCCACGGCGGAGGCTGCCTGCCGGTCGGGGCCCCGGCGGACCCGACGTTGCCGTGCTGCGGCGATCTGGTGGTCCAGAATGGCGTCTGCACCGATCTGTGTGCTGGCGTCACCTGCACCGCCTCCGATGCGTGCCACGAGGCTGGCACCTGCAACCCGGCGACGGGCACGTGCTCGAACCCGAGCGCGGCCGACGGCACCACCTGCAACGACGGCAACGACTGCACCCAGGCCGACGTGTGCAGCGCCGGCACCTGCGCCGGCAGCGCGTACACCTGCCGATCGCCCAGCGGATCCGATGAGTGCCACGTCGGCGTCTGCAACGGCGACGGCACTTGCTCGGTGGGCAACGCGTCCGACGGCACGACGTGCTGCGGCCCGATCACCGCGGGCCACTGCAACGACACGTTCAACGGCAGCTGCGCGGCCGGCACCTGCAGCAACGTCCATGCCTGCGGCGACGGCGCGATCGAGCTCGCGCTCGGCGAGAGCTGCGACGACGGCAACCTGGTCAACGGCGACGGCTGCGACGCGAGCTGCCACGTCGAGCCCTTCGACACCACACCGCCGGTGAAGATCAGCGGCGATCTGGCATGCACCACCGCGACCGCGAACGCGTCCCACAAGATCGCGATCGACGGCAGCGGCACGATCTACGCCGCCATGAAGTGTGGCGGGATCGCGGAGCTCGCGGTCAGCACCGACCGCGGCCACACGTTCTCCGATCCGCTCGACCTCTCGACCGGGCTCCCGCCGGTGGGCGTCCTGGAGGTCGCCGTCGCGACCGGTCCGAGCGGCGTCGCCTATGCCGGCATCATGTTGAACAACGGCCAGGTGTTCCTGCGTACGACCCAGAACCGCGGTGCGACCTGGGGGGCGCCGATCTCGATCGGCACGACGGTCCGAGCGGCCGGGCTGGCGCTCCAGTCGTTCAACGACGACATCTACGTCGGATTCGCGAGCCCCGGCGGCGTCTCGGTCGCACGCAACCACGACCGAGGCACCGGCACGTTCGCGACCACGCCGGTGGCGCTGGCCGTCCAGTTCTTCGACCTCGTATTCGATATCAAGCTCGGCACACTGGCGGTCTGCACGGATTCGCCGACCTTCCACGTGCGCGTCAGCAGCGACGCCGGGGCGTCGTTCGGAGCCGAGGTCAACCCGCCGGGCTTCGAATTCTTCTCCGACTGGACGATCGGCAACGGCAACATCTTCGTCTCCGGTACCGACTTCCTGGGGGGCAGCAACTCCGCCCTGCTGTTCGTGATCCCGACGAACGCCGTGTCCACCTCGAGCACCGTCCCCGGCTTGCCGCGGGTCTCCACCCCGCAGAGCCGCTCGCTGGCGGCCGATGACGGGGGCAACGCCTTCGTCGCGTCCCAGCTCAACGGCGGTGGCGTCCAGCTCGATCGGCTTGCCGCCGGCGCGGCAGCGTTCGATCCAGCTCGGACGATCGATGCCACCGGCACATCGCCGGTCGTGGCCGCGCTCCCCGGTAACCGCGGCGCCGCCCTGGTGTACACGGTCGGCGCCGCGGTGTTTGCGACCGTCCAGGCATACTAACGACCCCGGGTCCGCGGCCGCAGCCAGTACCAGCTGGAGCGCGATCGCCATCGCAAGAGAATGGCGAGCCGGCGGGGCCGCGTAGCTTGTCCGGTGTCCGGCCGGATCTCGGACAGCGTGTCCGCGTGCCGGACATCGACCGCGGTAACCGCGCGATCATCCATGCGCGAGGCACCGGCGAGCTTCTTGCTGCGTCGCGCCCGCATGTATCTTCCTCGGATCTCGCCCCGGCCGCTGCTCGCGGCTTTCCCGCAACATTCCCCAGGACAGCTTCGGCCCAGACCACGCGGGCGATGCTCGGATCCGCGCGCGGCACCCCGCACGACCACGCGATCCACGCGAGAGCGGCGTTTCGTTCCCGACGGGGCGGTGGCATCATGAAACGCGGCGCTACCGGTATGTCCACGCCCGTCACACGCGGCGAGTTGCGGGAAGAGCTCGCCCAGCTGGAGATCCGGCTCGAGCAGAAACTCGAGCAGAAACTCGAGCAGAAGTTCGATCAGAAGCTCGAGCGGCTCGAGCAGAGGTTCGATCAGAAGCTCGAGCTCTGGGGTGGCGCCCTGCTGGCGCGGATCGCGGAGTCCGAGCAACGACTGCTCACGGAGATGGCTCGCCACATCAACGCAGCCTATGAAGCCATGACGAAGCAGATCTCGGCGATCGACGAGAAGTACGCCGATCTGCCCGCGCGGGTCCGCCGGCTCGAAGACAACGTATTTGTGCCGAGGCGGCGCTGAGGGCGGTCAATCGGCCGCGATCGGCGGGCGAGTTGCCCCGCCGCCGTGGCTCATCGCGTACTTGGCGGCGTGAGGACCGCAGCTACCAGGCGCCGGCTCGTGTATCTTCGAGCAGCTGCCATGGGGCGTCCTGGGTTCGTGCGCTGTTCGATCTGGCTGGCGCTGATCGGCTGCGTCGAGCCGATCGAGCCGGATGGGTCGACCGTCGAGCAGGCCGGCACCGTGTGCGCCGATGGACCGACGGTCCAGGGCATGGACGTGTCGTATTACGAGACCAGCGTCGACTGGGCCGCCGCGCACCAGGCCGGGGTCGAGTTCGCGTTCGTCCGGGTCAGCGACGGGCTGCAGTTCATGGATCCGAAGTTCCCGGCGTACTGGTCGGGCGCCAAGGCCGCGGGCGTGATCCGCGGTGCGTACCAGTTCTTCCGGCCGGCCGAGGATCCGATCGCCCAGGCCGATCTGCTGCTCGGCCAGATGGGGCCGCTCGGGGTGGGCGACCTGCCGCCGGTGCTCGACGTCGAGGTCTCCGGCGGGCTGACCACGGCCGGGGTCGCCGCGAGCGTCCGCGCCTGGGTCGCGCACGTCACCGCCGCGATCGGCCGGCCGCCGATCGTCTACGCCGGGCTGTACTCGTGGCACGACCTCACCGGCTCGGCGAACGTCACGACGTCGCCGCTGTGGGTCGCGCAGTACACCACCGCACCCTGCCCCAACATCCCGACGCCGTGGACGCGGTGGCTGTTCTGGCAGTACTCGGCGACCGGCTCAGTCGCGGGGATCCCCGGGGCAACGCTCGACGTCAACGTGTTCAACGGTACGCTCGACGCGCTGCACGACTTCACGTCCGGCGGCACGTGCGGCGACGGCCGCTGCAACAGCGGCGAGACCGCCGATAGCTGCGCGGTGGACTGCCCGCCGTGCGGAACGATCGCCGCGGCCGGCGGCACGATCGACGACGGCGACGCTTGCTTCGTCGCCGGCGGGCCGACGCAGTACCTGCGCCGCGTGGCCGGCAGCGGCGAGCAGGGCGACCTGATGTGGACCCACGCGACGCCGAGCGCGAGCGAGGCAAACTTCGCGCAGTGGAACCTGTTCCTGGCCGAGGCCGGCCGCTACCGCATCGAGGCCTACACGGCCCATGGCTACGCGAGCTCGACGCGCGCGGCGTACGTCGTCCAGGGCGCCGGACCGCCGGCCACGCGGGTGATCGATCAGGCGGCGGCCGACGGCTGGCAGGTCGTCGGCGACGTCGACTTCGCCGCCGGCGGCGCGCAGTGGATCCACCTGGCCGACAACACCGGCGAGCCGGCCGCGGCCAGCGCCCAGCTGGTGTTCGATGCGATCCGGCTGACCCGCGTGCGCGACGACGAGCCGCCGCCCGCCGGCGACCCCGGCGCGGCTGCCGCCGGCTGCACCGCCGCCCCCGGCGCGGGGCCGTGGCTGATCGTGCTGTGGCTCGGGGCGCGTCGCCGCCGGCGCCGCCGCCGCCGGTCCTTGGCCGGCAGCCGCTCAATGTCTCCGAGCGTTCCGCTCATCGCCTCGCAATCCGCGCTGTGGCCAGCTCGCCAGTAGACCGACGTGTAGGTCTGGAGCGAGGTCAGTTCGCAACCTCAGCGATCTCGCGCAATGCGCAAACTCGGCGGAGGCGTGGGACCGTCGGTAACGCCCCGGCCGCAGCGGTCGGCATTGACGGCGAAGCACGGGCCGGGCACGTCCTTGCCAGCGCACCGGGGTCGACCAGGTCTACGGCCCGCATATTGCATCTGCGGCTCCCATGGGGACAGACTGGACTATTTCGATAAAGAAACTCGCGCTCACACTAGCATTGATTGCATCAGCGGCAGCGGCTAACCCGGCGTACGCACAGCAGGTTGCGCAGCAGCCGGAGCTCGACGCACTCAAGCAACAGGTCGATGCACTGAGCCGCAAAGTAGCCGCCATGGCTGCAAGTGAAGCGCACGCAGCGGCGGAACCCAGGGTGGTGGCGAACCCGGTGTCCCCGGCGGGATCTTCCGCCGTCAAGAGCCTGCAGTTCTACGGCAACATCGATCTTGCGCTCGATACGTCGACGAAAGGCATTGCCGGCAAGATCGCCAACGACGGCATGTCGACGCCCGTGGGCAACATGGGCTGGATGCCGGCGATCTCCACGAACATCTCTTACCTCGGCGTGCGCGGCAAGCACGACATCGGGTCGGGCCTCGCGGCGGTGTTCCAGCTCGAGACCCAGCTCGATGTCGCGGCGACCTCCGGGACGGTCAACACCAATTCGAACAATGACTCGGTCGTCAAAGGCGCGCTCACGTCGCGCAACAGCTTCGTCGGGCTGAGCAGTGACTTCGGCGCGCTCAAGGTCGGCAAGACCGACGCACCGATGAAGAATTCGACCGCCCGCCTGAATCCGTTCGTCGGTACGCCCGGTGATTACGCGGCGATCGTCGGCAACACCGGCGGTGACAATCGCACGGAGTTCGGGGGGCGCCTGGATCATGCTCTGTGGTACGAGTCGCCGAAAGTCTACGGGGTCAGCGTCGTTGCACTGTGGGCGCCCGGCCAGAATCGTTCGGACGACAACAGCATCCAGCCCGCCGGCGAATCGGGTTGCTCCGGCGGAAACGTGCCGGGAAGCGGCGCCCTGCCGTACGGATGCAACGACGGTGCGTTCGGCACCGCCATCGGCGTCAGTGCGACCTACGAGGCTGGTCCAGTATATCTCGCAGCGTCGTACGAGCTACACAAGGACGTCAACCGAGCGAGCGATGCCGATGGCTCGGTCGTCACGGTCGGCGGACACGACTTCGCCTTCGATGGCACCGTGGCGATCGCAGACGAGTCCGCGTGGCGTATTGGTGCGCAATTCAAGGCACCGACACAGACGACGATCGGTGGACTTTACGAAGATGTGAGCCGGCGTATGCCATACCACTACTTCGACGAGCGCTCGCGCGCGGCGCTCTGGCTGCAACTCTCACAGGAGCTCACGCCTGCCGACGTCCTCCACCTCGGCTACGCGCATGCGTTCAAGTCACCGGGTTCGCTCGGCGAGCACAACATCGAGACCACGCCGGGCGCCGACAACTCGACGAACATGTTCGCGGGCATGTACCGTCGCGTGATCGACGCGCAGACCAGCTTCTACATCGTCTATGCGGTGCAGGCGAACCATACTGCTGCTCACTATGACCTCGGCGCCGGTGGTCGTTCGATCACGACGGACTGCCACGACGGCAGCCAGATCGCCGCGGTGAATGGGTCCGATGGCACGTTCGCCGCCGGCGGTCCGTTCTGCTACACGGGCGGGACGCTGCAGGCAGTCTCGGTTGGAATGACGTATCGCTTCTGAGCTGGGGTTTGCATGGGTTAACGAGCCGGACATTCGGATTGATTATAAACGCTGGTGAATTACACTGATCTATGAATGGAACGAATGTTCGCTGGTGACAGGGTCCGTGGTGGCGATTGCGGCTGCGGCATCGAGCTAGCTACCTGCCGGGTGTACGCGCGGACCGGACATGATCGTGATCCGGCGAGTGCATCTTCAACAGGAATCGAGAGGCACGAGTGATCGACCTCCCTCACGTTGCGAAGACCCAGATCGCGAAGTTCCCCGAGGTCATCGCGCTGGTCGTGACCGACGATGTAGGCTCGCTGCTCGAGTCGAGCGGCGACCTCGACAGCGAGGCCATGGGCGCGGTGCACGTTGTCGCGATGCAGGCGCTGACTCGGTGCGGGAACGGCCTCGGGCTCGGATCGCTCCAGCGCGCCACGATCACAGCGTCGCGGCGGGCGTGCGTGATCACGATCCACGAGCAACACGTTCTTGGTGTCTACGTGGACTCCACCAAGCCGATCGCAGCATTCGAGAAGAAGCTCGAGACGGTATTGCAGCGCTGAGAGCCGCGGCCATGCTGGAACCAATTCTTCAAAATCTTCGCGAGGTCAATGGGGTGCAGGGCGCGATGGTCGTCGACTCGGCCGCCGTGGTCCTCGCCTACCGTGCACATGCCATCTATGACTTCCCGGTCTTGCAGCAAGTCGCGCGCTCGATCATCAACGCGGCCGATTCTATCCAGCTCATCCAGGACGAGTGGGACGTACTCACCGCACATTTCGGCGAGGGCAAGCTGCTGTTGCGCAGCCTGCGAACGGCCACCGGGAAGCCGCGACGCTACGTCCTCGCGGTACTCGCCGATTCGACGCTGAACGTCGCGTTTCTCGGTGTGGCGCTCCGCGTCGCAGCCGCGAAGCTGATCGCGGAGCTCGAGTCGCCACCCCCCGGCGCGCAGAACACCGCAGTGCCGGTGGCGATCCCGAGCAGCACCACCGGCCGGTTCTCGCTACCCGAACAGTCACGGTCGACGCTGGCGAAGGCAGGTCTCAGCTGGTCCACGGTCACCTCCGGATCCGCCGTCGGCGGCTCGGATGTCGTGGTCGCCGATACCGCGAGCTCGACGTTCCTGTCCGCCTGTGCGAAATCGCTCGCAGCGAGCATCGGCCCCATGGCGAAAGTACTTGTCAAGGAGGCCGTCCGCAAGGTCTGCGGCGAGCGCCCGTTCTCACGCTCCGATGGTCCCGCCGTGCTCGCTCAGCTCACCGCGGGGATCGACGATAGCGACGACCGTGCGGCATTCCAACGTGCGACGAGCTCGCTCTGACTCCACCTCTGATCACACTCGCCTCACAGGACGTGCCGACGATGTACGCACTCATCAAACGCAAACTGAGCCTCAAGGTCTCGATCATCCTGGCGCTGATCACGATCCCTCCGATGATCGTGGCTGCCTATCTCATCACCGCCCGCGAGTCGGCCAGCCTCGAGCATCTCACGATCAACAATGGCAAGGTGGCGGCGATGGCCGGTGCCAAGATGTACGGCGCCATGCTGGAAGCTGGAATCGACAGCGGCGTCGTGGCGATGAATGACGTGTTCGACCCGGTCTACGACGAGATCAAGGGTTTCGACTTCGGCGAGAACCCGCGATATCACACCAAGTACGATTTCTACACCGATCGCGTCGTGGTGGGTTTTCAGGACAAGATCCTCGAAGCGTCGCCGGATTTTCTCTACGCGGTCGGCGGTGATGTCAACGGTTACACTCCGACACATGACAGCAAGTTCCAGCAAGCGCTGACCGGCGATCGCGCGAAGGATCTGGCCGGCAACCGGGCCAAGCGAAAGTTCTGGACGCCGATGCATCAGGCCGCGGCGCACAACCTCGAGCCCGTGCTCGTCCAAGCATACCTGCGCGATACCGGCGAGTCGGCCTGGGACGTGTCATCGCCGATCTTCGTGAAGGGACGCCACTTCGGGGCGTTCCGCGTCGCTGTGTCGGTCGACTCGATCGCCGGCCACAAGCGATCGCTGCTGTTGCAGCTCTCGTTGGTATTCGGCGTCCTCGCGCTCGTGACCGTGGGCTTCATCTTCTTCATGCTGCGGCGCTCGATGCGTCCGCTCGAGCACCTCACCGTGCTCGCCAACGAGATCAGTACCGGCGAAGGCCTCGACAAGCCGATCAAACCGGCGACGACCGATGAGATCGGCCAGATGGCGAAGTCACTGAACCGGCTCCGTGCGAGCTTGCAGGCCGCGATGGGGCGCCTCGGCGAATGACCTGTCGGCTCCCTAGCTGGACTCCGTTTGCTCCCATTCGAAGGAACCCATCCATGGCTCGTACCCTGTCTCGCACGCTGATCGTCTTGCTCGTGGCCACGACGACGCCCCGCGCTGCATTCGCGCAGTCCACGCCTTCCGCGCAGCCCACGCCTTCCTCCGACAACCTGACAGCACAGGATCGCGACGTGCTCGCCGCGGCCGAGCAGCTCGCATCCAATTCCTCGCAGGTGATCGAGCAATGGATCACATCCCAGGTGACGACCGAGGATCGCGTGTTCGCCCGGCTCTATTTCCCCATCGCCAAGACCGATCCGCAGAAGTACTCGACTCCGTACGACGCCCTCGCAGAGCGCGACATCGTGGGTCTGGAAGACAAGGTGCTCGTGCGCGCGCCAACCATCCAGTATGCGGTCCTCACCGATAGCAACGGCTACATTCCGGCGCACAACTCGAGATTTGCCCAGCCGCTGACCGGCAACACGGCACAGGACTATGTGAACAACCGTAGCAAGCGGATCCTCGGTGACGTCGCGAGCCTGCTCGCGGCCCGGAGCGAAGTTCGCTACCTGCTCCAGCGCACGAGGCTGGACACCGGCGACGTGGTCTACGATCTTTCGGTGCCGGTCGTGGTGCGAGGTAAGCACTGGGGATGTGCACGAATCGGATACCGACGCACGGAATAGTCCGCGCATGGTGAATTTGTTCGAGCACCCGAGCGCGCTGGCCGACCTGTTGAGGGAGACACGTGGGGTGATCGGTGTCGTCCTTGGAACGGTGGGCGGCATGCTGAGCACGGTCACCGGAACCGTCGTGGACGGCGTTGCGACGTCTGCAGCCGCCGCTGCGCTGACTGGTGAGCTCTCCGCGATAGGGTCGGTGCTGGGATTGGGGGATCTCGCGGTGGTGTCGCTCAAGGCCCCCACGAACGCTCGCGTGATCGCCCAGCAGTGCGGTGCCGTGATCGCGATCGAGCTCGAGACGAACCGCCCGCTCGGCAAGCTCGAGACCGAGCTGGGCACGCTGACGTGGGCGCCAGAGGAATCGGTGCTCGAGAGGCTCTCGATCAATCGCGTGCCGACGGTCCCGCTCAAGGAGCGGATCACGGGCTCGACCCTGCCGCCGCCCTTGCAAGCCGTCTCCCAGCGGCCGTCGCCGGTGTCCGGCGGCCCAGGCATGCTGAGTCCGTCGCCCCCGAGCGTTCCGATCCCGGTACCGTCGGTTGGCAGCGGTCCGGTGTTCACCGGCGGTCTCGAGGAGCTGGGCCTCGCCGATCTGCTCGAGTTCCTGCGCAACAGCCAACGCACAGGGCGGCTCACCTGCACATCACCTGCAGGGACCGGTGCGATCATGCTGTCTCGCGGCATGATCATCAGCGCAGCTTCGCCGAATGCGCTCGATCTGCGAAAATATCTCCTGGCGAGCCCGCATGTTGGTTCTGAAGCCCGCCGCGAACTCGCTGCCCTGGCGGCGGAGAACTTCAACGACGATGCGATCGACGGCGTGCTGGTGTCCCGCAGCCTGGTCCCCAGAGACGAGCTGGAACGTGCACGCGTAGCTCGTATCCACAGTGCGTTCCGCGAGATGCTGGGGTGGAAGGCGGGCCAGTTCTCGTTCGATCCGGGCGCGCCCGTCGTTGCCAACCCGGCGTTCGCGCTCACTGTCCAGAGCGTCTTGATGCGGCTTTATCAGGAGGAGGACGAGCGAAGCGAATTCGACTGGACGCCGTGAGCCGAAGGTGACATCGGTGCTCACGGCAAGATTCGCCGCACCTTGTACGAGCGGCGGCATCCCGTGACCGTAGCGCACCGGCGCAGGTCGCGGCCGGTACAGATCAGCGCGGCGGCAGCGGCGGCGGCATGCCCGCCATATCGGTCGGCGGGTAGTAGTAGCGGTCGCCGAGCGCCTGCACCGCCTGCCAGAACTCCGGCGTCGAGGCCAGCTGGCCGGTGAGCGCCGGGTCGGACAGGACGATCTTCTGGCGGCGGAACCGCCAGGTCTCGGGGCACAGGCTGACCGCGGTCTCGAGCGCGCGCTGGCCGGCGTCGCGATCGCCGTGCTGCGCGAGCCACACACCGAGCCGGAAGTGCGCCGCCGCGAGCGACTCGTCCGGATCGAGCCCGCGCATCCGGCGCCGGACCTCGTCGGGGGCGAGCACGTGCTCGCTCGCGGCGCCGCGCTCGATCCAGTCGCGCAGCGCGTCGACGTAGACCTGGCGCCGGCGCTGGCCATCCTCGGCCCGCTCCCTGGGCACCTCGCGGGTCTGCAGGTTCATCGAGCGGAACGCGTCGGTGGCGCCCGGGACCTCGGGCGGGCGGACGATCACGCCGGCCTCGTCGATCCACACCGCGGTGGGGACGTTGACGATGCCGTAGGTCTCGCCGAGGCTGTGGCGCTCGTCGATCAGGCACGGGAAGGTCGGGGCCGCGGCGCGCTCGGCCATCGCGCGGCTCCAGCCCATGAACCGGAACATCGGCGCCACGAGCTGCGGCGGCCGGATGAAGTCACGAACGGCGGCGGGCCCACCGCTGTCGAACGCGACCGCGACCACGACGAAGCCGCGGTCCTGGTGCTCGGCGTAAAATCCCTGCCAGACCGGCAGGTCAAAGCGGCAGCCTCACCAGGAGGACCAGCAGTACAGCAGCACCTTCTTGCCCCGGTAGTCGGACAGCGCGTGCAGGTTGCCGTCGACGTCGGGCAGCCGGAACTCGGGCGCGACGACCGGCCCTGACCCGCCCGGCGCGCCGCGATCGGCGGCCGGCCCGAACGCCCAGACCCCGCGATCGGCGTCGCGGGCGACGGCGTGGCCGAGGTGCGCTGCGAACGCCGCGAAGTCGAGCCGGCGCGCGCCGTCGTCGAGCCAGTCCGCCCGGCGCGCCGCGGGCACCGGGACGCAGACCTCGCCGCGGCACAGGCCCTGGGGCTTGGCAGCCCAGCCGGTGGCGCGCTCGAGATCGACGAGCGGGATCCACAGCCGGTCGCGATCCGCCGCCGCGCTGGCGAGTTCGGTGTCCTGGCCGCCGTACAGCAGGGTCTGGGTCATGCGCATGACTACCGCGGCGCCTCGCCGAGTTCAAGAACGCTCAGCGCGCGCGTCGAACCCGCACCAGCAGGATCGCCATCGCGGCGACGAAGCACAGCGCCGACACCGCCAGAGACGTGTGGATGCTGATGATGCTCCCGGCGATCCCGACCGTGATGCCGCTGAACGTGCGGAGTCCGGCGGACGCCATATTGTACAGCCCGAGCACGCGGCCCCGGGAGGCTTCCGGAGCGTTCATCTGCACCAGCGTCTGGTTCATGCTGCTGAACGACAGCTCGCAGAACCCGGCCGCGAACAAGAGCGGCAGGGCGACCGCGTAGCTGCGCGTCAGCGCGAAGCCGAGCAGCGCCGCGCCCCACACCATCGCCAGCACCACCGCCGACTGCGGCCGGATCGCAAAGATCCCGCCGCTGCTCTCGAGCACGAGGCCGCCGACCAGCGCGCCGGCCGCGTCCGCCGCGAGCAGCATCGTGTACGTGATGCCCGGATCGCCGTGCCCGAGGTCCTGCGCGAACCCCGGCATCTGGGCCTGGTAGCTGTTGCCGACGAAGAACGACGCGGCGCCGGCGAGCACGATCATCGTCGCCAGGATCG
>DASWRS010000498.1:0-8246 GCA_036403075.1 Kofleriaceae bacterium
GCCGCAGGCCTCGGCGCGCCGGGGCCGGACGACGTCGCCCAGGCGCCGCAGCCCGCGCCGACCGGCACGGTCACTGACCCCGAGATCGACGCCACGCTCGATGGCTACGGCCAGTGGATCCAGACCGACGACTACGGCCCGGTATGGCGTCCCGACGCCACGGTGGTGGGCGTGGATTTCACACCCTACGAGTCGGGTGGCTCGTGGGTGGACACCGACGCCGGCTGGGCATTCTCGTGCGACTATCCCTGGGGCTGGCTGCCGTTCCACTACGGCCGCTGGGCGTGGTTCCATGACTACTGGGGCTGGGTCCCCGGCCACCGCTGGGGGCCGGCCTGGGTCGACTGGCGCCACGGCAACGGCGTGATCGGCTGGCGGCCGCGGCCGCCGCGGATCCTCGATCATCGTCCGTCGATCGGCCACCACGGCGGCGGCGTGCTGGTCCGCGATCATCGTCACGCCGAGCAGCACGACGCCCACTGGCGGTTCGCGACCACCTCGAACTTCGCCCGGCCCCACGTCCGCTCGCACCTCTATGGCAACCTCGCCGAAGGCCTGCGCGTGACCTCGAAAGTGGCCGCGCCGCCGCTGCGAGCCAGGACCACGGTGCGCGCCGCGGATCTGATGCGAAACCGGTTCAGCGCCGGTGGCCGACCCTGGGCGCAGGGCTCGGGCCGCTTCGGCGGCCAGGTCCAGGTGCGCGACCACCGCGGATTCGATCCGGCGCGAGGCACTCCGCCGGGCCAGGCGGTTCGCCCAGGCGCGTCGACCCAGGACCCCGCCCGCTTCGGCGGCCAGGTCCAGGTGCGCGACCACCGCGGGTTCGATCCGGCGCGAGGCACCTCGCCGACCCAGGCGGGCCGGCCGATCCCGCCGGCGCAGGACTCCGGCCGCTTCGGCAGTCCGCAGGTCCGCGATCACCGCGGGTTCGATCCGCGCGGCACGCCGCCGCCGACCCAGGCGGGCCAGCCGACCTCGCCGATGCCGCCGACGCAGGCGGGCCGGCCGATCTCGCCGATGCCGTCAACGCAGGAGCCGGGGCGCTTCGGCGGTCCGCAGGTCCGTGATCACCGCGGGGCCGATCCGGCGCGGAGCTACCCGCCGCCGGGCGCGTATCGGCCGCCGGTCTACCGCCCCGGTGCTGAGCCGAGCCCGCCGGCGCGCACGTATCAGCCGTACCAGCCGCCGGCCCGCACGTATCAGCCGCCGCCCCGCACGTATCAGCCGCCGCCGCCGCCGGTCCGTACGTTCCAGCCGCCGCCGCGGTCGGCGCCGATGCCGTCCGCGCCGGCACCGTCGCACACGTGGAGCGCGCCGTCGCACGTGTCGAGCCCGCCGGCCAGCGCGCCGTCGCACTCGTCGAGCCCGCCGGCCAGCGCGCCGTCGCACTCGAGCGCTCCATCATCGAGCGGCAGCAGCAGCAGCAGCAGCAGTTCGTCGCACGGCGGCGGCCACCGCCGCTGACCGGCTCGCCGATCAGCGGCGCTGGGTCAGGCTGAAGAAGTTGCCCGAGTCGTCGCGCATCAGCGCCTCGACGCCGTACGGCATCTCCTTCGGCTCGCGCAGGAACTGAACGCCGTTGGCCTTGAGCTCCTCGTAGTCACGGCGGCAGTCGTCGGTCTCGAGCACGCCGCCGCTGAGTGCGCCGGCCTCGATCAGGCTGCGCAGCTGGCCGACCTGCTCCTGGGACAGCATCGGCCCGGGCGCGATCAGCATCAGCACGATGCAGGCGTCGGGCTGGGTCTTGGGCGCGACCGTGAGCCAGCGGAAGTCGCCCATCCGCACATCGTCGCGGACCTCGAGCCCGAGCTTCTCGGTGTAGAACGCCTTGGCGCGCTCGTGATCGGTCACGTACACGCACGTATGCGAATGCTTGGTGATCATGCGAGCGTCGTATCGCAGATCGGGCGCGCGGACTTCTTCAAATGTGCCCGGCGTAGCGCTCCACGAAACACGCGGGGATGTACAGCGCCGGCATGCCCAGGCCCTGCACCAGCAGCCGGGACCGGCGCTGCCACTCGCGCGGCGACACGCCGACGCGGCGGTGGAAGCTCGCGCTGAACGACCCCAGCGACTCGAAGCCGACCTCGAGGCAGGTCTCGGTCACGCTCGCACCGCGGGCCAGCGCGCGCTTGGCGTGCTCGAGGCGGAGCTGCACCAGGTACTGGTGCGGCGGCACACCGAACGTCCGGGCGAACGACCGGGCGAGGAACCCGCGCGACAGCCCCGACACCCGGGCGAGCTCGTCGAGCGTGGCCCCGCGCTGCGGATCGGCGTGCAGCGCGTCGCGCGCCCGGATCAGCCGGCGCAGGGTGGCTCGCGATGCCGCGGTCATCCGCCAGTCATAGCAGAGCCCGGCGCGGCCCGGTCCACGAACCGTCCGGCGGCAAGCGCCGCGGACATACGACTCGCTGCGACGATTCCCGGTGAGATCGCCGCCAGGCTCGCACGCGAGCGCCAGGCCTCGCGGGCGAGCGAGCGAGCGCTACGCGCCGCCGGCGCCGACCGCGAGCGTCGAGCTCGCACCGCACGAGGTCATGACGCTGCCATCGGCGGCCAGCGTGGCGTCGCAGCCGCCGACGTCGACCAGCGAGCACTTCCAGATCGCGCCGGTCTGTCTGCAGCCGACCAGCGACTCGGTGTGCTCGGCGGCCTTGCCGCGCCGCCAGGTCGACACCACGTCGAGTGCGATCCCCGGCTGGCCGTCGATGGCGATCGCCCGCAGCGTGGGCCGCGCCGACTCGAGGTGATCGTCGAGCACGTCGATCGCCGGTCCGACGAGCACGGCCTCGCCGGTGTCGATCGCCAGGATCAGGCGGCGGATGCCCGCGGGGCCGCGCGACCGGCTGCGAGACTGGTAGACCGCGGCGTTGCCGTCGTGCGCCACCCGCTTGCACGTATCGCCGAGCTCGGCGCGCAGCAGCTCGCACACCGCGCCGTCGGCGCGGGTCATCGGCGCCACCGTCCGGCGCAGCGCGTCACCACGCGCCGGCGCAGCGAGCACGGCGAGTGCGCCGAGTGTGGTGACGAGGACTCCGGCGGTGGTCGCGACACGCATCCCCTGTGAAACGCGCGCCGCCCCCGGTTCATTCATCGCCGGGGCGGCCGGTCGGAGGTACCCGGAACTCGTGCAGATCTGCGCGCAGCCGCGGCTACGGCAGCGGCTGCGTCGCGCGTGCCCGGCGCGACCGACGCGACCGGCGAGCCAGCTCCCCGGTGACCTGCGACACCAGCAGGGTGCCGCCGAGGATCAGGCTCGCACCGCCGATCGTCCACGCCGTCGGGACCTCGCCGAACACCGCGAGCTGCCAGACCATCGCGAACGCGACCTGCAGGTAGCCGATGCTGCTGGCCCGGCTGACGCGCTCGACCGCGAGCCCGCGGGTCAAGAACACCTGGCCGACCTGGGTCGCGGCGCCGATCGAGACCAGCAGCAGCAGGTCGATCGGCTCCGGCACCACGAACGAGGTCAGCATCCACGGCAGCGCGAGCGGCGTCGCGACCAGCGGGAAGTAGAACACGATCACCAGCGGATGCTCGGTCTGCACGAGCTTGCGCACCGTCACGTACGCGAACGACGAGCACATCACCGCGCTGAGCGCGGCGCCGACCCCGACCGGATCGAGGCCGGTGCCGGTCGGCCGGACGATCAGCACCACGCCGCCGATGCCGCACGCGATCGCGATCGCGGTCGGCCAGCCGATCGTCTCGTCGAGCAACCACCACGCGAGCACCGAGGTGATCATCGGCGTGGCGTTCTGCAGCGTCGTCGCGTCGGCGAGCGGCAGCCGCGCGATCGCGATGTAGTAGCCGGTCAGCCCGCCGAACCCGAGCAGCCCGCGCAGCATCAGCGGCAGCGGCTGCTTGCCCCGCGGCGACAGCCCCTCGCGCCGGACCATCACGTACGACAGCACCAGCGTGACCACCGCGCGCGCGAACACGATCTCGCCGGTCGGAAGCCGCGGGCTCGCGAGCTTGACCAGCATCGCCATCGCCGAGAACCCGAACGCGCTGGCCGTCATGTACAGCACGCCGCGCGAGAGCTTCACGCGCCGACTGTAGCGCGGCAGCCCGCCACCCGGCATCACCGGCAGGTGTGCCGTATGCGATCCCGGTGCACTGTGCCGACGAGATCGCCGCGCGCGGCGCGCCTGCACCGCAGCGTCGTCGGCCGCCATCCAACCGGGGGCGATACGCCACGGCGACCGCGGTGGCGGGCCGCGACGTCCCGGGCGCGCCGGTTACCAGCCCTTCTTGCTGCCGCAGCCGGAGGGCCGGCAGCAACCGCCGCCGCCGCCGCCGAACATGCCGCGGCCGCCGCCCAGCACACTGGTGTCGACGTTGATGACCGGCGCGCCCGCGACGCCGGGGGCCGCCGCCACGACGCCGCCTCCGCCACCGCCGCCGAAGCCGCCCATCATCATCATGAGCATCAGCATCTGGGTGGGGTCGGTCTGGTTCTTGTTGGCCGACAGCTCGCTGAGCGAGCTGGTGATCTGCGACAGCACGGCCGTGATCTGATCGTTGCTGCTCGTGGAGCCGCCCGAGACGCGCGCGAGCTGGTCCGGGTCGATGGTGGGGAGGGCTTCGGTGGGCATGACAATCCTCGGGGGTGTGGTGGAGTGACGAGTCCCGATACAGCAGCCGACGTGCCAGCGGCCGGAGCGGCCAAGATCGCGGGGTTGCGCCGACACCCGTGGGTAACGCTTCCCGGAGACGAGTCCGCCGGGTTACGGATCCCCGGTGGAGTCGCCTCCCAGCGCGCTTTGGGTGTCACGGATGGTCGAGGAGCGGTTTCACCGCGACGACGAGGGCCGACCGCTGCGCGAGGGCCGCACCCCGCCCGAGCTCCTCGCCCCGGGCGAGATCGAGTACCGCCCGTGTCCCTACCCCGGATCGCGCCAGGCGTCCGGCCGGCCGATGAACGTCTCGGCGCTGCGCCAGACCTCGGCGCACTGGGATGAGATCGCCAGCGCCCTCGGCCTACTGCGCACCAGCTACGCCGAGCTCCGCGGCGGATACGGCCCCGACGTCATGGACCTCTGGCGCGTCAGCCAGCTCGGCTCGGCGCTGCCCTGGTACTTCGTCCTGACCGGCGAGCCCCTGCCCGCCTACGCCGCGGCGCTGTCCAAGGCCACCCTGGGCACCGGCATCCTGGCCCAGCGGCTGATGCTCAAGATGCTGACCGAAGCCTGGACCCCGCCGCCGTTCACCACTCCGGCGCTGCTGGCCCTCGCCGAGTCGACGGACACGCTGGTCGGCGAGACCGAGGTGTGCTCGGCCCCCGAGAAGATGATCGCCCGGTTCCTCGACGTCCTGATCGCCGGTGCGCCCGGCGCCGGTGTCCCGGCCGTCGACCGCCTGATCGCCGCGCGCGACCGCGTCCTTGGCTTCGGCGCCTGCTACGCCGGCTTCAAGCTCGCGATGTGGATCTACTACCAGGCGCGCCGGTTCCTCTATGCCGACGTGGCCGCCGCGCGCGGCCCCGACGCGGTGCGCGCCCTGCTCGAGGCCCCGTGCGAGCCGCCGGACTTCTTCGTCATCGAGCCCGATCACCCCGCCGCCGTGCCGCCGGTCCTTCGCGCCGCCTGGCTCACCCAGCTCGCCGGCCTGATCGTGCCGTTCGCGCCGGACGGTAGCGACCGCCCGCTGCTCGACGCCGCCCGGCGCATCGCCGCCGCCATGGCCGACGACGCCGCCGATCCGGTCGCGCGCGCCGTCGCCACCTACGCCCGACTCGACGCGATCTGGGGCGATGTCATCGCCTCCGTCGAAGCCGGCCTCCGCGGCACCGCCGCCCCCGCGGACGCCCCCATCGACGGCGCCACCCGCGACCGTCTGGTCGTGACCTCACCGCGCGCGCTGTTTGCAGCCCTGGCGGCCCCATAGCGCCGACCGCCGCAGTAGCCGCTGCCCTGGCGTGCGATCAAGACGGGAAGATCGCCCCGCTCGGCGCCTCCGAGCGCCCATTCTTCGATGCCGCCTGCCGCTGTCGTCGCCATTTCCGGCGTGCCGCCACCAGGTCCACGTCCCAGCTGGGACGCTCGATCCGATCCGCCGGCACATCGAGGACCTGTTCCGGCGGCAGCCCTTCGTCGAAGATCTCGCGTACCCGCTGCTCGATCATCGCCCGGCGCGCCTCGGGAGCCAACCCCGCGGGGATCGGTGAGCGGTACACCCAGCGAAACGCGAGCTCGTACGGCGCCTGTCCGTGAAGCGTCAACAAGCCCGCGTGCAGCGCGGCGTGGTGACCACTGCACAACAACGTGAGGTTCCACAGATCATGTGTGCCGCCCCGACACTGCTCGATGACATGGTGAATATCCAGGTTGCGGGCGGATCGACAGCCCGGCACCGTGCAGCGATGGTGATCGCGCGCGAACGCCTGCTCGCGCAGCCGCGGCGTCACCGTGGTCGTGGCGCGCTCGGGCACGGCCGCATCGAGTGACCCGAGCCGCTTGGCATCGCACGACGCGCGCTCGAACACCTCGGGAGCGACATCGATCTCGCGGCCCGCTCCGTTCTGCGTGGTCCGCCGGCAGTCGGGGCACTGCTGGTAGGCAATCTGATGCGCCGGCCCGCCCTCGCCGGTACCGGGCGCGATCGCGCCGCGGCATAGCGTCTCGACGAAGTCCGCGTCGCTGATCTCGGAGCCGCGCTCGTCGGCGACGACCGAGCGCGCTTGCCGCCACAGCGCGTAGACCTCCGGCGACAGCTCGATCCGCACCACGCGAGGCCGCACATCCGGAACCACCGGATCGTCCGGCCGGTCACCTGTCCGGTGATGGGCGACCATTCTCTCGATCTGGTTGGCCACCTTGCCCTGCGTCGCGGTCAACCACTCGGCCTCGGTCTCGGCGGTCGCGACCCTCGTCAGCTCACGCACCGCCGAGAATGTCAGCTCACCGCGTGCCAGCGCCGCCGTGGTCGCGGGCAACGCCCCGAGGCTGCGCGCCACACGCATCCGCTCGCGCGCCGCGTGAGGCATATACCCGAGCACGCGCTCCATGTACTCGTACAGGGTCGCAAAGCCATAGCTGAGATGGACCTTGAGTTGCTCGGCGCGCAGCAGATCGAACGCCTCCGCAGCGTCGAGCGCCGCGCGATGCCGCGCGTACTCGCGCAACCGGCGATCAATCTCCTGCCACTCGGCAACCCACTCCCCCGCCGTCGATACTTCCCGTCCCGGGCCGGGCTCACCCTGTTCCTGACCTTGACTCTGGCTAAACATGGCACGACTCCAGCAAGCACTCCGTACGATATTCATTGTAATTCGAGCGTGGCGATCACGAATTATCTGATTCGATACTGGCAATCTATTTGTACTCTGTCAAGCCATGATCGCAATTCGATAGCTCGCTGGCGACGGAGTCAAGAGTCACTGCACGGTTCGCTGAACGAGGCCGAGGACCCGGTCACACCGGCTGCTCACGACCCGGCACTTCTCATGCCGGACAGACCGCGACCCACTACCTGACGTCCCAGCTGGGACGTGAACCTGCGAATGATCCGCTGGTGGCCGCAACCACCGCGGCACGCAACATCGAACTGATCCTCGAGGGGGGTTCGCGAGCGCCCGATGAGCGAGGCCGCCGGAGAATCGTATTGGCCAAGCCGGGCGGACCGGCTCACGCGTCCCAGCTGGGACGTGAACCCGCGAACGATCCGCTGGTGGCCGCAACCACCGCGGCACGCAACATCGAACTGATCCTCGGGGGGGGTCGCGAGCGCTCGATGAGCGAGACCGCCGTTGGATCGTATTCACCAAGTACGGGCGGACCGGCTCACGCGCCCCAGCTGGGACGTGAACCCGCGAACGATCCGCTGGTGGCCGCAACCACCGCGGCACGCAACATCGAACTGCTCCTGGAGCGGGGTTCGCGAGCGCCCGATGAGCGAGGCCGCCGGAGAATCGTATTGGCCAAGCCGGGCGGACCGGCTCACGCGTCCCAGCTGGGACGTGAACCCGCGAACGATCCGCTGATGGCCGCAACCACCGCGGCACGCAACATCGAACTGCTCCTGGAGCGGGGGTCGCGAGCGCCCGATGAGCGAGACCGCCGAAGGATCGTATTCACCAAGTACGGGCGGACCGGCTCACGCGCCCCAGCTGGGACGTGAACCTGCGAACGATCCGCTGGTGGCCGCAACCACTGCGGCACGTGACATCGAACTGATCCTCCTCGAAACGTCGTGCTGGAGAACATCCTCGAGCGAATACCTCAGGAGATCGCCAAGGCGGCCTG
>DASWRS010000499.1:0-17313 GCA_036403075.1 Kofleriaceae bacterium
GCTGGTGACCAGCAAGCCCGGCGGCCACTACCGCGCGCGCCTGCCCGGCGATGTCGAGGTCCACCACCTCGGGGACGAGGTCGGGGTCGCGACGCGCTATCCGGTGCTGCCGCTCGCGCGCCTGGTCCGGCGCCTCCGCCCCGACGTCGTGCTCGCGACCCTGCGCATGGTGGTCACCGCCGGCCTCGCCCGCCCGCTGTTCCCGGCGGGCACGCGGCTGATCGCGCGGCCGGCCAACCACCTGTCGGTCAACCACGCCGAGCTGATCCGCGCCGCGCCGCTCAAGCACCGCGCGAGCTTCGCGCTGAGCCGGTTCGCGCTGCGCCGCGCCGACCACGTGATCTGCCAGAGCGAGGACCTCGCCGCCGACCTCGCCCGGCTGGGGATCGAGCTTCCGATGACGGTGATCGGTAACCCGATCGACGTCGCCGAGGTCGATCGGCTCGCGGCCGAGCCGGTGACCCTGCCCGGCGCGCCGGCGCTGCTGGCGGTCGGCCGGCTGAGCGCCCAGAAGGGCTTCGACCTGCTGCTGCCGGCGTTCGCCCGGCTCGTGTCCGGCGTGCCCGGTGCGCGGCTGACGATCGCCGGCACCGGCCCTGACGAGCCGGCGCTCCGGCGACAGGCCGCGGACCTCGGCATCGCCGACCGCGTCAGCTTTCCGGGCTTCGTCGCGAATCCGTATCCGCTGATGCGCGCTGCCGATCTGTACGTGCTGTCGTCGCGCTACGAGGGCTTCCCCAACGTCGCGCTCGAGGCGCTTGCATGCGGCACGCCGGTGGTGGCGACCCGGTGCTCCGGAGTTGACGCGCTCGTCGTGCCCGGCGTCAACGGCTGGCTCGTGCCGGTCGGCGACGTCGAACGGCTCGCCGAGGCGCTGGCAGCGGCGGTGCGGATGCCGCTCGCGCCCGAGGCAATCCGGGATTCGATCCGCACGCGGTTCGATACGCCGCGGATCACCCGGCGCTACGAGGAGATCTTCACCGCGGTGGCATCGGCGCCCCCGGCGCGCCGCGCCCGACGGTCGGCGACACGCTCGCGCGGCTGACCCGGCGCCGCGCGCTCAGCTCGGCGGCGGCCCCGACGGCGGTGATGGCGACGGCGGCGACGGCGGTGATGGCGATGGCGGCGATGGCGATGGCGGTGATGGCGGCTCGCCGGTCATGACCTCCGGGTTGGCCGGGAGGTTGACGACCGGCGTGGTGACGCCGTGCAGGCAGCGGTTGCCGGTCATGGCGATCCGCCGGGCCGCGCCGGTGCCGTCGTCGAGCGAGATCCCGGCGGTCATCGCCGGCGCGGCTGCGTCGTCATCGAAGGTGTTGTCGGTGATCTCGAGCGAGAGCAGCCGCGCGCCGCCGTTGCCGGCGACGCTGACGCCGCGCGCGCCGAAGTTGCGCACCGTGTTGCCGCGGATCACCGCGCTGCGGAAGTCCTCGGCCTGGTTGGTGGCCCGGACGTAGATCCCCGCGTAACCCGGTGCCGCGCGGCCGGCGCCGCGCAGCCGGTTGCCGATCACCGCGACGCTGATCGCGCCCTCGGCGCGGATGCCGAAGCTCTGCTCGTAGTCGACCGCGATGTCGTTGCCGAGCACGACGACGCGCTCGGGTGCCGAGCCCGTGCCGGTGCCCTGCACCAGGACGCCGGCCAGAGACCTCGCCCGGCTCTGGGTCATCACGAAGCGGTTGCCGAGGACCGCGACGTCGGACGATGTGCGGTAGACCGTGACGCTCGGCTTGGTCGTGGGGTTGATCCCGGTGTTGCCGGCGATCACGACGTGCTCGGCCCACACGACGAAGATGCCGCCGTGGATCTTGTTGCCGACGATCGTCCAGTGCGAGCCCCGGGCGCGCGGCGTGCCCGAGACCGTGAGCGCGTAGTCGTTGCTGGCGCCCGCGACGTCGATCTCGCAGCCGGTGATCGTGGTGTGGCGGACCATGGCCGTGCCGCCGGGCTCGCTGTCGACCTGCTGCGCGCCGTTGCCGACGAACCGGCTGTCGACCAGCGCCGTGCGATCGACGTTGCCGCCGAGCGTGATCCCGTTGCGGGCGTTGGCGGTGGCGACCACGTCCTCGAACCGCGCGTCGCTGACGCCGTGGTGGAGGTAGAACCCATCGCCGGTGAAGCTCTGCGCGGTGACGCGGCGAACGACCAGGTGCGTCGCGCCGGTCGCGAACATGCCGTGGCGCTGCTCGTTCCGGCTCTGGGCGGCGCGGTAGCCGTCGAGCGTGAGGTCCTCGACGACGATGCCGTCGCCGGACAGGTGGAGCAGCCGCACCGAGGGCCCCGCGCCCGGGGCCTGCTGGATCACCGTCTTGCCCGCGCCCGCGCCGCGCAGGTGCACGCCGCCCGGGACGTCGAGCCCCCAGTGGCCGCCCGGCACGCCCGAGACCTCGTAGGTGCCCGGCGGCAGATAGACCTCGCGGTGGCCAGTCGCGGCCGCGCGGATCGCGGCCTGGATCGCCTCGCGATCGTCGGTCGCGCCATCGCCGCGGGCGCCGAAGTCAGTGACCGAGACGGCGCCGCCCGCGGCCCGGCGGCTCGCGATGCCGCCGTCTGGCGTCGACGGCCGGCACGCGCAGCCCAGCATCACAGCGAACAGGCACCAGCGGCGCATGGCCCAGGATAGCGCGCGCCGGCGGCGCGGCACTGAGCGCGCACGCCC
The DNA here is from genome assembly GCA_036403075.1 of Kofleriaceae bacterium. GTDB lineage: Bacteria > Myxococcota_A > Polyangia > Haliangiales > Haliangiaceae > JABFXX01. Next base: position 2,660 of record DASWRS010000499.1, read on the forward strand.
CACCCGCGGCACCGCCCGCCCGGCCGCACCAGCGTCAGGCCGCACCAGCGTCACCGGCCGCACCAGCATCACCGGCCGCACCAGCGTCACCGGCCGCGTGCATCACCGGCCGCACCAGCATCACCGGCGGCGCGACGCACCCGCCGCGCGGCTGGCGCCGGCCCGCAAAGTACGCCACCATCGAGCCACCTCGGCTGCATGCGGCGCTCCGTCATCATCACGTCCGCGGCGTACGTCAGCAGCGAGATCGCCGCCGAGATCGGCACCCTGCCGCCGGCGTTCCTGCCGCTGCACAGCCGCCGGCTGTTCGAGCACCAGGTCGCGCTGTTCCCGCGCCACGATCACGACGTCTACCTCACCGTGCCCGAGGGCTTCGCGCTCGATCGCGTCGACGCCGAGAAGCTCCGCGAGCTCGAGGTCGCCGTGGTCCGGGTGCCGACCGGGCTGTCGCTCGCCGAGTCGCTGCTCTACGTCCTGACCACGACCGGGCTGTTCCTCGGATCGGTGCGCGTGCTCCACGGCGACACGCTGATGCGCAGCTTGCCGGTCGAGCGCGAGGACCTGTTCATCGCCGGCCGCACGACGTCGTACTACCCGTGGGCCGAGTACCAGACCGACGACGCCGGCGTGGCGACGTTCAAGGAGGGCCTGTGGCGGCCCAAGGAGTCGCTGGTGGTCGCCGGCTACTTCGCGTTCTCCGACGCGGCGCTGCTGATCCGCGCGCTCGCCACCGCGCGCGGCAGCTTCATCCGCGCGCTGAACCTGTACTCGGCGTCGCGCGGCCTGCGCCCCGAGGTCACCGGCGACTGGTACGACTTCGGCCACCTCCAGACCTACTTCGCGTCGCGCGCGCGGTACCCGACCGCGCGGTCGTTCAACCAGCTGTCGGCCGGCGAGCACGTGATCACCAAGCGCAGCGCCAACGCCGACAAGCTCGCCGCGGAGGCCGACTGGTTCGCCCGCCTGCCCGGGCCGCTCCGGCGGTTCACGCCGCAGCTGCTGGCGGCCGGCCGCTCGGCCGACGCCGGCGCCGGCGAGTACCAGCTCGAGCTCCTGCGCCTGATCCCGCTCGGCGACCTGTTCGTGTTCGGCCTGCTGCCGCAGCTGGTGTGGAGCTCGATCTTCGACGCCTGCGACGACTGGCTGATCGAGTGCCGCGGTTACCCGGCGCCGGCGGGCCACGCCGCGCACGCGCGCCAGCTCTACCTGCCCAAGACCCTGGCGCGGCTCGAGGACTTCGCGCGCGACACCGACTTCGCGATCGACCGCGAGCTCGTGCTCGGCGAACGCCGGCTCCCCGGGCTGCGCCGGATCGCCGAGCTCGCCGCCGAGGCGATCCCGGCCGCCGGCGACGCCGAGCTGTGCGTGATCCACGGCGACTTCTGCTTCAGCAACATCCTCTACGACCACCGCGGCGGCGCGGTGAAGATCATCGACCCGCGCGGCGGCATCGACCTGCACGGCGACCCGCGCTACGACGTCGCCAAGCTCCACCACTCGGTGATCGGGCTCTACGACTTCCTGCTCGCCGGGCGCTACTGGCTCGACGCCCCCGACGCGCGCCACTTCTCGATCGAGTTCCCGGTCGAGGCCGCGCACCGCGACGTCCAGGGGCTGTTCGCCGAGCGCCTGTTCTCGAACACCGTGCGCGGCTCCGATCCGGCCGTGCTCGCGGCCTCGGTGCTGCTGTTCCTGGCGATGCCGCCGCTGCACGACGAGTCGCCGACCCGGCAGCGCGCGTTCCTGGCCAACGCGCTGCGGCTGTTCGTCGAGCTCGACGGGCACCCCGGAGGCGCGCGCGGCCAGGGTGGCGAGGCCCGATGACGCGATGGCTGATCTTTCCGATGGCCGGCCTCAGCGAGCGGTTCACGCGCGCCGGGTACACCGTCCCCAAGTACATGCTCGAGGCCCACGGCAAGACGCTGTTCCGCCACGCCGTCGACGGTTTCCTGCGCTACGGCGCCGACATGCGGTTCCTGTTCATCGCGCGCGACGTGGCGGACACCCCGGCGTTCATCGCCGCCGAGTGCCGCGCGATGGGGCTCCTCGACCACGAGGTCCACGTGCTCGATGCGCCGACCCGCGGCCAGGCCGAGACCGTGGCGCTCGGGCTCGCCGGCCGCGCCGCGCCCGACGATCCGGCGATGATCTTCAACATCGACACGTTCCGCCCCGCGTGGCGGCCGCCCGAGCAGTTCGCGCTCGACGCGGTCGATGGCTACCTCGAGGTGTTCGAGGGCGAGGGCAAGAACTGGTCGTTCGTCGCGCCGCGCGATCCGGCCGCGCAGACCGTCGCGCGCACCACCGAGAAGGATCCGATCTCGAACCTGTGCTGCACCGGGCTGTACCACTTCCGGCGCACCGGCGACTTCCTCGACGCGTACGGCGCCGCGGCCGCGGGCGGCGCCACGTCGTGGAGCGCCGGCGAGCTGTACGTCGCGCCGCTGTACAACCGGCTGATCGCGAACGGCCGCGACATCCGCTATCACCTGATCCGGCGCGACGAGGTGATCTTGTGCGGCACGCCCGACGAGTACCGGGCGTTCCTCGCCGCCGCGCCGGGCGCCTCGCCCTGACCGGCGCCCTGATCGGTCTCCGGCGCTACTTGCCGACGCGATTGTAGCTGCGCAGCTCGTCGAGCGGGAGCTTCTGCGAGTACGGCACGTGCTCGTTCATGTCGGGGTAGCCGATCGCCATGCACATGATCGGCCGCTCCCACGGCGCGAGCCCCAGCGTCTGGGCCATCCGCGCCTCGGTGTCGGCGAGATCGGGCCAGTTGACACAGCAGCTCGACACGCCCTGGCTCTCGAGCGCGAAGCACAGCGCCATCGCCGCGAGCGCGCCGTCGATGTAGGGGATGTGGCGATCCTTCTCGCGATCGAACGCCGCGAGCGTGCCGACGATCACCAGGAAGCACGGGATGTTGTGGACCCAGCCCGGCGTGCCCTTGGGGATCGCGGCGACCTTCTGGCACAGCTCGGGCTCGTCGAAGATCGCGAACCGGAACGGCTGGCGGTTGCACGCCGATGGCGACAGCCCGGCGACCGTGACGGCGCGATCGATCAGCTCGCGCGGCACCGGCCGGCCGTCGAACCAGCGCACCGACCGGCGCTGCTGCGCGAGCTTGAGGATCGACTCGTACGATGGCAGCTCCGCGGCCGTGCGCGCGAACGGCACCCGCGGCTGGTCGCCGGTGGCCGGCAGCTTGCCCGCCGCGGCCTCGAAGATCGCGCGCGACTCCTCGACGATCGGGTGCGACTTCTGGATCGCCGCGAAGTACACCCGCAACACCTGGCGCGACCACTCGAGCGTGTCGCAGTCCGCCAGCTCGCCGGCCTGCATGCGCGCCACGCAGTCGGCGTACGACACCACGGTCTCGCGCAGGTACGCCAGCGCGAACACCGCGCGCCGCGGCTTCATCACCAGCGCCTTCTCGAGCTTGTGGATGTTGCGGCGGAGCACGAACACGTTGCCGTCGCCGGTGTAGACGTCGCGCAGGTACTTGGCGCGCGCCGTCAGCGTGGCGCGGTGCTCGCGGTCGTAGGTCCGCGAGCCGATCGCGTAGTACAGCCCGCTGAGCACCCCGCTCTGCGCCATCGCGTCGTACGCGGCCGCGCGCGCCAGGCTGAGCCGCGCGCCGAGCGGCGACGACGCCAGCTTGAGCCGCGCGCCCCGCAGGTAGTCGTACGCGCCGGTCGGCAGCGTGCGGTACAGCAGGCCCTTGATGCCGGTCCGCTTGTAGACGACGGACTTCTCGTCTGCGATGAACCGTTGTTCGAGCTTCATGGCGCCTGGTGGGATGCCGCCGGCCGGGGCGTGGTTCAGGGCGTCGCGCTGACCGGCGCCGACAGGTGACCGAGGTTACCGCCCGCGTCGACCGCGAGCACCTCGAACCAGTACGTGGTCCCGGTGGTCAGGTTCGCCGACTGGAACGACGTGGTCGGGGCGAGCACCGCGCCGACCTGCGAGAACGGCCCGGTCGCGCCGGTCGACGACCGGAAGATCTTGTAGCTGGTCGCGCCGGTCACCGCGCTCCACGACACCGTGACCCGGGTCGGCAGCACCGGCGTCGCCATCACGTTCGCCGGCGCCGGTAGGACGTCCGGCGTCGACAGCACGACCTCGTTGGATTGCGAGTACGGATCGCCGCCGATCGTCGCGCGGACGAACCACGAGTACTGGGTCAGCGGGTCGAGGTGCTGGCCGGTGAACGTCAGCGAGGTCCCGGCGACGCTGGTCAGGAACTCCTCGTTGCCCGCCGCCGTGCCGCGGAACACGTAGTACAGGTTGGCGCCGGACACCGCGGTCCATCTCAGGACCTCGTGGCTCGCGTCCGGCGCGGTCATCGACAGCACCGGCGAGGTCGCCGGCAGCGTGCCGAGCACGGCGATCTCGGCGTCCGACAGCGTACGCGAATAGATGTGAAGCTCGTCGATCTGGACGCCGCCGCCGGCACAACCGCCGACGTGACCGATCGACAGCGGCGCGGTGGTCAGGCTGTTCCTGGGCGTGTACGCCGCCGAGGCGACCCGGGCGCCGTTGATGTACAGGGCGAGCGTCCCGGCCACGGGATCGTAGGCGAACGCGACCTGGGTCCACACGCCCGCGGCGAGCGAGGCGCCGAAGCTACGCGTGCCCCCGCCGCCGGAGACGTTGAGCTGGTTGGTCGCGTCCTGGCCGAGCTTCCAGCCCAGCGTGCCGCAGCCCGCCGCGCGCTCGCCGACGATGTCGGTCGCCGCCGCCGACGCGAGCTTGACCCACGTCGACAGCGTGAACGCCGCGCCTGCGAACCGGAACGCGTTGGCGGCGGGCGCGGTGGCCGCAGACGTCGCCGCGTCCGCGATCGCCAGCGACGTCCGGTTGGTCACGTTGACCGAGGGATGGTCGGGCGAGAACGTCGCGCCCGCGAGCGTGGCGTCGCGGTGGAACCCCGACGAGTCACGCGCCACGCTGCCGGTATCGTCGAACTTCCACAGGCCCTCGAGGCCGGCGATGAACGTCATCGCGGTGGCGTCGGGCGACGACGGGACGGACTCGCCGCCGACCGAGACCGCGGTGACGTGGAATGCGTAGCGCACCCCCGGCGACAGGTTGGCCACCGTCGTCGACGTGGCCGGCGCCGCGACCGACGCGACCTGGCTGAACGGCCCGGGCGCCGCGCCGGTGAACTGCGCCATGAACACGTGGTACACGGTCGCGCCGGTGACCGCGGCCCAGGTCACCGTGATCCGGGTGTCGGAGATCGCGGTCGCGGCCACGTTGGTCGGCGCCGGCGTCGTCGCCGCGCCCGGCGTGGTCAGGCAGACCTCGTTCGACGGTCCCGAGCGCTCGTTGTTGAGCGTGATGCTGCGGACGTCCCAGCAGTACTGCGTGTTGGGCGTGAGGTTGGTCGAGGTCCACGTGGTCTTGTCGGGCGCGACCGAGGTCAGCGAGGTCTCGGTGCCCGGCGACGGGCCGCGGTCGACGACGTAGTTCTTGAGGTTCGCGCCGGCCACCGCGTCCCACTGGATATCGATCCGGTTGGGCGCCGTCGCGGTGCCGCGCAGGTTGGTCGGCGGCGGCAGCGCGAGATCGTCGACGATCGCGCCGAGCTCCGGATCGTCGACTGTCGCCGATCCCGCCATACAACCATTCAGCGCGGACAGCACGAGTGCCCCGAATACCCCGAACCTGATGACGCTGTGTCTCACAACGCTATTTCCCAGCATATTGGTGTCCTTGCTAAGTGATCTGGTCGGACGACAGCGATGGTCACACCGGCAGCTCGATCGAGCTGCCTATCTGGCAATCCTGTTGACAATCCTGCGAGCGCCCAATGACGAGTGCGACTGCATGGCATGAATAGCACGATCTCTCATGGCTTCGCAGTGATCCTGGCCGCGTCATCGATCGAGCCTGCTCTCGCGTGTGCGCCAGCGCTCCTCGGCGTGTCCGCGGATTGCACGGGCGAGCGCGGTGCCGGCCGGACCCAGCGCCAGCAAAGCTCGCAACGCCCACACCTTGCGGTTATGGCGCGTGAGCTGCGGGTAAGCTGCCATGCCGAAATGCACGGCGCGCTGCGCCTGGCTCCGGTGCCCATCTGCGAGCGCGACCAGGCCGCGTAGCGCGATGTCGTGCTCGACGAACGCCGCCGCGAGCGCCTGCCGGTCGAGCCCGGCGCGGGCGTGGACATCCTCGGGCAGGCTGAACGTCGAGACGTACTGATCGACCAGGTACTTGAGCGCGCCGGAGCGCTGCTCCTGCGGCCCCTGCCCGGCGTCGTGGACCCGGTAGTCGAACAGCGGATGATCGATCACGTAGATCGTCTCGGCGGCGGCGAGCAGCTTCCACAGAAACCACTTGTCCGGGTTGATCAGCCGCCCGCCGGTGTAGCCGCCTGCCGCATCGTGCAGCGTGCGCGGATAACACGTCGTCGCAAACGGTAGCGGTGTGCGCAACAGCTCCAGCGAGCGCCGCAGCATGTCGGACGCCGGCAGCGACCGGACCGGGTGACCGACCGCGCGGCCGAGCTCGGGTTCGTCGCGCGCGCCGCGCCACAGCTTCGGGTCCGGATCGCGGCGGCCGGTGCGCTGGCCCGCGGCGTCGATCACCCAGGTCGCGGCGCCCCAGATCGAGCGCTGCGCCCGGTCGCCGAGCGCGCGCGCCAGCGCGAGGTACGCGTCGACCGCGCCGGGCTGCATGCGATCATCCGACGACAAGAGCAGCATCCAGCGGCCGCGCGCCATCGCCGCGACGCGCTCGAGGTTGGGCGCGAAGCCGAGGTTGGTCGGGTTGACCTCGACCCGCACGCGCGGATCGCCCAGGCCGCGGACGGCGGCGACCGAGTCGTCGGTGCTCGCGTTGTCGGCGACGACGACCTCGAGGTCGGCCGGCGCCTGCGCGAGCACGCTCTGGATGGTCTCGACGATGTACCGGGCGTAGTTGTAGTTCGGGATCATCACCGACAGGGTCGGCGCGGCCGGCGCGGCGGCCACCGCCGGCGTCACGACCGCACCACCTGCTGCAGCCGTGGCACCAGCGCAGCGGTGATCCGTGCGCGCGCCGCGCCGATCTTCTGGGTGACCTCGGCGGCCGCGGTGTCGCGGCGATCGCGCATCGCCACGGCGGCCGCGATCACCTCGTCGGTCCAGCCCGACCGGGTCGGCTGGATCACGCGCGTCGCCAGCCCGAGCTCCTGGAACAGCCCCGAGATCTTGAACGACGGGCCCTCGATCGGGATCACCGGGGTCCCGGCGACCATCGCCAGGATGCTGGTGTGCATCCGGCTCGACACCACGAAGTCGAAGCCGCCGAGCAGCTCGCAGTAGCGCTCGTACTCGAGCTCGGCGCCCTCGACGGTGATCGCGACGCGCTGCTTGACCTGGGCGAAGAACTCGCGGTCGGCCGGCATCTCGTTGGACACCAGCACGACCTCGAAGCCTTGGTCGCGCAGCCCGGTGATCACGTCGAGCCACGGCGTCGAGCGGCCGATCCACGACGCCGCCGGAGCATGGACCGCGACCGCGATCCGGCCGCGCGACGCCGGCCGCGCCGTCGGGATCCGGGTCATCAGCGCCAGGTCGGGCGTCACCAGCACGTTGCCGAGGTCGCCGCCCATGTCGCGGAACGCGGCCACGCTCTTCTCGTCGCGAAACCCGACGAGATCGAGGTCGCGATAGATCCGCGGGATCAGCCGCCGCAGCGTCGGATCCGAGATGTCCATCGTGTGGTTGACGATCGCGGTCGGCCGGCCGAGCTTGTGGGCGACGTAGGCGTCGAGCAGGTGATACAGCGCCGGCGCCGGATCGTCGGGGAAGAACTCGCCCGCCGGGTTGACGACCACGAGCTCGGCGCGCTGGCAGGCGGCGAGCCGGCGCCGGTACTCCGCGCGGTAGCGCCCCGCGCGCGCCGCCCAGTGCCGGAGGTTGATCCGCCGCCGCAGCGCCGCGAACCGCGGCGGCGGGGCGATGCTCTCCTGGAGGTGGATCCGCGGCGCCGCGTGCACCGGCGCGATGAAGCCGGGTCCCGGCGCCAGCCCCGCGAGCTCGGTCGCCACGGCATCGAACCGGGCGAACGGATCGCGCGCCGAGGCGAACTCGGCGAGCGTGTACTGCAGGAAGTGCGGCGGCCGGCGCTCGAGCGCGCGGACCCCGGCGCCGGGGAACGCCTGCTGCAGCATCGCGGCCCACGCCGACGACAGGGCCTGGTTGCCCTTGTTGTTGGTTCGCACGCGGGTGATCAGGAGGATTTCGGGGGTCATGATGCGGGCTTCAGGCGGTCCGCGGCGCGGGCCGGGATGCGCGGGGCGGTCGGGGCGACGCGCTGGCTGTGCTTGAGGCAGACGAACACGCCGAACAGGATCCAGACCGGCGTGGACCGCAGGCCCTGGTGCGCGATCGTGTAGGACAGGGTCGGGAGCAGCATCAGCATCGAGCGCAGCGACGCGCGCTCGACGACGCGGAGCAGGAACGCCAGGAAGATCAGGATGCCGACGATGCCGTAGCAGAAGAAGATCGTCCCGAGCGACGAGTGGATCTCGGTCGCGCCGATCAGCGTGGTCTCGACGAACCGGCTGGTGCCGCCCTCGCCGGCGCCGAGGAACCAGTACTGCTTGTTGGCCAGGATCCGGTCGTAGCCGCGCTCCTCGAAGAAGCTGAACTGCGGGTAGCGGTTGGCGGTCAGGCGCTGCTGCGTGCCCTCGAACGCGTGGCTGAGCGGCCCGCCGAGCGCGGCGAGCCCGCCGATCAGGAGCGCCGCGACCACGATCTGCCGCGGGCTGGAGATCACCGTCAGCGCGAACAGGATCGCGATGCCGATCACCGCCGCGCGCGACGCCGAGACCAGCGCCAGGTACGAGCACAGGGTCAGGCCGAGGCCGGTCTTGAACGTGCCCAGGCCCAGCGAGCGCTTGCCGAGCGCGAGGATCGACGCCGAGACCAGCGCGAAGAACCCGAGCTGGTTGGGGTTGTTGAAGAACCCTGCGCCGCGGAACGCGTGCTCGCGGTGGATCAGCAGCGACGCGGCCGCCTGGACCAGCACGCTCAGCAGCACGACGTGGAGCGTCAGCCACAGAAACCGCGCGCCGTAGCGCTGGTACAGCACACAGACGATCAGGAACACCAGCGTGTTGTAGACGTAGTAGATCGGGAACAGCAGGAACGTGTCGGGGCCGAACAGCCCGAAGTTGCCCAGCACGAGCGCCCAGCCCCAGTCGACGATGATCACCCAGACCGTGAACACCAGCAGGATCGAGAACGGGCGGCGGATGCTGCGGTCGAGCCGGCCGTTCCAGGCGCGCAGCGCGAGCAGCACGAGCGGGATCAGCAGGATGTCGCCGGGCTGCGGCAGCCCGCTCGAGAACACGTAGAACGGGATCAGGAACACGAACAGCGCCCAGACCAGGAGCCTGGGGTCGTGCAGCAGCCGCGCGGTCTCCTGCGCCATCCCGGCCAGCGTGCGCGGGATCTTCACCTGGGCCACATCGGCCTCGTTCGGCGCGGAAGGAACGGGGGAGTCATGCGAAACCGTGGAGTGCCGGTTAGTTGCCGCGCCGGGCCCCGGTGTTCGAACCTGGCTCGGTCGCAGGGCGGGGCGGCGGCCGCGGGAACCAATGTAGTTCCCGCGGTAATTCAGCTGGTTATCTGACGATCAGGGCCCGGGGCGGCGGACCAGCGGCCGCGCCGGCACGCCCGCGGCGACGATGTTTGCCGGCAGGTCACCGGTGACCGCGGCGCCCGCGCCGACCGTGGTCCACGCGCCGATCCGGACGCCGGGGATCGCGACCGCGCCGATGCCGACGAAGCCGCCCTCGCCGATCGCCACGTTGCCCGCGAGCCGCGCGCCGGGCGCGAGGTGGACGAAGTCGTCGATCGCGCCATCGTGATCGATCGACGCGCCGGTGTTGACGATCACGTGCGCGCCGAGCACGGTGTCGGGCTGGACGATCGCGCCCGCGAACACCACGGTGCCGGCGCCGAGCCGCACCGACGCATCGACGATCGCGCCGGGGTGGACCACGGTGGCAAACCGGCACCGCGCCGCCAGCGCCAGGCGCCACCGCGCGCGGTTGTCGCCGATCGCGAGCACGGCGAGCTGGCCGGGATCGTCGAGCACCGGCGGCGTGGGCCCCGCGATCTCGACGCCGAGGATGCGCTGGCCCCACCGCGCCGGGTCGTCGTCTGCGACCGCCGCGACCTCGAAGCCGGCCGCGCGCGCGGTCGCGATCACGACCTTGGCATGACCACCGCTGCCGACGACGACCAGGCGCACCATGCGCGCACGATAGCGCAGCTCGCGCGCGGCCGCCGTGCGAGCTGCCCGCGACGCGAACCTGCCCGGCCGGTGCTAGGCTTGGCTCCGCGTGACCGACTCGACGCAGCCTTCGGGCCAGCCTTCGGGCCAGCTCCAGGGCCAGGTGCGTCGCGGGATCTCGTGGAACCTCGTCGGAGCGGTCTCGACCAACGCGATGCGGGTCCTCGTGGTCGTGGTGCTCGGCCGCGTCCTGGGCTCGCACGACTTCGGCGTGGTCGCGGCGGCGCTGTCGGTGATCGCGATCCTGCACATGGTCCGCGACCTCGGCATCGGCCCGGCGCTGATCCAGCGCAAGGAGCTCGCGCGCGGGCACGTCGCGACCGCGTTCGCGGTGTCGACCTACCTCGGCGCCGGGCTGGCCGTCGTGGTGTTCGCGACCGCGCCGCTGGTCGGCCGGCTGTACCACAGCCCGGAGTGCGTCGACCTGCTGCGCGCGCTGGCGGTGATCTTCGTCCTGCGCGGGCTGGCGGCCACATCGCAGATGACCTGCCAGCGCGCGATGAACTTCCGCGCGGTGGCGCTGATCGACACCGTGTCCTACAGCGCGGGCTCGATCGCCAGCATGGCGCTGGCGTTCGCGGGGCTGGGCCCGTGGTCGCTGGTCGTCGGCTACCTCCTCGAGGAGGCCACGAGCACGGTGGCGTTCCTGGTGCTGCACCCGCCGCCGTTCACGCTGCGGATCGACCGCGCGCGGCTCGCCGATCTGCTCGGGTTCGGCACCGGCCAGACCCTGTTCCAGATCGTCAACGTGATCGCGACCCAGGGCGACAACATCGTCGTCGGCCATGCGCTGGGCCCGACCGCGCTCGGCTACTACTCGCGGGCCTACGACCTGATCAAGCTGCCCGGCGCCGTGTTCACCAACGTCGTCGGCAACGTGCTGTTCCCGGCGTTCTCGCGGCTGCAGGACGATCCGGTGCGGCTCGGCGCCGGGTTTCGCCGGATCGTGTTCGTCAACGCGCTCGTGCTGCTGCCGGCGAGCGCGGTGCTGATCGTGATCGCTCCGGAGGCGATCCGGATCCTGATGGGCCCGCGCTGGGGCGACGCCGTGCTGCCGTTCCAGATCCTCGCGCTGGTCATGGTGATGCGCGTCAGCTACAAGGTGGGCGTGGTCGTCGCGTCCGCCGCCGGCGCCGTGTATGCGCTCGCCACCGTCAACGTGCTCTACGCGATCTGCGTGATCGGCGGCGCCGCGCTGACGATCCCCTGGGGCATCCCCGGCGTGGCCGCGTCGACCGCGGGGTCGATCGCGGTGATGTACCTCCTGTGCGCCTGGCTCGGCATGCAGCGCAGCGCCTTGACCTGGCGCGGCTTCGCCGCCGCGCACGTCCCCGGGCTCGTGCTCGGCGCGGCGATCGGTGCCGGCGCGTGGCCGGTCGCCGCCGCGCTCCGCGGCGCGGGGCTGCCCGCCGCCGCGACCCTGGCGATCATCGCCGTGCTCGGCGCGGGGGGGACCTGCGCCGCCGCCTGGCTGTGGATGCGCCGCGGCGGCGGCGACTTTGCCTGGCTCCGCTCCGAGCTGGCCGGCGCCCAGCAGAAGCTCCGGCGCGGCCGCGCGCCGGTGGTCACCCGCGGCGAGCTTGGCCAGCCATGAGGCCCGCCGAGGCGCGGTGGATCGCGCAGCAGCTCGCGGCGCTCCCGCCGGACCAGATCTCGCCGCTGGTCAACATCGGCTCGTCGACCCGCGAGTTCCGGGAGCGCCGGCAGCCGCACATCGAGCAGCTGATCTTCGCGCCGCTGCGCGCCCGCGGCGTCGAGGTGATCCACACCGATCTGAAGCCCGACGATGGCGTCGACATCGCCGGCGACCTCGGCGATCCGCAGGTCCAGGCCGCGCTGCGCGCGCGGCGGCCGCGGGCGGCGCTGACCACGAACCTGCTCGAGCACGTGCCCGCGCCGGCCGAGCTCGCGCGCGCGATCGGCGCGCTGGTCGCGCCCGGCGGCGTCGTGATCGCGACGGTGCCGCGGTCGTACCCGTACCACGCCGATCCGATCGACACCGGATTTCGCCCGGCGCCCGGCGAGCTCGCGGCGCTGTTCCCCGGATTCGCGCTCGTCCGCGGCGAGGTCGTCGCCGACTCGACCTACGCGGCCGAGCTGTTCGGCCAGGGCGTCGCCGGGCTGCGCACCGGCGTGCGCGGCCTGGTCGCCGCGGTGCGGCGGCGCGGCGAGGTCGCCCGCGCGTATCGCGATCGGCTGCGCTGGATGTTCCGGCCGTTCACGACCAGCTGCATCGTGCTGCGTCGCACCGGCGCCCGCGGCGGCGACCCGGCCGACGTCAGTCCGGAACCAGCTGCAGGGTGATCGAGAAGCTGGCCTCGGTGGCCTCGCCGTCCTTGTCCTTGGGCACCGGGAACCGCCAGCCGCCCATCAGGCCGCCGATGCACCCGTCAACCTCACTGGCGAAGCCGTGCGCGGCGCCCTTGACGGTGCGGCCGGTCTCGTTGACGGTGAACCCGAGCGTGACCTTGCCGCGCGCGCTGGCGTCCTTTCGCAGGTACTCCTTGTAGCAACGCTTGAGGCCGGCCATGTACGCCGACTGGATCTTGGACATGACGATGTCCGGGGTCAGCGACGACTCGTCGAACGTCTGCTTCTCGGCGACCGAGATCCGGCCGCTCGGGGCCTTCTCGGTGGTCTTGCCGCCGCCCGCGCTCTCGGGGCCGGTCGGGCCGTTGATGTTCGGGCCGTGGCCGGTGCCGACCCGCACGTCGCCGTCGCCGCGCGAGCTCCGGCCGGCGCCGCCGCCGACCTTGACGGTCTGGCCGCCCTCGCGGACCTCGCTGATCTGCGCGCCGAGGTCGGCGCCCGGGCGCCGCTTGCTCATGTCGCCTTCGCTGGTGCCGTTGACACCCTCGCCGGTCAGGAGATCGGCGAACTTGGCCGCCTCCTCGCGCATCGCGGCCTCGTCGGGCTTGCCGGCGCTGTCGCCCTTCTCGGGCGCCCGGGGCCGGCTCGGTCCCTTGTCGGGCTTCTTGACCTCGGGCGCCGCGCTGCCCGCCGCCGAACCGGCGCTGGCGTCCGGCTTGGGCTGGGTCAGGTCGATCGTGTACGTGTCCTGCTTGAACGTCAGGTTATAGGCGCGCTCGGCGATGCCGTTGTCGGTCTCGATGTCGGTGAACAGCGCGATGATCACGATCACGAAGTGCAGGATGATCGAGGCGCCGAGGATCACCGACAGCCGCGGATCGAAGCGATCGGCGAACGTGCCGCGGACCGACGCCGGCAGCATCGGCTTGGGCTGGCGCGGCGGCTCGGTCACGAACTGGAACAGGATCGTGAGGTCGCCGAGCGACAGCTTGCCGCGCGCGCCCGGGGTCAGCGGGATCTGGTAGTAGTCGCCGTGGTTCTGGGCGCCGTGGGACTTGAGCGCGTCGAGCGTGTTGACCTGGCCGCCGCTGTCGCTGAGCCGGCCGTCCATCCGGGGCAGGAACCGCAGCGAGTAGCGCTGGTCGTCGAGCGCGAACAGCGTGAACTCGAGCGGCAGGCCCTCGACCGGGATCGAGAACGTGTTGCGCATCGACTGGCCGATCGTCACCGGCACGCGCTCGCGGATCAGCCGCTCCTCGACGATCTTGCCGCCGAGCAGGATGCCGATGCGCAGGATCCGCGGCCGGTGGCCGGCCGGCTGGCCCTGGTTCTGCCGTGCGCCCGGTGCCGGCATCAGAACGGCGCCTTCTTGACGGTCGCGAGGATCAGCGGCAGGAAGTCCTGCTTCAAGCTCTCCCACTCGTAGTCGATGTTCTTGGCGGTCAGGACGTAGACCACGCTCGGCCGCGGGACCTTGCCGCACACCGAGACGATCGTGTCGATCACCGTCACTGGCTTGCCGTTGATGTACTCGATGTGGAACTTGCCCTGCTTCTTCTCGCCCTCGGCGCTGTCGTCGGGACAGCCCTCTGCGCGCGCGGCGCGCGGCTGGCCCCACAGCGCGGCGGTGGCGACGAGCGCGGCGATGACGACGGTGGGTGCGAGCTGCTTCATGGCTGGCCTCTCATGGGATGGCGGGGCTCTCTGGATCCTAGCGCTTGCCGCCGGCCTTGGCCTTCGCCTTGGCCGCCGGCGCCGCCGGGGCTGGCGCGGCCGCCTTGCCCCGCTTCTGCTGCTTCTCGGCCCGCTTGATCGCCTTGGTCACGTCCTTCATCCGGTCGTCGTAGAGCTTCATGTCGACGTTCGGCATGTTCTTGTACTGGTCGAAGTAGGTCTTCGACGTGTTGAGCCGCAGCAGCGTGTCGGGCAGCCCCGGGAACGGATCGTTGTCGAGGTAGAGCAGCCCCAGGTTGTAGTAGGCCGGGCCGTAGTTGCTGCCGGCCTGCAGCGCGCGCTTGTACGCGGCCTCGGCGCGGCGGACGTTGTCGTCGTGC
>DASWRS010000500.1:0-7118 GCA_036403075.1 Kofleriaceae bacterium
TCTACAAGGATGGCTACACCGACCTGCGCGGCTGGTTCGACTACGCGACGCTGTCGACGACCGAGCTCGACGCGGTCGAGCGCTTCGCCATCCTGGTGTGCTCCGATCACGCGGGGGCGGCGATCCTGGAAGCCGGCCCGCCGGCCCGGTGATAGGCTGTCGACAGACCCCACGTGACCGGGCACGTCGTCGGCAAGTATCGACTCCTCGACCAGCTCGGCGAGGGCGGCATGGGCACCGTGTACCGCGCCGAGCACGTCGTGCTGGGCAGCCCCGCGGCCGTGAAGATCCTGCTGCCGCAGTTCACGCAGGATCCGGTGGTCCTGGACCGGTTCTTCCAGGAGGCCAGGGCGGCGAGCGCGATCCGCCACCCCGGGATCGTCGAGGTGTTCGACTACGGCCGGATGCCGAACGGCCAGGCGTACATCGCGATGGAGCTGCTCCGCGGCGAGGACCTCTCGGTGTTCCTGGCGCGCTGCGGCAAGCTCAACGCCTCGCTCGCCGGCGAGATCGCGATGCAGATGCTCGCGGCGCTCAACGCCACGCACGTGGTCGGCGTGATCCACCGCGACCTCAAGCCCGACAACATCTTCCTGGTCCGCGATCCGGGCGCGCCGGGTGCGATCCGGGTCAAGATCCTCGACTTCGGGATCGCCAAGCTGATCCCGACCCAGCCGGGCGCGCCGATCGCCGGCCGCCGGCCCAGGACGCGGAACATGATCCTCGGCACGCCGGCGTACATGGCGCCCGAGCAGTGCCGCGGCCCGGGCTTCGAGCTCGATGCGCGGGCCGACCTCTACGCCGTCGGCTGCATCCTCTTCGAGTTGCTCACCGGCCGGCCGCCCTTCGTCGCCGCCGGCGAGGGCGAGGTCATGGCGATGCACCTCTACGAGCCGCCGCCACGGCTGTCCAACCTCGAGCCGCGGCTGCCGGTCGATCTCGATGCGCTGATCGCCAAGCTGCTCACCAAGGACCCCGCCGACCGGATCCCCTCGGCCGCCTACGCCTTGGCCACGCTCGAGCGCGCGCCGATCGAGCCGCTGGCCGGCGAGATCGCCCTGGCGGGTGCCCACTACCGCGCAGGCGCCGGTGTCGGTGCCGCCGCCGCCGGCAGCCTCGGCACCGTCTCCGCCGACGAGTCACCGCACGAGCCGATGCCGCGCTGGATCCCCTTCGCGGTGATCGGCGGCGCGCTCGCCGTCGCTGTCGCCATCGCGGTCGCCATTGGGGCGACCTAGCGCGCTGCCTCCTCGCCTCGCCGCCGCCTCGCCTCGCCTCGCCGCCGCCTCGCCTCGCACCCCCGCACCGGGCGATACTCGCCTCGCACCCCGCCGCCGCCTCGCCTCGCCTCGCACCCCGGCACCGGGCGAACACTCGCTCGCGCGAGGTGACCTGGAGAACACGCACACGCGCGCTGGCTACGCGGGTCTGGGCCCCTCGCTCGTCCGTCGACCACCGGATTGCGACCCACGCTCGGCGCCATCTCCGACCCACCGACGTACTACCACCCGGCCGTGCAATCTATCTCGCTACGTGACCCAGCCCGCTTCGCTGCGCTGCGCGTTGGCGTCCGTACGAACAGGTCCGATCTGCGCAATCCACCCGCGCTCTGTCCTCTGTCCGGTCTCGACGGTCCCTCTGTCCCAGCGCCGCGCAGCCCATCTGATCCGGGCGCGATCTGCGATATCTGCCCCGGATCGATGGTTGTCAGCGCGCGGGGGCCGGGCCAACGTGTAGACGATGATCTATCGTGGCGAGCTCATGGTCGCGACGCGCGGGCGCGGCACCTACGACATCACCCGCGACGTCACACGCATCGTCGCCGCCAGCAAGGCGACCGAAGGCCTGGCAACGATCTGGATCGCCCACACCAGCGCGTCGCTGATCGTGTGCGAGAACGCTGATCCGCAGGTCCGCGGCGACCTCGAGGCGTTCGTCGCCCGGCTCGTGCCCGATGGCGACCGGCTGTTCCTGCACGACGCCGAGGGCGAAGATGACATGCCGGCGCACGTGCGCAGCGTGCTGACCCAGACCTCGATCGGGATTCCGATCGCGAGCGGCAAGCTCGTCCTCGGCACCTGGCAAGGCCTGTACCTCTGGGAGCACCGGACCGCGCCGCACGAGCGGAAGCTCACGATCTCGGTCATCGGCGAATGATCGGCCGCAGCCGCATCTTCGACCAGCGCCGCATCTTCGCCCGCCGCCGCATCTTCGCCCGCCGCCGCTTCCGCGCCGGCCGCAGCTTCGACCACCGCCGCAGCTTCGACCACCGCCGCAGCTTCGCCGGCTGCCGCAGCTTCGGCCACCGTCGCCGAGGTCTCCCGTGAGTGAGCTGTGGACCACCGCGCGCGAGGCAGTGCGCGCGCTCGCCGCCGCCGATCCCGCGTTGCGCCGGTTCGGCGCGGCGCAGCATCGCTATGCGCTCGCGCCGCCGCTCAATGCCGAGGCACTCGACGCGCTCGAAGGCCGGCTCGGCGCGGCGCTGCCCGACGATCTCGGCGAGCTCGCCACCGAGCTCGCGGCTGGCGGCGCCGGGCCGGGCTATGGCATCGTGCCGCTCGACCGCGGGGCCGGTTACGTCGTGGCCGCACCCGCGGGCGTACCGTGGCGCCGCGGCCTGCCGCTCGCCCACCTGGGCTGCGGCTACACCGCCGTGGTCGCGCTCGACGGAGAGGCGCGTGGCGAGGTCTGGATCGACGCGCGTGCGATCGGAGTCGTGCGACCGATCCATGCCACGGCGACCGCCATGTACCTCGACTGGATCGACCGGCTCGCCCACGCCCGCTGGCCAGAGGCTCATGTCCCGCCGGGTGCCTGTGCGCTTGCCGCGGGCCTCAGCGGCTACCTCGCGCACTGCGAGGCCGATGCCGGCGTGCCGGCCGGAATGCTCGCCGGGGCCGCGCTGCGCGATGCGCTGTCCCGCCTGGGACCGGGCGCGATCGAGATCGCTGCCGAGTCGTCGGTGGCCTGGTTCGATGACGCCGACCGCGTCGACCCGTGCATCGCCTGCGCCCGGCTGATCGAGACGCTCGCGGGCGATGGCCTGCGCCCCGACGTCGTCGCGCCCGGCGCCCCGCCGCGGCCGCTCCGCGCCTGACGCCCACGCCGCGGACGCCGGCTATCGGGCCTCGGCCGCGGGCTTGCTCGGCGCGCTATGGATGCACGCGCGGGTGACCACGAACGCCAGCAACGCCATGATCAATGCGCCGATTGCCAGCATCCACGGCCTGAGCGGCGTGCGCCGGTGCCGGCCAAACCGATGCGGCGACGCCGTCGATGGCCGGTGCGGCGGCTGGCGATCGTACATCGCCTGCACCGCGGGTGACGCGCCGAGCGGCATCTGCGCCTGCAGGCCCCACCCGGCATAGTTGCCCGGCTGGCCGCTCGATAATCCCGACGACGGCATGCCCGACGGCATCGCCTGCGCCGGCATCCCCGGCTGCTGCATGCCGCGCTGCATCCCCTGCTGCATCCTCGGCGACATCCCTGGCTGCGGCACCCCCGGCTGCGGCATCCCCGGCTGCGGCATTCCCGGCTGCGGCCCTGCTTGCATCCCCGGCTGCGGCATCCCCGGCGGCATCCCCGGCTGCGGCATCCCCGGCTGCATCCCCGGCTGCGGCATCCCTGGCTGCATCCCCGGCTGCGGCATCCCTGGTGGCATCCCTGGCGGCTGCATCCCTGGCGGCGGCATCCCCGGCTGCTGCATCCCTGGCGGCGGCATCCCCGGCTGCTGCATTCCCGGCGGCATCGCCTGCGGCTGCGCCATCCCCGACGGTCCCATCCCCGAAAGCTGCATCGGCGCCTGCATTCCCGGCGGCCCCAGCCCCGCTCCCATCGCCGACGGCAGCATGGGCGGCGGCGCCAGCCCAGCTCCCATCGCCGGCGGCGGCATGGGCGGCGGCGGCAGCACCGGCGGCTGGGGCAGCACCGGCGTCACGGCGAGCGACGGCGGGCCTGGGCGGACCGGCGCGGCCGAGGTCCCCGGCGGGAGAGCGCCGCGGCCGCTGCGGTCGTGCACCGTGCCCGGCGACGGCGTGTCGGCTGGAGGTCCCGGCGAGGCGGGACGTGGCCGGGCGCTGGCGGCGTCGGCCGGCATCGGCGGCGGCTGGGAGGCGAGCCGCGGCCGTGGGCGATCGGGGGGCGGCGTGCGCATGCCGGGCGGGGCGAGCAGCCGGGTGGCCTCGTCGGCATCGAAGCTATCGCCTGGCTCCTTGGGGTAGCGCGTCGCCGGATCGTCGGTGGGCACCGGCGCGTGGGCCTGGGTCTGCTCCTCGCTGATCCGCCGGACGCCGGGCAGCGGCGGCTCGATCGCGTGCGACAGCTCGCCCGAGTCGCGCTGCGCGTGGGCGCGCAGGAACGCCATCTGATCGCGCGACAGCATCGCCTGGCGGGTCTCTTCCTCCTCGAAGCGATCGATCACCTCGCGGGCGCGCGCCATGCCGGCACCGTCCTTGTCGCGCATCGAGAACGCGTCGGCGGTGTGGATCCGGATCACGGTGGCCTCGCTGCCCTCGAACTCGGCGACCGCGGGCGCGAGCGGCTGGGACGAGCTCTGGCGCTCGACCTCCTCGGCGGTATCGATGATCTTGGCCAGCTCGGTCGCGGGGTCGCCGACCGTGACCTCGAGCGAGTAGCGCAGGCTGCGCAGCTTGGCGCCGAGCTGTCCGGCGGTCGGACGGCCGCGCGGCTCGGGCGCGAGCGTCGACATGATCAGCGTGTCGATCTCGGGGCTCAGCCGGCCATCGAATTCGCGTGGCCGGGGCACCTGGGCGTCGCGCACCGCGCGCAGCGCCTCCATGTCGGTCAGGCCGGAGAACAGCCGGCGGCTCGTGACCAGCTCCCAGAGCAGGATGCCGATGGAGAACACGTCGCTGCGCGGCTCGATGTGCTCGTTGCGCGCCTGCTCCGGCGAGATGTACGCGAACTTGCCGCGGACCGCGCCGTGGCCTGTCGACTCCTGCTCGGCGCGCTTGGCGATGCCGAAATCGGTGAGCTTGACCTCACCCGCTCGCGACAGCAGCACGTTGGACGGCGACACGTCGCGATGCACGAGCGACATCGGCTTGCCGTCGGGCGCGCGCGCCGAGTGCGCGTGCTCGAGCGCCTCGCAGACCTCGGCGCCGACGTGGAGCGCGAGGTCGAACGGCATGCGCCGGCGGCGCGCCTCGAGGCCGCGCTGGACCGCGCCGAGGTCCTTGCCGTCGACGTACTCCATGACGAGGAAGTACTTGCCGTCGTCGCCGAGGCCGACGTCGAAGATCTGCACGATGTTGCGGTGCTTGAGCAGCGACAGCACCTTGGCCTCGGCGATCAAGAGCTCGACGAAGCGCTTGTCCTGCGAGAGGTGCGGCAGGATCCGCTTGATCGCGACCGGCTTCTCGAAGCCGCCCGCCGCGACGGCCTTGCCGCGGAAGATCTCGGCCATCCCGCCCACGCCGATGCGGTCGAGCAGCTCGTACCGAGTCACGAAGCGGGCATCCTAGCACGCGGGTGCCGGCCAGGTCGGGGGGTCTCGTCGGACACGTGTACGATGCCGATTGTGCACGACATCGCCGCGCTGGTCGACGCAGCACTGGCGGTCCCCCTGGGCTCGGCGGTGGCGCTGTCGATCGGCGATGGCGGCCTCGAGCAGGAGCGGCTGGTCCGCGGCGTGACGCGCCGGGTGCCCGACGCTGGTCCGCCGATCGACGACGGCGCGGCGTTCGACCTGGCGTCGTTGACCAAGCCGATGGCGACGGCGGCGCTCGCCATGGTGCTGGTCGGCGACGGCGCGCTCGATCTCGACGCGCCGGTGCGGCACTGGCTGCCCGCGGCTGCGACCACCGGCACGGTCGGCCAGCTGCTCGGCCACGCGGCCGGCTGCGCCGCCCACGTCGAGTTCTTTCGCACCCTGCGCACCGGCGCCCACCCGGACCCGCGCGGCGAGCTCATCGAGCTGGCCGCGCGCCACCCCGCCGGCCCGCCCGGCGTCGCCGCGGTCTACAGCGACCTCGGCTACCTCGTGCTCGGCGCGATCATCGAGCGCGCGGCCGGCATGGCGCTCGACGACGCGTTCCGCGCGCTGATCGCCGAGCCGTTCGGCCTGTCGGGCGCGCGGTTCCCCGGCAGCGCCCCCCTGCCGCTCGCCGTCGCGACCGAGCTCGACGACCGCGGCCTGGTCTCCGGCCGGGTCCACGACGAAAACGCGTACTTCGGCGGCGGTGTATGCGGCCACGCCGGGCTATTCGCCGCGATCGGCGACGTCGCCGCCTTTGCCGCCGCGCTGGTCGACACCGCGGCCGGCCACGCGCGCGGCCGCTGGCGCCCCGACGTCGTGCGCCGCTTCCTCGAACACGCGCCGATCCCCGGCGCCACGTGGCGGCTCGGCTGGGACACGCCGTCCCCGGTGCCCGGCGTCTCCCACGCCGGCGACCGCTGGCCGCGCACCGGCGCGGTCGGCCACACCGGCTTCACCGGCACGTCGCTGTGGCTCGATCTACCGCGCCGCCGCTGGGTGGCCCTGCTCACCAACCGCGTGCACCCGACCCGCCACGGCACCGCCGACGCGATCAAGGCGCTGCGCCGCTCGATCGGCGACGCCGCGGTCACCCTGCTCGGCTCGAACGACTAGATCAGCTCTCCCATGTCGAGCCGGAACGACCCGCGAGGCGCCGTCGTGACGCGTTCGCGAGGCGCCGTCGAGGCTCCATCGAGCCGCGATCGCGAGGCTCCGTCGAGCCGCGTTCGCGAGGCTCCGCCGAGGCTCCGTCGTGACGCGTTCGCGAGGCTCCGTCGAGGCTCCGTCGAGCCGCGATCGCGAGGCCGAGGCCGAGGCTCCGTCGAGCCGCGTTCGCGAAGCGGGGCGAGGCGAGGCGACGCGAGCCGCGATCGCGAGGCTCCGTCGAGCCGCGATCGGGAAGCGGGGCGAGGCGACGCGACGCGACGCGAGGCGAGGCCGAGGCTCCGTCGAGCCGCGATCGCGAGGCGTCAACGCGACTCGCCGGGGGCGCCCGCGAGCGGATGGGGTCGGGGGCCGCGACCGTGACCTGGATTGGCAGGCCTTGCTCCGCACATACCAAGGGCGGTTCGCGCAGGCGCCGGTGGTGATTCGGCGGGCGCGGTCCCGACACCCATCCGCG
>DASWRS010000501.1:0-10052 GCA_036403075.1 Kofleriaceae bacterium
GGACAACGTGGTCATCTATGCCAACGCGACCATCCTCGGCGGCGATACCGTGATCGGGAACGGCTCCGTGATCGGGGGAAATGCGTTCGTCACCACCTCGGTCCCGCCGGGGTCGAAGGTCCCCGGCTCGAGCCGGACCCAACGCCCGACCTCGGAGCTCCGGGGCTAGACATCGTCGCAGGGCCGGCGGGTCGCTCGAAATTGCCGGGTGCGACGCGCTCGATCGCGCGACGCGACGCGCGGAGGGGTGAATGGCCCGGCTTCGCCGGGCTAGAGGGGGCGGGAACGCCCCCTATCGATCGAGGCGGAACAGGAACCGTGGACCGAAGGTCAACGTGTTTCTGTGTAGTTGCCTGTTATCGCTGCGGTCGTGTTAGAGTTTTTCGGCTGCGATGGCCGAAGAAGCGCGTCCGCGAACCAATACGCGATTGCGCGGCGAGCCCCCGCCCGGGCTGCAATTTACCGGGGAAGAGGGCCGGCAGCGGATCGGCCGGTACGAGGTCATCAAGACCATCGGCAAGGGCGCGATGGGCGTGGTCTACAAGGCGCGCGATCCGTTGCTGGATCGGGTCGTCGCGGTCAAGACGATCATGTCGCCGCAGGGCCAGGGCCGGCGGGTGCGCTCGGCGTTCCTCGAGCGGTTCCAGCGAGAGGCCAAGGCCGCGGCCAAGATGCAGCACCCCGCGATCGTCACGATCTTCGACGTCGGGGTCGACGAGGACACCGGCGCGCCGTTCATGGTGCTCGAGTACTTGCCGGGCGAGTCGCTGGCCGACCGGCTCGATCGCGTGCGGTTCCCGCTCGCGCGCGGCGTCCAGGTCGCGCTCGACCTGGCGTCGGCGCTGTCGTTCGCCCACCGCCAGCGCATCGTGCACCGCGACGTCAAGCCGGCCAACGTGCTGCACGCCGGGGACAACCGCTGGAAGCTCGCCGATTTCGGCATCGCGCGGATGCCCGACTCCGACCTGACCCAGGTCGGCATCTTCATGGGCACGCCCGGGTACTCGCCGCCCGAGGCGATCCGCGAGGGCCGCTACACACCGCAGGCCGACGTGTTCGCGTGGGGCGCGGTGTTCTACGAGCTCCTGTCCGGCCGGATCCCCTACGAGGGCCCGGATACCAAGACCACCAACGGCTATGTCGTGCAGGGCAACGCGCCGGCGCCGACGCGCCACGACCCGTCGATCCCCGAGCCGCTCGCCAGCGTGACGATGACGGCGCTGCAGCCGTCCGACCGCGCTCGGTTCAAGGACGCCTCGGAGGCCGAGCAGGCGCTGCGCGAGGCCTGGGACCGCTGCCTGACCCAGGGCCTGGTCCATCCCGCGATCCTCGCCATGGAGGAGCAGCCGCACGACAAGGTCCCGCCGCGGATGCACGAGCCGCGCGGCGTGCCGGCGCGGGCGCCGGTGCCGATCCTGGCCAGCGACTCGAACGAGCTGACCGCGATCGACGACAAGATGCTCGCCCGGCCGCTGGCGATCGAGAGCCAGAAGCCGGCGCGGGTCGGCGACGATGATCCGACGATGCTGTCGGTCCGCGAGGAGGAGCGCCGGGGCAAGCTCGAGAGCGGCGGGCGGAGCATCGTCGGCGACCGGCCGTCGGGCAAGGCGCGGGCGCTCGAGCTCGAGCGCCACCCGGACGGCTCGGGGCCGCGCGGCGTGCCGGCGACCGAGAAGGATCCGTCGCTGGTCCAGACGGCCACCGGCCGCAGCATCTCGTCCGAGCGGCTGAGCTCGAAGCTGCCGCTGGTGATCCTCGTCGTGATGGTCGTGCTCGCGGCGGCCGCGGCCGGGCTCTACGTCGGCGGCGTGATCCGGATCTGACCGGCGCCTGCCGGCTCGAACACTCGCCGGCTCAGGCGACCAGCCGGGCGACGTGCTCGGCGCAGCCGCGGCTCAGCGTGTAGCCGGCGCCGCCGTGGCCGTAGTTGTGGATGATGCGGCCGGCGCGCTCGAGCCGGACCTCGGGGCGGTACGGCCGGAGCCCGGCGCGCACGCGCTTGACCTCGCCGACCGCGATGCCGAGCGCGGCGGCCTGCGCCAGGATCCGGCGCGTGACCTCGGGATCGACCACCGGCGGCGTCCCCGGCGGCCACGGCCGCGAGCAGCCGCCGAGCACGAGCTCGTCGCGGCGCGGCACCACGTAGAACAGCGCGTCGGGGTCGCGCTCGTCGGTGACGGTGATCGATTGATCGACGCCGCCGACCTCGGTGATCACGACCTGGCCGAACAGCGGCGTCAGCGCGGGGTCGCCGGCGAGCTCGCGCGCGGCCAGGCCGGCGCAGTTGACCACGAGGTCGCCGGGCTCGCGGTCGAGATCGGTGACGGCGCGGTGCTCGATCGGCCCGTGCAGCCGGCCGGTCAGCCACGGCAGGAACCTCGCCGGCTCGATGCCTGCCGACGCGTAGCGCCAGGCCAGCGGTGCGCCGGTCACCGGCGCCGGCGCCCGGCTGACCTCGATATGCGCGGCCCACCACGGGCGCGGCGGATCGAGCCCATCCTCGGCAGTGATCTCGTAGCCGGTGATCGGCGTGACGCCGCAGCTCGGATCGGCAGCTACCGTATCGAGCCAGCGCCGGGTCGCCGCTGCCCACGCGGCGACGCGGTCGGGCGGGCCCGCGCGGTACGGAAACCAGCACGCGCCGGCGACGGACGAGGTGATCGCCTCGCCGGTCGCCGCCGCGATCACGCGGACGATGTGGCCGTGCTCCTCGAGCGTCAGCGCGGTCGAGAGCCCGATCACCCCGGCGCCTACTACGGTGATGTTCACCCGCCGAGCATAGCGTCCGTCGCGCGGGCTGGCGCGGCCGGGCGGCCGCCCCGGGGCGTCACTGTGCTGCGGCAAGACCGCGCAGCGCGTTGGTGCGGACGGTCGGCACACGGTCGTTGGCGGCGGCGGCGAACCGCGTGCGGGCGCCGGTGCGATCGCACGCGTGGTTGCCGGTCCGGGCCGGCGCTTCGGCGAGCGCGGCGCTTTCTTGCAACCTTGCGATCTTATCGGCCATCTCGTCACCCATCTCGGCTCGGCCGGCGAACGGTGCGGCCCGGCGGAACCGAGGCGGCGATCCGCCTCAGCGCACGACGTGCTTGGCGGCGCGCAGGTCGCGGACCAGCTGGGCCTGGCCGTCGGCGTGGTAGCTCGAGCGCACCAGCGGCCCGGCGACCACGTGGGTGATGCCCTGATCGCGCGCGTACTGCTCGAGCTCGACGAACTCGGCCGGCGGCAGGTAGCGCTCGATTGCCAGGTGCTGCTTGCTCGGCGCGAGGTACTGGCCGAGCGTGACGATGTCGACGCCGAGCCGCGCGACGTCGCGCAGCACCTCCTCGACCTCGTCCCGGGTCTCGCCCAGGCCGAGCATCAGGCCGGTCTTGGTGACCGCGTCGCGCTTGCGGGCGTGCTCGAGGATCTTGTAGCTGCGCGGATAGCTCGCCTGGACGCGGACCGCGCGCGACAGCCGCGGCACGGTCTCGAGGTTGTGGGCGAACACGGCGGGATCGGCGTCGAGCACGATGTCGACCAGCTCGGTCTTGCCCTTGAAGTCGCCGGCGAGGACCTCGAGCGTCATCTCGGGGCACGCCGCCTTGACCTGGCGGATCGTCTCGGCCCAGTGCGCGGCGCCGAAGTCGGGCAGGTCGTCGCGGTCGACGCAGGTGATCACGGTGTGGTCGAGACCGGAGCTGCGATAGATCCGGCCGAGCATCTCGGCAACGCGGCGCGGCTCGTCGGGATCGGGCGGCAGCGGCCGGCCGGTCGTGACGTCGCAGAACCGGCACGACCGGGTGCAGATGTCGCCGAGGATCATGATGGTGAGCGCGCGGCGGGTCCAGCACTCGCCGATGTTCGGGCAGCTCGCGCTCTCGCACACGGTGTGGAGCTGGAGCTCCTTGACCATCGCGCGCAGCTCGAAGTACGCCGGCTTGCTCGGCAGCGTCGCGCGGATCCACTCCGGGTGGCGGCGGCGCGGCGCCGGCGCAGCCGCGGCGTCGATGACGGGCAGGTGAAGCCGCGAGTCGGTGTCAGCCATCTGATGATCGATACCCCGGACGCCCCCCGAAGGCGAGGGGGGAGCGGCCGGCCGGTCGCGGCGGTGCTCACCGCCTGGGAGCGGCGCCGCGCCGGTTGGCCATGTTGGCCTCGCAGACCCGGCAGTACGCCTCGTCGGCCGCCGCGTCGGTCGCCGCATCGGGCTGGGCCGCCAGATCGCGCAGCGCCGCCGCGAGCAGCGTGTCCGAGTCTCGGACGTTGCCGCGGTCGTCGATCGCGGCCGCCTTGCCGCACGCCGCCCGCGACCGCAGACCGATGTCGGCGCTGGTGCGCGACAGCGCGAACGCACGGTCGACCGTCGCCTGCCAGCGGTCGAACTGGTCGTTGTCGTGATAACGCTCCGACAGCATCAGCAGCATGTGGGCCTGGAGCGCCGGCTCGCCGGCGAACCGGCGCTCGACCAGCGCCTCGCCGCGGGCCAGGAGCTCGGCGCTGGTGACCGGCCGTCCCGCCGACGGCGTGGCCTCGGACAGGAGGAAGCCGGCGAGATCGCTGGTGGCCTCGGCGCGGGACAGCTGGACCAGCGCCCGGTCGCGCTGGCGCTCGGCGGTCCGGGCCTGCCAGACCGCGACGCCGGTCCCGGTCACGAGCGCCGCGACGACGATCAGCGCCGCGCCCACGGCCGCCCGGTTGCGCGCCGCGAACCTCCGGGTGCGATAGCCGAACGAATCGGCCCGCGCGCGCACCGGGCGGAGCTCGAGGTGGCGGCGAAGATCGTCGGCCATCGCATCGGCCGACGGGTAGCGCTCCGCGGCGGCCTTCTTGAGCGCCTTGGCCACGATGTGGTCGAGGTCGCCGCGCAGCGCCGCGTGCAGCTTCCGCGGCGTGGTCGCACGTCGCGTCGCCACGACCTCGGGCGTCGCGTCGGCCATCGCTTCGGGCGTCGCTTCAGCTGTCGCTTCGGGCGTCGCTTCGCTCGCCACCGCCTCGGACAGCCGCGCCGGCTCGGTGTCGACGATCGTCCGGATCAGATCGGCGGGCGCGCGGGTGACGCTGCCGGCGGGGTGGCGCCCGGTCAGGATCACGTGGAGCAGTGCGCCCATCGCGTAGACGTCGGTCGCGGTGGTGATGTCGCCGCCGGTCAGCTGCTCGGGCGCGGCGTACCGCGGCGTCAACGCCTGGGGGCCGTCGCGGGTCAGGGCCGTCACCTCGCCGGGTGCGATCTCGAGGAGCTTGGCGATGCCGAAGTCGAGGAGCTTGACCCGGCCGGTCGCGTCG
This sequence comes from Kofleriaceae bacterium, assembly GCA_036403075.1. Classification (GTDB taxonomy): domain Bacteria; phylum Myxococcota_A; class Polyangia; order Haliangiales; family Haliangiaceae; genus JABFXX01. The sequence continues at coordinate 5,263 of DASWRS010000501.1, forward strand.
ACCATCACGTTGGATGGCTTGAGGTCGCGGTGCACGACCAGCCTGGCGTGGGCGTGGCTGAGGGCAGCGAGCACCTCCAGGAACAGGCGGACGCGCGCCTCGACGCCGAGCTCGCGATCGTCGCAGTAGCGGTCGATGCGGTGCCCGTCGACGTGCTCCAGCACGAGGTAGGGCTGGCCGGAGGGAGACACCCCGGCATCGATCAGGTGCGCGATGTGGGGATGGCGGAGCCGGGCCAGGATGCTGCCCTCCCGCCGGAACCGCGCCTCGCTGCCCTGGCCCACCAGGCGCGCGTTGAGCAGCTTGATCGCGGCCCGGCCGTGGAACCGCCCGTCGCTGCGCTCGGCCAGCCAGACGCTGCCCATGCCGCCCTGGCCGAGCGGCGCCAGCAGCGTGTAGGCGCCCAGGGTCTGGCCGGCGAAGGTCGCGCGGGCGGGGGCCAAGGGCGGCGCCGGGGCCGGGCTTCCGGCCGGGACGCCCTCGGCGTCGAACAGGCGATGGCGCTCGAGCAGCGCCTCGAGATCGCGCGCGATCGACGGCTCGTCGCGGCGCAGCGCCACCAGCCACGGCTCACGATCGTCGTCGCCGAGCTCGAAGGCGCGATCCAGATACGGAGCGAGCTGCTTCCAGTGTTCAGAGCTCAGCCGGCTGGCCACGTGCGACCTCGGACGAAGGTAACACGCCGGCATGCCCGGCCGGTCAGCCGATCGGAGCGGCCCGCCGGCGACGGCTAGTCCGCGTCGGACGCCTGGATCGCGTCGCGGAAATCGATCCGGTCCACGGCGATCGGCCCGGCGCGAGCAGCGCTACAGGTCCACGGCGTGGCCGAGGGCGTCCTCGGTCGCGATCCGCAGCGCCTCGGCGAACGTCGGGTGGGCGTGGATGGTGTAGGCCAGGCTCTCGGCGTTGACCTCGGTGGTCTTGGCCAGGGTAAATTCGGCGATCAGGTCGGTGACCGCGGGGCCGATCAGGTGGGCGCCGACCAGGGCGCCGGTCTCGGCGTGCCAGATCACCTTGACGAACCCGTTGGGGTCGCCGGCCGCGGTCGCCTTGGCGAGCGCGCGGAACGGCATCTTGCCGACCTTGATCGGGATGTTCTGGGCCCGCGCCTTGTCCTCGGTGAGGCCGACCGAGGCAACCTCGGGGTGGCAGTAGGTGCAGGCCGGGATCGCGTCGTAGTGGATCTCGGGCGCGTGGACGCCGGCGATCTTCTCGGCGACGAACACGCCCTCGGCGGACGCGACGTGGGCCAGGCCCCGGCCGATCACGTCGCCGATCGCCCAGAGGCCGTCGCCGCAGCGGTTCTCGGCGTCGACCTTGATGAAGCCGCGGTCGAGCGCGATCGAGTGGGCCTCGAGGCCGAGGTTCTCGACGTTGGCGGCGACCCCGACGGCGACCAGCAGGATGTCGGCGCGGAGCGCGCGGGCCTCGCCGCCGGCGGTGGGCTCGGCGGTGATCGCGACGTGGTCGCCGGCGTTCTTCGCCGAGGTCAGCTTGTGCCCGACCAGGAGCTGGATGCCGCGGCGCTCGAACGCGCGCGACAGCTCCCTGGAGATCTCGGCGTCCTCGTTGGGCACGATCCGCGGCAGGAACTCGACGATCGTGACCTCGACGCCGAGCGCGCGGTAGAACGATGCGAACTCGACGCCGATCGCGCCGGCGCCGAGCACGATCATCGACGCCGGCTGCGACGCCAGGGTCATCGCCTTGCGGTACTCGATGATGCGCTCGCCGTCGATCGCGATCCCGGGCAGCGACTTGGCGCGCGCGCCGGTCGCGAGGATGACGTGCTTGGCCTCGATCACCGAGCGGCCGCCGGTCGCGTCGATCTGGACCCGGTGCGGCTTCCACGGCCCGGTGCGCGGCAGGAGCGTCGCGGTGCCGGCGAGGTGCGCGATCTTGTTCTTGCGGAACAGAAAGCCCACGCCCTTGCTGACCTTGTCGGCGATCGCGCGGCTGCGCTGGATCATCGCGGGGAAGTCGGCGCGGACCTCGCCAGCGATGATCCCGAACTCCTTGGCGCGGTGGAAGGTCTCGAGGACCTCGGCCGAGCGCAGCAGCGCCTTGGTTGGGATGCAGCCCCAGTTGAGGCAGATCCCGCCGAGGTTCTCGCGCTCGACGCACGCGGTCCGGAGCCCGAGCTGCGCGCAGCGGATCGCCGCGACATAGCCGCCGGGCCCCGAGCCGATCACCACGACGTCATAGCCATCCGCATCAGCCATAAACTTCCTCGGCGGCGCCCTGGATCACAGCGCGAGCGACTCGGGTTTCTCGATCAGCTCGGCGAGCACGGTCAGCCAACGCGCGCCGAGCGCGCCGTCGATCACGCGGTGATCGCACGACATCGACACGGTCATCCGCTTGCCGGCGACGACGTTGCCCTTGTCGACCACGGCGACGTCGCGGATCGCGCCGACCGCGAGGATACCGGCCTCGGGCGGGTTGATGATCGCGGTGAACCGCTCGATGCCGAACATGCCGAGGTTGGACACGCTGAACGTCGAGCCGTTGATCTCGTGGACCTTGAGCGCGCGCCGGCGGGCGCGGTCGGCGAGGTCCTTGACCTCGGCGGCGATCGAGCCAATGCCCTTGGCGTCGGCGTCGCGCACCACGGGCGTGACCAGGCCCTCGGGGATCGCGACCGCGACGCCGATGTGGACGCGGTGGAAGCTGCGGATCGCGTCGCCCTGCCACGACGCGTTGCACTCCGGCATCCGGCGCAGCGCGAGCGCGACCGCCTTGATCACGAGGTCGTTGACCGAGATCTTGAGCGCGCCGGGCTTGTCGCCGAGCAGGTCGTTGAGGCGCTGGCGGTACGCGAGCAGCGGCGCCGCGTCGAGCTCGCGCATCAGGTAGATGTGCGGTACGTCGCGCTTGGCCTCGGTCAGCCGGCTCGCGATCCGCTTGCGCATGTTCGACGCCGGGACGTCGTCCCAGTCGCCGTCGCTGTCCTGCGGGGCGCCGCGCGCGGGTCGAACGGCGAGCGCCTGCGAGCTCGCGGCCGCCTGGCCCGCGCCGGCTTCGGCCGCGGCATCGCCGTGGGCTTGGTGGGCTTCGGGCGCGTCGTGGGCTTCGGGCGCGTCGGCCGCATCGTGGGCCTCGTGGGCCTCGTGGGCCTGGGGGCTGGCATGGCCGTTGTGCTGGTCGGCGTCGCCCTCGGCCACCGCGCGGACGTCGCGCTCGACGATCCGGCCGCCGGGGCCCGTGCCGCTGACCTGCCGGAGGTCGATGCCGAGCTCGATCGCGAGCGTCTTGGCGAGCGGCGAGGCGAGCAGCCGGCCACCCCCGGCGGGAGCCGCGGTCACGGGCTTGGCGGCGGCGGGGCTCGCCGCCGGCCTCGTCGGTGGGCGGACAGCCGCCTTGCCGCCCTGATCCTGCTCGGGCCGGGTCGCCTCGCGCGGCTCCCTGCGGGCTGCGGGCGCGTTGGCGGAGTCCTCCGCGCCCTGCGCCGTGCTGGACGCCGCCTGGGCCGCGTCGGCCTTGCCCGGCGCGCGTGCCTCGGCCCGGGCCTGGGGCCGCGCCGCGGGTTCCGGCCGGGCCGCCGGCCTGGCGTCGGTTTTCGCCTCGGCCTTGGCGTCGGGTCTGGCCTCGGGTCTGGCCTCCGGCTTGGCCTGGGCCTGCGCCGGCGCCGTCCCGCTGGCCCTGGCCTGCTCGACCAGCGCGGTGATGTCCTCGCCGGCCTTGCCGATGATCGCCACCGGCGCGCCGAGCTTGACCGTATCGCCTTCCTTGACGAGGAACTTGAGCAGCACGCCCTCGTCCTCGATGTTGAAGTCCATGTTCGCCTTGTCGGTCTCGACCTCGGCGACCAGGTCTCCGGGCGACACCTTGTCGCCCTCCTTCTTGACCCACCGGACGAGGACACCTTCCTCCATCGTCGGTGACAGCTTCGGCAAACCGATGATCTGGGCCATGTCGGGCTATTCCTCTTCGGACAGGTACAGCGCGCGCTTGACCGCGGCGACCACGTCCTTGACTTGCGGCTGGACCTCGTCCTCGAGGTTCTTGGCGTACGGCATCGGCACGTCGTCGCTGGTGACGCGCTCGATCGGCGCGTCGAGCGCGTCCATGCAGTGGCGCTGGATCTGGTAGGCGATCTCGGCGCCGAACCCGGCGACCGGCCAGCCGATCTCGACGACGACGCAGCGCCCGGTCTTCTTGACCGAGGCCGCGAGGGTCTCGACGTCGAGCGGCCGCAGCGTGCGGATGTCGATGACCTCGCAGTCGATGCCGTCTTCCGCGAGCTGCTTGGCGGCGTCGAGGCAGGTCCACACCATCTTCGACCACGCGATCAGCGTGATGTCGTTGCCGGCGCGCTTGACGTCGGCCTGGCCGATCGGCAAGAGCAGCTCGCCATCGGGCACCTCCCAGGTGGTGTTGTAGAGCGTCTCGCCCTCGATGAACACGACCGGGTTATCGTCGCGGATCGCGGTCTTGAGCAGGCCCTTGGCGTCGAGCGCCGTCGATGGCATCACGACCTTGAGGCCGGGGACGTGGGCGTAGAAGCTCTCGAGCGCCTGGCTGTGCTGCGAGCCGACCTGGACGGCGGGGCCGCCCGGGCCGCGGAACACGATCGGCACGTTGAACTGCCCGCCGCTCATCTGGTAGATCTTCGCGGCGTTGTTGATGATCTGATCGATCGCGACCAGCGAGAAGTTGAAGGTCATGAACTCGATGATCGGGCGCAGGCCGACCATCGCGGCGCCGACGCCGACGCCGGCGAAGCCGAGCTCCGTGATCGGCGTGTCGACGACGCGCATCTCGCCGAAGTCCTGGAGGAGGCCCTTGGA
>DASWRS010000502.1:0-4890 GCA_036403075.1 Kofleriaceae bacterium
CGCCGGATCGAGGCTGGCTTCGAGCTGGAGCACGGGCGAGGTCATCGCCGCCAGCTCTCGCGCGGGTGCGTGATCGCCGTCGCGGTGTCCGGATCCTGCACTCGGGCCGCGGCGCGCGGGTCATCGCAAGACCTCGCAGTCGTGATGTCGGCGGGTGACGCCACAAGTCGCACCTCGGTCTCGCGTCTCCGCGGCTCCCGGGTACTGTCGTTCATCGAGTTCTAGTACCATGCGATCGTGAGGGCTTGCTCGTCGCTTGCCGTCGCACTGCTGGTGCCCTCCATCGCACTCGCTGCGCCGCGGCCCTCCGGATCGCCCGACGACGCACCCCACGTCGCGGCGAGCGTCGTGATCGATCTCGCGCCGGTGCCGGGGGTCCCGGCGTGGTTCGCGAGCAGCTTCGAGCAGACGATCACGCGCGAGCTCGCCGGCTTCGAACGCCTCGGCACGGTCGCCAAGCAGGACGTCGCGCTCGGTGCCTGCGGCCCGGATCGCGCGTGCCGGCTGCGCACGTACCGCGGCGCCGGCGTCGATATCGTGCTGTTCGGATCGGTCGCGGACGACGCGATCGCGTACGAGCTGTTCCAGACCTGGACGCCGGCGCGGCTCGAGGCCGGGACGATCGCGATCGGCCGCTACCAGAGCCTGGTCGCGCTCGAGCACGCGACCCGCGATGCGTTTCATGTCGTGCTCAAGCACGGCGGGCTGCTCGATCAGAAGCCGTACCTGCGCGCGCGCGAACCGGCCACCGCCCGCACGGCCGGCGCTGCGTGGAGCGCGCGTGCGCTCGAGATCATGCTCGGCGTGCTCGCGCTCCTGGTCCTGCCGTTCGCGCTCGCGCTGGTGACCGGGGAAGCGCCGGCGACCATCGTCGCGATGCGCTCGGCGCGTCGCGTCGTGGTGGTGATCGCGGCGGGACTGGCCGCGGTGCTCGCGCTCGATCCCCAGACCCTCGGCGAGCTCGTCACCGCGTGGGCGCCGCTGATCGCCGGGATCGGCGGGCTCGGCTGGGGCGCGTTCCTCGTGCTCGTGGTGCGCACGGCATTTCCGCCGCTCGAGGGCCTCGAGCGCGTGCCGCAGCGCGAGCTCGGCCGGTTCCTGTCGACCTGGTGTGTCGCCGCGCTCGAGCGGCTCGCCGTGCTCGCGATCGGCAACGCGCCGCTGGTCGTGCTCGTCGCGTGGCTCGGGGCGTCGCTCGCGATCGCGCCGCAGTGGATCTACCTGGTGCTCGCGCCGGCGGTCGTGTGGCTCGCGCGGCTCGGGTTCGCGTCGTGGGTCGAGTGCCTCGCGGCGCGGCTCGATCGCCGGATCGTCGAGGGCGCGGCGTCGCAACACACTCCGTGGTCGCGCGAGATCGGCGATTACCTGATGGGCTACGTGCGGCGCACCGGCTGGGATCTCGATCCCCGGCTGCTCGCCAAGGTGGTGTTCCTGCCCGGCAAGCAGCTCGACGGCGTCGTGTCGTATGGCGGCGGCGCGACCCACGTGCGCATCGTGATCGATCGCGAGCTGCTGGTGATGGCGATGGGGCCGCTGCTCGATGACAAGCCCGACGACAAGCCGGCGCTGTGGCCGGACTGGACCAGCGCCCGCATCGGCCCGAGCCCCGGCGCCAGATCGCCCGGCGCCGCGCCAGCGCCGCACGACGTCCGCGGCCGCAAGCACCGGCCGAGCTATCCGGGAGTCCAGCGCAAGCCGCTCGGTCAGGCCGCGACGCTGCTCGGCTACGTGACGCCCGCGCCGGGCCAGCTCGTGCCGCTGATCTCCGACAATCCACAGGACCTCGCGATCGTGCGCGAGCTTTTGTCCGAGCACTATCCCTGGTTCGCGCCAGATCCTGATGAGGAACACGACGCGACCGATCGGAGCGACAAAGATCTCTTGTTCGGCGCCCTGGTCCACGAGCTCGGCGCGGTGCGCCGCAACGAGACCCAGCTCGCGACCCTGCGGCTGGCGCTCGGCCGCCGCGTCGCCCGCCTGACCTCGCGGGCCCGCGCCCGGCTAGCCGATGGCTACGCCGCGCTCAACTTCGCGCGCCACCACCTGATCCAGTACCTCTACTACACCTGGACCAAGGACACCGAGCTCTTGACCGCGCGGGCCCGCCCGGCGCGCCTGCACGAGATCTCGATCCGGATCCTGGCCAAGGTGTCCGATCCGGACGCCAGAGCCCCGCGCGCGATCCGCGCCCGGCTCACCTGGCTGTCACAGTTCTTCGCCGAGCCGATCGTCGATCGCCGGGGCGTGCTCGCACGCCGGGTCGCCGCGGGCGCCGTGATCGCGGCGTTGCTGGTCGCGGCCGGCATCGCGGTGAAGCGGTCGATCGCCTACCACACGATCTACGTCGAGCGGATGAACGCGCAGGACCGCGATGTCAAGAAAGGCCCAGTCGATGGCGAAACCAGACCGAGATAAGACCGACGAGTCGTCGTCGCTGTTCATGCCGACGGTCAGCAAGGCGACCCTCGCGATCAACAAGTCCGCCGCCGGCGCGGGCGTGCTCGGGCTGGTGGGCTTCGCCGCGCTGTTCCTGGTCGCCTGCGTGTTCTTCGTGACCGAGAACTACTTCGTCGCGATGCTGATCATGTCGTTCGCGCTGCTGGTCTACGTGACCGGCAGCGAGCTCGCCAAGCTGTTCCTGACCTCGTTCACGATCTTCTTCTCGAGCAAGCACGTGATCCCGGCCGCCGCGTACCTGCAGGAGACGCTCGTGCCGCTGCGCCGGAACCTGATGATCCGGCGCGACGCCGAGGGCAACGTCAAGGCCGGGCCGCTGGTCAAGGGCATGACGGTCAAGCTGCCCGACAACCCGCTCGCCCGCGACATCCACACGCTGCTCGAGAAGAACCCCAACTTCGAGTACGCCGAGTACATCGCGCACGAGTACTACGTGCAGTGCCACGAGCTCTACGACCACTCGAGCTCGCACCTCGAGTTCGTGGCGACCGCGATGCCGATGTTCGGGCTGATCGCGACGATCATCGGCCTGATCGGCATGTTCGAGGGCCTCGGCGCCGAGGTCACGGTCGAGTTCCTGTCGCCGCAGCTCGCGCTCGCGCTCAAGTGCACGCTGTACGGCGTCCTGCTCGCGGCGCTGTACAAGATCATCGCCTCGCGCTTCGATCAGCGGCTCAAGGCGCTCGACTACGACTTCGAGACGTTCTGCCGCGCGCTGCAGGTGCTGATCGACAACAAGGCGATCATCGAGGTCCGGTCGTGAAGTACGTCCTGCGCCGCGCCAGGCCGAAGTTCGACATCTGGCCAGTCGTCTACATCGATCTGATGACGCAGATCATGATGTTCTTCGTGATCCTGTGGTCGATCAGCCAGGCGCACGCCCGGCGGAGCGGCGCCAGCAAGACGCTCGGCGACACCACGCTGCACGAGGTGACCTTGCCCGGCGACGTGCTGTTCGGGTCCGGCCGGACCAAGCTGGCGCCGCAGGGCGAGGAAGTCTTCGCGAGGCTGTTCAAGGATGATACCGGCGAGGTCCTGTCGTTCGAGACCGGCGGCCTGACCCGGCGCGTGCTCGTGATCCACGGCCACACCGACAGCGACGGCAAGAAGGACGACAACTACGTGCTCGGCTTCCAGCGGGCGCTCACCGTCTACAAGGAGATCCAGAAGTACGGGCCGGAGATCGCGGACCACGCGGTGCTGTGCACCCACGCCGACAACACGCCCGCCCGCGAGGTCCCGCTGTTCACCGGCACGCTCACGCCCGCGCAGGCCCAGGCGATCTCCGAGGCCAAGACCCGGAACCGGCGGATCACGATCGAGGACCAGGTCACCAGCGCGGTGAAGCCGGAATGAAGCCAGCCCGGCGTCACCGATCCGAGGGGCCCGGCGAGGTCGGGCGAGCCCTCGGTGCGCGCTCGGTCACGGCGGCCGCGCTACTCGCCGGCACCGTCGCCACGATGTGGGGCATGGAGCGGTTTCGCCCGGACTACTGGGCCCAGCTGAGCCCGTGGGTGACGTTCCTCGCCGGCGGCTTCGCGGTGCTCGCCGGCACCCTGGTGTTCGTGTACTGGAGGCTCGGCGAGCGCAGTCACTCGTACCTGCGGTTCGGCGAGAAGCTGCGGTTTGCCGACGAGACCTCGCTGCTCGGGGCACGCGGCCGCTCGCTCCTCGTCGGCCGCGCCGGGTTCGTCGACGTCGCCGAGCTTCCGCCGCGCGTGATCCACGGGCTGTACGTCGCGATCGTGCTCGGCATCGCGCTGATCGGCCTGGACAACCGCGCGGTGGCGCTGCTGCGCGAGACGCCGTCCCGGTTCGATCCATCGACCATCGACTACTGCAAGCCCGCCGAGCCCAAGCGCGAGCCCAGGCCGAGCCAGGGCTGCAAGCTCGTCGAGCGCGCCTACAAGCTCGGCTTCACCAGGAGCCTGGGCTCGTGCGCCCCCGCCGAGGCCACGCGCGAGGTCAGCCAGCGCTGCACCAAGCGCCAGCTCGACGAGCCGTACTTCCACTACGCCGGGCGCCGGCTCGCCGATCGGGTCGACGAGCTGCGCACGACCGACGATGGACCGAGCAGCCTCGACCGGTTCGCCAAGCAGATCGACCACCTCGCGGCGCTGGTCCACGCGACGCTCGACACCGCGGCGATGCGGCCGCGCTCGTCGCATCACCTGTTCACGAACCTGCCCGATCCGCGGCCCAGGCTCGGCGATCGGGTGAGCGGGCTGCTCGAGCGCGGCTGCGGCGCGCGGCTCGCGCACCTGCCGCACTTCCCGCGCATGGCGGACGGTCCGGCCGGGCCGAGCAAGCTGTTCGAGCACGTGTTCGCGCAGCTGATGTTCAACCCGAGCTACCAGCCGATCGTCGCGCAATGCGAGGAGGTCGTCATCCACTGGGACGCGGCGCCGGATACCTGCGCGCGGCTCGCCGCTC
>DASWRS010000503.1:0-1742 GCA_036403075.1 Kofleriaceae bacterium
AAGTCCGGCTGAGCGTCGGCGAGGGTGAGTTCGACCCGGTCGCCGGCGAGCGCGCGCAGCGTGAGCAGCGCTTCGACGCCTGCGACTCCGCCGCCGGCGACGAGGACTTGAAGGGGCGTGGTAGTCATGGGACCGACCGTAAATCGTGGCCCGCCGGGTGCCATCCGCAGCCTGTGCGGCCCGGGCTGCGGCAAACCACGGACCCGGATCCAGCGCGATGGGTGGATCCGTGGGCGAACGCGCCCGCCTGCGGTTCTTCACGGCGCGCATCGACGACCTTCGCGGCGCTGCGGCGGGTCAGCGCAGCCAGATGCGCGCGTAGTCTTGGATGTGCTCGATGAGCTCGCGCACCTCGGCGGTCGGGCGGCGGTACGCCGCGGTGACCACGACGAAGGTGCGCGGGAAGGCGAGCCCGTCCACGTCGAGGACGCCGATGCCCGGCCACTACGCCGCCGGCCAGAAGCTCGCCTTCGCGGTCCGCAAGTAGCGCCTCTCCCCGCCGGACCGCAAAGGGGCGCCGTGCAAACGGGTGGCTCGGCGGGCCCGGCTCCCCGCGAGGCTGCGGGTTTCCCGCAGCCCGGATCGGTGCGCGTGCCGGATGCGCCGTCTGCTTACCGCTGACAGCCTGGATCCATCAGATGAACCACGAGGAGGACACCATGAGCAAGCTCTTTCGCTACGGCGGCATCGCCGCCAGCATCGCGTTGATCGTTTTCGGCATCGGCGCAGTCGCCACCGGCTTCAGCGGCCGCGACCAGGTCCGCAGCAACCTTGCCCGCGAGCAGATCGTCGGCACTCCGGACTCGAGCATCCCCGGCCAGAAGGTCGACACCGGCGCCAAGGCGCAGGCCTTCGCCAAGGTGATGCGCAAGCACACCCTCGAGGCGACCGGCGGCCAGACCTACTCGCAGATGGGGCAGTTCCTCGACAAGGCCGGCAAGCCTACGAGCGACGCGAAGCTCGCTGCGATCGACCCCAAGACGACCAAGCCCGTCAGCAACCCGGCGCGTCAGATCTGGGTCACCGAGACCGCGCTCACCACCGCCCTGAACACCGCGTACTTCGCGGAGAGCACCGCCCTGTTCGCCATCGTCATGGGCTTCGCCCTCCTCCTCGTCGGCGTGGGGTTCCTCGTGCTCACGCTGATCGCGCTGCGGCGCCCGGCCACGGCTCCCGAGTCGCGCTGGTCGGCCACGCAAGCAGCGGCGACGGTCGGCTGACTCATCCTCAGCCGTCGCTAGGACACGCCCCGCCCGACATCGTCGGCGCGGGGCGCCGTCGTGCCCGGACCGCTCGACTCTGAGATGTTTCGCGGCGGCCATGACCGACGCCGCCGAGATCACCATCGTCCTCGCCGATGACCACGCGGTGGTCCGCTCGGGTCTCCGTCTCCTGCTCGACCAGGCGGGCGGCCTGCGCGTCGTCTCCGAGGCGGCTGACGCCGAGAGCGCGCTGCGCACCGTGCTCGGCCACAAGCCGGCGGTCCTCGTGCTGGACCTCAACATGCCCGGTGAGCTCACATCGCTCCAGGCGATCCCGAAGGTCGCGCAGGCCTCGCCGGGCACTCGTGTGGTGGTGCTCACGATGCAGGAGGACCCGGAGTTCGCCCGCCACGCGCTGCGCGCCGGCGCCACGGGCTACGTGCTCAAGGAGGCGGCCGACAGCGAGCTCGTCGAGGCGGTCCGCCGCGCCGCGGTGGGCGAGACGTATCTCAACCCGCGCCTGGGCGCCGCGCTGGCCGC
>DASWRS010000504.1:0-20305 GCA_036403075.1 Kofleriaceae bacterium
AGCGGCCCGGCCTCGAGCCGCGCGAGCGATCGCGTCGACACGACGAAGATCCGCTGCGCCTGGTGCCGGTCGGCCTCGGCGACGACCGCCACATCGGCCGGCCGGCCAAACACCACGCGATCCTGCGCCGGGACGACGAACACGCCTGCAGGGAGCTCGGACATCGCCGCGAGCTTGCCAGTCTGCGCGCCGGCCGTCGAGCCGCCGTCTCGGCCGCTGCCGCGTGCTGCGGGGCGCTCCCCGCCCCTGATCGCGCGACGCGACGCTCACAGCGGAGCGAGGCCGGCCTGCAGCTCGCTCAGCGTGTCGGCGCAGGCTGGATCTTCGCGCCCCGCTGCGGCCAGCGCCGCTCGACCGCCCGCGATGTCGCCGGCTGCAGAGAACGCCGACGCGGCGTTGCGGTAGCAGATCCGCCGGTTGCCGGTGAAGCCATCCGCATACGGGCCACCGAGCCGCAGCGCGCGTGCGGCCTCGAGGAAGCCCCGTGCCGCGTCGGCGAAGCGCCGCGCCTCGTAGTCGGCCTTCGCCCGGGCAAACTGCGCTTCGGCCGTGGCCAGCTCGGGCGGCAGCGGCTCGGAGCCGCGCGGCGGGATCAGCTGCAGAAGGACATCCGGCTGTCTGTGCATCATGGCGACGTGGTCCTGCGGCGGTGCCGCGCATCCGAGCACCGCGCCCAGGCAGAGCGCCAGGCTCCAGCGCGCCCGGTTGCTCACTTGAGGTGCTCGCCCGCGTCGAACCATGCCTTGAGCTTGGCCGAGTAGGTCCCGAAAAACTTCGTCGACATGCGCTTCGATGCGACGTGGGCCGCGACGGAGATGTCGTCGTCGTGGGCCCTCGATCATGCCGAACTCGGCCGAGCACGGCTGACGTGTTCGACTCGATCACCTGCTAAGTTTCACGCTCATGGGGGCGACGCTCGAGTTGATCCGCGGCCTGGACAGCGAACATGATGCCGACGCAGCCGAGGCATGGGACGAGGAGAGCGAACGCCGGGCAGCTGAAGTCGAGGCCGGCACCGCCTCGACCATGACGCTGGACGAATACCGTGACCATGTTCGCACCCGACGAGCTGCACGCGCCCGGCGCGATCAGCCGGCCGTGGCATCGGTCTCCAATGCGCGGCATCCCGGTCATCCCATGCATGGAGTAGGTGAAGATCCCCGCTCCCGTCGCGTGATTGCGTCATCGTCCCAGCATGCTAAACGGGCATCTAATGCGGACGGCTCGTAATGAGACCCGAAACTGTCACTATGTGACACGCTTTCTGACGAAACCGTGGGAAACGGCCTCGCGGCGGCGTCCGATGGAGCAGCGCTATCTCCGCTACTTTGATTTCGATACCGGATCCTTTGAGGAAGCCCCTTCAAGGCTCTTGTTTACCGAGGACAGGCTCAACCCTCAAGAGGTAGAAACCTGGCTAAACAGCGTGATAGAAACGCCGCTGGCTGCCCGACGGCGACGCATCGTCAACGGAGACGCCAATGCCCTAGATGACTGGGAGTTCTATCGCGCCGCAACCTTGATGGTCTGGCTCCAGGGCGCTCGCAGGAAGGCCCAGGACGATCTTGGCTCGCGCGAGCATCTGCTCGAACTCGCGCGACGATCTATGGATCAGATCGACACCCTCGTCGCTGCCTTTCGGGAGGAGTATGACCTAAGTCTCGCGACGATCGGCTCCGAGGCGGCTCCCCTGTTTGTTCCTGGCAATGGCTGCTTTCCGGTAGTGTACCGTGATGATGGGTGCCTTTCAGGCCACGCCATAGCTTTTGCACTTCCTATCGCCCCGCATTGCGCTTTGTGTGTTGTGCCAGTCGAAAAGCATGGGCGTCGTCATCTAGAGAGTGTTCCGCGGACTCTTTCGCGTCTTTCAATCGGAACAAGCAAGGTGCGCAGAGTCGTGGTACTGCCCGCATTCGTCGACCGTGTTGGCGAGGAGATTGCCAGGAAGTACCTCGCAGAAATGAGGCGTGAGAACGATTCTCTCGTCGAGGGTGTCTCGGACGCGAAGAGGCTGGTTCTCAAAGCATTTTCTGTCGCAGGTGCCGCCCCGGTCTTTGATCACGCTGACCGCATTATCCCACCTGGGCCAGTGGACGCCTTGCTCTCATATGTTTGAGGTAGCTAGTTCCCGTCCCAAATCGCGTAACGGCGCGAGCCGAAAGGCGAAATTTCCGACGAATAGAGCATCGGGTTCCTCGGGTCTTGCGGGTGCTTGACGTCCACACGACCAGAGGTCCCCGATGCGCCACAGTGTACGCGATAAGCTGTCGCTAGTTCCAGCTCCATTCGGCCACGAGCACGTTCGCGAGCTCCAGGCCGTCCGCGCGATCCTCGATGCGCATCCGGAGTTCGCGAAGTGGGTGCAGTCTGACCTGCTCGCCGGTGGTATCGATCCCGACCGCGGGCGTAACGGCATGAGTGGCGAGCAAGTCCTGCGGGCGTTCGTGATCAAGCAGATGAATGGTTCAGCTACGAAGACCTCGCGTTCCACCTCGCCGAGAAATGCGTGCTCTTCCCCGGATCATCGGCCGCCACTGATCAGGGCCAGCGCCGCTGGGCACGGAGCGTGGCCAGGAGCGACTGGAGCCCGGTGACGTCGAGTGCCTCGAGCTCTCGCGTACGCTCTGCGGACAAGTCGATGCGAAGCGCATCGCAGAGCGGCTCGATCGCTAGCCTGAGTCCCTGCTTGTGAGCCGTCTCGCCCTTCTCGAAGCCTTCGCGGTAAGCCAGCGACAGCGCACCACGCGCATTCTGGATCGCCATCCCCGCGGCAATGTAAGCGTCCCACTCGGCGGTGGTGAAGCGCGCCTTCCGTGCCAGCTCCAGCGCGTCGAGCACCGGAGGATGCGCCAGCGCATCCGGGATCGCCGTCAGGTTCTCGGCTTCGCGGAAGAAGTAGGCCCACTTGTCGACCAACCTCTGGGGCGGCCGGGTGGCGTCGTACTTGGGGACTTCGAGGAACACCAGCTGCAGCTGAGGCAGTCCCGGCGTGTCGGTGTTCTGCTCCTGCATTCGCCATCGGCTCAGCATCGGTACCTCGAAGCCCTTGCTGCGCGGCCACAGCTCGAAGTCGCAGATGCTGATTCCGATGACGTCGTCGACGTGGGGGTACGCCTGCCCGGCGCTGAGCTGGTTGGTGTACGCCTTGGCGACGTTGTACATGACCGGCTTCTCGAACGCCTCGACGTTGAGCACCTGGATCTCGACCACGTAGGTCGTTCCGCAAACATCCACGCACTTGACGTCGATGATCGAGTACGGAAGCTCGCTGAGCTTGGGCCGCTGTTCGAGCGGCAGGAGCGAGACCGACCGGATGCGATGCGCGTCGTCGAGCTCGAGCAGGTCGTTCAGGAAGCCGATCAGGACAGGCTTGTGATCCTCGCTGCCGAAGATCCGCTGGAACACGAAGTCGGTCTTGGGGTCTGCGAAAGCCCGACGGCGCATGGCTCAGGACGTACCGCGGAACGCGCCGGTGCGCACCTGGTGACACGAGCCGTGGTCGGGCCCTGCCAGCCGCGACAACGAGCGTCTGCTTCCGTCGTCGCACCTGGGCATTGAGCGGCAGGGGGTTGGGATCTATGACAAGTACGCTAGCATCGCCGTATGAAGACATGTGTGCTGGTCGTGCTCGCGGGATGTAGCTTCGGTGGGTTCAGCGGTGTGGCGGGCAGCGGGCAGCCCAAGACCGAGCTGAGACCGGCGAGCGGCTTCACCGCGATCGCGGTCTCCGGCGCGATCACCGTCGACATCGGGATCGCGCCCGAGCCGCGCGTCGAGATCTCCGGCGACGACAACCTGGTTCCGCTGATCACCACCGAGATCCACGGCGACCGCCTCGAGATCCGCAACGGCAAGGAGCTGCGGCCCAAGGTGCCGCTCGTGATCCGGATCGCGGTGCCGCGGGTCACCGAGGTCGCGGTGTCGGGGGCGAGCAGCGTCGTGCTGCACGACGTGCGCGGCGACAACCTCAAGCTCGTGCTCGGCGGCGCCTCCAAGCTGCGCGCGGACGGCGCGCTTCACGAGCTCACGGTCGAGGTCGCGGGTGCGTCGGATGCCGACCTCGACAAGCTCGCTGTCGAGCGCGCCAGCGTGACGGTGTCGGGCGGCAGCGAGGCCGACGTCGCGGTGTCGAAGGCGCTCGATGCGCACGTCCACGGCGCCGCGCAGCTGAACTATCGCGGCGATCCACCCGAGCTCAAGCAGGACGTGGGCGGCGCCGGGCACATCGCCAAGCGCTGACCCACTCACCCGTCGATGACTGCCAGCGGTGCGAGCACGGCGCTTGCACACGCGACGACCACTCCGGCGAGCTCGTCGATGAAGTGCAGCCCGGTACCGAGCAGCGCGAGCCCGGGCGCACCGAGCACCGCCTGGTCGCCGCTGGCCCACGGCTCGGCGCGAAGCTGCCATCGTCGGCCAGCGTTTGGCATCGAGGTCTGGTGCTCGCCAACGATCATCCACGGTTCCTGTGGTGTCGCCTGACAGTGCACGGCTGGTCATCGACCCCGCACGGCAGTTCCGGATCACGGTCGCGCCGCAATCCGTTGCGCGCTCGCTTGCACTGGAGTGAGCGGGAAGCGCGTCCGTCCCCGACGGTGGGCACGCTTACACGCGCAGCACCCTGCGCGCATGTCGCGGCCAACGCCCGCGGGCCGTTCTGGCTGCGCACCAGCGAAACGCAGCTTGTGTGTCGTGCGCGCTCACCTGTCGGCCAGAACGCCAATCACGCGCTTTCACCGCGCATTCGAGCACGTTGTCGATGAATGACGCGAGACCGGCATCCGGAGCGACAGCGTCGATGACGCGGAAGGTCGCATGGAATTCGATCGTCGGGG
Organism: Kofleriaceae bacterium; assembly: GCA_036403075.1. Taxonomy (GTDB): domain Bacteria; phylum Myxococcota_A; class Polyangia; order Haliangiales; family Haliangiaceae; genus JABFXX01. The sequence continues at coordinate 4,836 of DASWRS010000504.1, forward strand.
TGGCACGTGCTTGACAGACCCTCTGTAACAGGCGCACCTAGCAATCCGATACACACACAAGGGGGAGATATGAGGATTTTGAATCGAGATGGGAATTTTCCGCTCTACGGACTGCTCCTGATTGCTGCACCGTTGTCAGCTTGCGGAAATGATCCGGAATGGAACAAATCGCCTGGCGTAGAGCAGCTGGCGGTCAATCCTCACACGATTACCTTCGACGAGTCCGGGCTGCCCGCCGGCACGGTGATCACGAACCAGTTCCAGGCGCAGGGCGTGATCTTCTCCGCCCCCGCCAATGCGATCGTGCGCATCGTCAACGACGCCATGGTCGGTGCCTTCCCGACCGACTCCGGAGACTTCTACCTGGCCATCAATACGTCAAACGGCTTGCCGCCAGGGGTGATCACGACCGCAAGGTTCGTCGATGCCTGTGGTCAACCGACGACCACCGACACCCTCAGCCTGTTCGCGGTCGACACCAATGCCGTGCCCGACCCGCGCGTGGCGGTCCGGACGTTCGATGCCGGCGGCGGCTTCCTCGAGGAGCGAACGCTGCATACGACCACGGCCCGCCTCACGTTCAGTGTCGGCGGGATCGCGTCAATGGAGCTGGACGATCTCGGCGGCGACGGCCACCTGATCGATGATGTCAGCCTCGCGGTCGACGACCATGATCCCGACCACGACCTCGTCTGCGGCGCCGCCGACAACTGCCCCAACGTCGCCAACCCCAATCAGGCCGACGCCGACGGGGATGGCATCGGCGACGCGTGCGACCCCTGTCCCGGATCCGCGGCCTGTACGGACCTGAAGGTCCAGATCTCGCAATCGTTGCTCGTGACCTATGCGGTCCGCGTGACCAACCTCGGGCCCGTCGCTGCTCCCAACGTCAAGCTCCACATCGATCTGCCGACCGGCCTCGTCCTGTCGTCGTTTGGCGGCACGGGATGGTCGTGCGCGATCGTCTCCGGTGACCTCGACTGCACGCGCCCGCTGCTCGCCGCGGGTGCGCAAGCGCCGGCCGTGTCGTTCGTCATCGTGCCGCTGCCCCTGCCGACCACGCTCTCGGCGACCGTCAGCTCGGACGCCGGCGATCCCAACCCGGCCAACAACAGCGCGAGCGCCCCGGTGCCGGGCCGCTTGCTCTAGCGGTGGTCGGTCGAGTCCTCGCCGTCGTCGTCGTCGCCGTTGCGGGCCTCGGTCTTGTCGAGGCCGAGGCGGCGGATCATCTTGTAGATCGACATCCGCTCGATGCCGGCGGCGCGGGCCGCGGCGGAGATGTTGTTGTCGTGGGCCTCGAGCAGGGCCTCGAGGTAGCGGCGATCGAACTCGTCGACCAGCTTCTGCTTGGCGACCTTGAACGGCACGTCGATGTCGACCTCGCCGAACTGGGTGTCCTTCTTCGGCGGCGCGTCGAAGCCGAGGGTCGGGTGGTTGGGCAGGAGCACGGCGCGCTCGACGGCGTTGCGCAGCTCGCGGACGTTGCCGGGCCAGGCGTGGCGCTGGGCGCGCGCGGCGAAGTCGTCGGGCAGGCGCGGGTCGCCGTGGGTCGCGACCAGCTGGCGCAGGAAGTGCTCGACCAGCAGCGGGATGTCCTCGCGGCGCTCGCGCAGCGAAGGGACTGCCAGCTTGGCGACGCTGAGCCGGTAGAACAGGTCGGAGCGGAAGGTGCCGCGGTTGACCTCGGTGGCGAGGTCGCGGTTGGTGGCGGCGATGATGCGGACATCGGAGGCGATGACCTTGGTCGAGCCGATGCGGCGGACCTTGCGGGTCTCGACGGCGCGGAGCAGCTTGGACTGGACGTCGAGCGGCAGCTCGCCGATCTCGTCGAGGAACAGCGTGCCGCCGTGGGCGGCCTCGAACACGCCGATCGTCGCGCGGCCGGCGCCGGTGAACGCGCCCTGCTCGTGGCCGAAGATCTGGTCCTCGAACAGCTGCTCGGGGATCGCCGAGCAGTCGAGCACGACGAACGGGCCGTCGCGGCGCGGCGAGCACTGGTGGATCGCGTCGGCGACGCCCTCCTTGCCGGCGCCGGTCTCGCCCTGGATCAGCACCGTGGCGTCGGACTGGGCGAAGCGGTTGATCAGGTCGAACAGGTGGCGCATCGCCGCGCTGCCGCCGATCAGGCCGTGGAGCCGGGACTCGTGCCACAGCGGGACCTGCACGGAGTCGTCGAGCGGATCGAACACGATCGCGCTCTTGCCGATCTGGATCGTGGCGCCCGGCGGGATGAAGCCGTCGACGATGCGGACGCCCTTGACGTGCGTGCCGTTGGTCGACCCGAGGTCGCGGATCCGGTAGCCGTCGGCCTGGAGGCGGAGCTCGCAGTGCAGGCCGGAGACCTTGGGATCGTTGACGGTGAGGTCGGCGCCGGTGCGGCCGATCATGATGCTCGGCTGGGCGAGCTCGATCGACTTGCCGGCGTCGGGGCCGGCGACGACCTCGAGCCGGCAGCGCCGGACGTTGACCGTGCGCGGCAACCCCGCGAACGAGGTGACCCAGGTGGGAGTCTCGAGATGGTTCCCGTCGACCACGTCTACAGATGTTTGTATCACGCTCATCGCTTGGCTCCTCGTGCATCGGCGATCCGAACGCGTCCGACCGAGGCCACCGTGAGCTCGCCCGGCGCGAGCCTGGTGTCATCGATGTCCGCCTCGACCACGGTGAAATTGATCGGGGGCTCTTGCGCTCCCGAGATGTTGGTGACCGTCGCCCACACCGGCCGCGCGTTGCCCTCGACGGCGAGCTCGACGCGCTGGCCGAGCTGGAGCTCGCCGCGGTGCTCGCGCGGCACCGCGAACCGGATGATCAGGTCGGAGGGGTCGAACACCCGCGCCAGCGGCGTGCCGACCTGGGGGACCTCGCCCTCGCGGGCCTTGATGTTGGTGACGATGCCGGTCAGCGGCGAGAAGATCTGCGCCTTGGCCAGGTCCTTCTCGGCCTGCTCGCGGGCGGCGCGGGCGCTGGCGGCCTTGGCGGCGGCCGCCGCCGCCTGGGCTGCCGCCTGGCGCAGATCGGCGAGCGCGGTGGAGACCGCCATCGCAGGCTCGATCCGCAGCTTGTGGAGGTGGGCGGAGGCGTCGGCCTTCTGACGCAGCGCGGACACCTGGGCGCCGAACGAGCCCGCCTCCATCTGCGCCGACTGCTCGTTGCTCCGGGCCTGCTCGAGCCGGGTCTTGAGCTCGGTCTCGTCGAGCTGCGCGACCACGTCGCCGGCCTTGATCAGCTGGCCGGCGTGGACGTTGAGCTTGACCAGCGGCGCCTGGACCTGCGACGAGATCACGCTCGACTTGCGCGAGGTCACGACGCCGGTGAACTCGGCGGCCGGCGGCGGCGCCTTGATGGCGCGGGCGGCGGTCACCTCGGTGGGGTCAGGCCCGGTGGGCATGGGGATGGGGGCTCCGCACGCTGTGACGAGAAGCGCTGCCAGGAGAGATCGCATCATGGGGAAGCTCCGTGGTGATCGGGTTCTGCGAGGCAGCGACCAGGCGCGCGTACAGCCCGCCCGTCGCGAGTAGCTGGTCGTGGGTGCCCTGCTCGATGATCCGGCCCTTGTCCATCACGACGATCAGGTCGGAGTTGCGGACGGTCGACAGCCGGTGGGCGACGGTGATCCGGGTGCAGCGCTGGCGCTCGAGGTTCTCGATCACGCGCTTCTCGGTCGCGTTGTCGAGCGCGCTGGTCGCCTCGTCGAGCAGCATCAGGCTCGGGTTCCGGATCACCGCGCGGGAGATCGCGACGCGCTGGCGCTGGCCGCCGGACAGCGAGCCGCCGCCGTCGGAGATCACCGTGTCGTAGCCCATCGGCATCTCGGTGATGTCGTCGTGCAGGCACGACACCTTGCACGCGGCGACGATGCGATCGAGCTGGGCGCCGGGCGCGGTCAGCGCGACGTTCTCGCGCAGCGTGCCACCGAAGATGAACGGGTGCTGCGGCACGATGCCGATCTGCTGGCGCACCGCGCGCACGTCCATGTCGTGCAGCAGCTTGCCGTCGTAGGTGACCGCGCCGGTGACCGGCTTGTAGAGCCCCGCGAGGATGTTGAGCAGCGTGCTCTTGCCCGAGCCGCTGGGCCCGACCAGCGCGACGCTCATGCCCGGGGTGATCTCGAGCGACACGTCCTGGACCACGAGCGGCGCCTGGTCGCCGTACTTGAACGACAGGTTCTTGACCGAGACATGGCCGCGCAGCCGGGGCGGCACGGCCACCGCGTCGCGGTCCTGCTCGAGCGGGGTCTGCAGCACGTCGTCGATCCGGTCCATGTGGCCCTTGACCAGCTGGAGCTCGAGCGCGCTCGACACCAGCTGCGACAGCGGGCCGAACAGGCTGGTCGCCAGCGAGTTCATCGCCAGCATCATCCCGAGCGACATCTTGCCGGTCATGACGCTGGTCGCGCCGATCGTCAGGATCAGCAGCGGGCCGAGCGAGGCGACCGCGCCGCGGATGCCGTCGACGTAGGCGCTGGCGCGCGCGCGCCGCATCTTGACGTTGAGCTCGTCGGTGTAGAGGTTGGACCACTTCTCGACCCCGAGCCGCTCGGCGCCGGCGCACTTGAGCGTCTCCATGCCGCCGAGCATCTGCACCATGTAGCTGTGGGTCTTGGCCTGCTTGTCGAGGTCGGCGGCGAGCAGCCGGTGGTAGGTCGGCCGCGCGCACAGAAACACCAGCGCCTCGGCCGCCGACATCGCGATCGTGATCACGCCGAGCATCGGGCTGACGTAGAAGATCACCGCGGCGTAGAGCAGCACGAACACGCCGTCGATCACCGCCGACATCGACTTGCTGGTCACGATCTCGCGGACCGTGCTGTTGGAGTCGACCCGCATCATCAGGTCGCCGGTCGAGCGGCGCTGGAAGAACGCGTAGGGCAACGACACCATGTGATCGAGGAACCCGAGCGTCATCCGGGTATCGAGCGCGATCCGCAGGTGGAGCAGCAGGTGCATGCGGACGACATCGGAGATCAGGTTGAAGGCCGTCATCCCGCCGATCGTCGCCAGGCAGACGTAGAGCAGGTCGTAGTCGGCGCGCGGCACGACCCGGTCGATGATCATGCCGGTGATCAGCGGCAGCGCGAGCGCGATCAGCCGCAGCGCGAGCGAGACCACGATGATCTTCGAGAACAGCCCGCGCTCGGACATCAGCTCCTGGACGTAGCGGGTCAGCCGGCCCTTCTCGCGCTTGGTCTTGGTGAACCGGTCGGTCGGGATCAGCTCGATCGCGACGCCGGTGAACGCCTTGCCGAACTGATCGAGCGGCACGTCGCGCGGCCCGGTCGCCGGGTCGACGATCCGGACGCCACCGGGGACGACGCGATCGAACACGACGAAGTGGTTGAACTCCCAGTGCAGGATCGTGCCGGTCTTGACCAGCTTGACCTGCGAGACATCGACCTTGATGCCGCGGCCGGTCAGGCCGTAGCGCTCGGCGGTGTCGAGGATCGCCTTGGCCGACACGCCGTCGCGGCCGATGCCCATCGCGTCGCGGACCTCGGCGAGCTTGGGCTCGCGGCCGTAGTAGGCCATGACCATGCAGAGCGAGGCGGCGCCGCAGTCGGTCCACTCGAGCTGCTGGACGAACGGCACGGCGCGCTTGCCGACGGAGAAGCCGAGCTTCTGGAGCGCGGGGAAGCCGTCGGCGATGTGCTTGTTCCTGGTGCTTGCCATGGGTGGTGAGTCCCTTCGGGCGATGGCGGGCGATGGCGGGCGATGGCGGGGAGAACGAACCGCGTCGGCCGGTGGGCGCCGGCCGGGCGGGGAGGGGCGCGTCAGTCGGGCAGGTACTTCTCGAGCGCGGGCAGGAGCGTGACGACGAACGGCTTGGACTGGATCTTGACCTCGACCTTGGCGTGCATGCCGTGGTGGTAGTGATAGGTGTTGTGCTCGGTCTTGAACGTGCGCTCGGGCAGCCGGGCGCGCACCGTGATCCAGGTGCCGGCCGACAGCTCCTTGGCGATCGACTCGACCAGCATGTCGCCGGCGAGCTTGGCGGCCTCGGTGCCGCTGACCGCGTCGGGCTGGACGTGGGTGATCGCGCCGATCACGCGGGCCTTGGTGTAGCCGTCGAGCTCGAGCTGCAGGCCCATGGTCTGGCGGATCCGCGGGCTGTCCCTGCTCGGCAGGAACGCGAGCACCTCGATCTCGCTGTTCTCGTCGGTGATCTGCATGACGTAGCCGCCGAGCTGGACCGCGACGCCCTCCTTGACGTGGAGGTTGGTGACCACGCCATCGCGCGGCGCGCGGATCGTGCGGGCCTCGATCCGGGCGAGCGCGTGGTCGCGGTTGGTCGCCGCGCTCGCCAGCGACTTGCGGATCTGCTCGTCGGTCTGATCGAACAGGAACTGGATCTGGAGATCGCGCCACTCGGTCTCGGAGGCGACGAGCTGGGACGCCTCCTCGGGAGAGTTCAGCCGGACCAGCGCGTCGCCCTTCTTGACCGCCTCGTTCTCCTTGACGAACACCTTGTCGACCGTGCCGCTCGCGGTCGCGGTGACCGAGGTCGAGCCCTCGAACACCACGACCGCGGTGCCGGTCGAGTAGGTCGGCACCTTGACGAACACGGCGAAGCCGATCGCGGCGAGCAGCGCGACCACGAGGATCGGATAGGCGCGCTTGACCCAGGCCGGCGACAGCTGGACCAGCTGGCCCTCCTGGCCGCGGGTGCGGTGGGCCTCGAGCGCCTCGCCGCGGTACAGCGAGCCCTTGTCGGCCTGGATCTCGCTGGCGCGCTGCAGGTGCTGCACCGCGAGGTGGTGCAGGATCGGCGCGGCCTCGCGGGCGAGCGCGACCATCGCGATCTGCTCGACGATCTGATAGCCCGGCTGGCGCGGGTTGCGGGTCAGCGTGATGACCGCGACGGCCTCGGTGGTGGTGAGCACCGGGATCATCGCGAGGTGGCTGGCGATCACGGCACGGCGCGCGGTGGCGATCGCGACCAGCGGCTGGGCATCGCGCGGGATCTCGTCGTCGGCGCCGAGCGTCCACAGACCGTCCTGGCCGGGATAGACGATCGCGCACGACAGCGAGGCCGTGAGCTCGGCGAGCGCATCGCGCAGCACGCGGTCGGCGCCCGCGAGGTCGGCCTGGAGCGCGAGCCGGCGGATGTGGCTGTAGATCGGCCCGGCGAGCTCGGGCGGCGTCGGGATCGCCATCGGGTCGATCGCGCCGATGCCGAAGCCCGCGGGGGCCGCGGCCGGGGCGACCGGGGGCTGCTGCGGCGGCTGCACGAACGGCGGCGGCGGCAGCGGCTGCGCGGCCGAGGCGGACGCGGGCGGCTGCGGTGCGGCCGATGCGACGGCGGGCATCGACCGCGGCGGCGTGGCGGTGGCGTGCGCCGGCTGCGGCGCGGCCGGCTGCGGCACGGGGCGCTGCAGCGGCGTGGCGGTGGCGTGGGCCGGCTGCGGCATCGAGCGCGGCGGCGTGGCGGTGGCGTGGGCCGGCTGGGCCGGCTGGGGCACGGGGCGCTGCAGCGGCGTCGGCGTGGCCCGCGCCGGCTGCGGCATCGATCGCGGCGGCGTGGCGGTGGCGTGGGCCGGCTGCGGCACGGGGCGCTGCAGCGGCGTCGGCGTAGCCCGCGCCGGCTGCGGCGTCGGCGTGGCCCGCGGCGGCTGCGACGTCGGCGTGGCCCGCGGCGGCTGCGGCTGCAGTGAGCCGGAGCTCGGCGTGCTGCGGGGCCGGCGGCCCGGCGGTGGGGCCATGCTGGCCGGCTCGGTGCGCAGGCGCGGCGCGGCACCGTGCCAGCCGCGGACCGAGCGGCTCGCCGATACAATGCTGTGATCATCCTCGGCCGGGATCTGCGGGATCGCCGGCAGCCGCGCGGGCTCGCCCTCGCTGTGCTGCCGGGTCCGCGATGCGGACGCGGACGCCGAGTGCTGGCTGGCCGGGCCGGCCGGGCCGGCGGGGCGCGACGTCCGATCGCGCCGGCTCGGATCGAGAGGACCGAGATGATCGAGGAGGCCCGCCGGCAGATCTCCCGCACGCAGGTGCGTGGGGGCTTCCGGTGCGTCGTGGCTCGGTCGCATGGTGGGCCGAAAGTGCAAGCCGAAGACCACGGGTGGCAGCGCCGCCAACTCGCGGATTCACACGTGCGGCCGCGGGCCGCGATGGGGGGTGGGGGCGCGATCCGTAACCCGAGGTAGTCGAGTCCCTGGGGGAACGCAGCCTGGATCCCGAGGTAGACAGCGAGGTTACGCATGGCATGGCGACTGCTCTGGCCACCGTTCCATGAACCGTTTCACCTGCCTGGTCGCCGCGGTCACCACGGTCTTCACCACGGTCGTCACCACGGTCCCCGCAACGGCTCAGCCGCGCGGCCGCTCACAGCCCGGCACGTCGTCATCGGCACCGGCCGCGGCCCCGGCCGCCGATCCCGGCGCCGAGCCGGCCGATGACGGCGATGGTCCGGAGGCGAGGGGCGTCGCGCTGTTCAAGCTCGACGACATCATAGAGGTAGCGGTCCGGCTGTCTCCGGACATCGCGCGCGCCCGCACCGATCGCGACATCGCCCAGGGCGCAGCCGGCGCCGCCCGCAAGGATCAGTCGTGGATCCTGTCGGCGAGCGCCAACTACCAGCGCGACGCGATCGGCGCCGACACGCCGGACAACCGGCTCGAGCCGCTCGCGACGATCTCGGACGACAAGGTCACCGGCACGCTCGGCCTCGGGCGCAACCTGCCGACCGGCGGCAACCTCGCCGTCGAGCTCGGGCTCAGCCACGAGCGCCGCGAGCTCAACATCACCGGTGAGGTCCTCGCCCAGGCCCAGATGCAGCAGAGCGAGTGCGGCGAGAACGTCGACATCTTCTGCCAGGATCAGGCGACCGCGCGCGTCACGCTCAAGCAGCCGCTGGCACGCGGCCTGGGCTCCGACGTCGCGCTCGCCTCCGAGCGCAAGGCCGACCTCGCCGCGGCCGAGGCCACGCTCAAGGCGCAGCTCGCCGCCGAGGAGATGATCCGCGACCTGGTCGGCGCGTACTGGGAGCTCGCCTACGCCGCGTACGAGGTCGACAAGCGGGCCGAGTCGCTCCAGCTCGCGCGGGAGCAGGAGCGCACGACGCGCCAGCAGATCCGCGCCGGCACGGTCGCGGCGTCGTCGCTCGACGCGGTCAACTACGAGATCGCGCTGCGCGACGAGGCCCTGCTCGCGGCCAAGCTCGAGCTCGAGAAGCAGTCGCTCCAGCTGCGCCGCAAGGCCGGCCTCGAGATCGGCCGCCGCGACATCCTGGTCCGGCCCAGCGACCCGCTCGAGCTCGACAAGCAGGAGTGGAGCGTCGACGCGGTGCTCGCCCAGAGCCACAAGATCAACCGCCAGCTCGCGACCGTGATGCTCGAGAGGAAGTCCGCCGAGGTCGACGTCGCGGTCGCCCACAACGCGATGCTGCCGCAGATCGATCTCACCCTGTCGGGCGCCGTGCTCGGCACCGGCGACACCACGAGCGCGGCGTTCTCGGGCCTCGGCGGCGACAGTAGCAACGGCTTCGGCTACCAGGTCGTCGCCGGCGTGACCATGTCGTTCGAGCTGTCGGGCGCGGCCAGGTCGGCGCACGACGCCGCGCTCGCCAGGCGCCACCGCCTCGAGATCGACCGCGTCGACCTCGAGCGCCAAATCGACGCCCAGGTCGTGTCGTCGGTCAAGGCGCTGCAGAGCGGGCGGACCCGGGTCGCGCTCGCCGACAAGGCGATCGCGTTCGCCGACGCCAACGAGCAGGCCGAGCGCGCCAACTTCGTCGCCGGTCGCACCAACAACTATCAGGTGATGCAGCGCCAGACCCAGCTGATCGAGGCCGAGCTGCGCCGCGGCCGCGCCGTCGTCGACTACCGCGTCGCGGTCGCCCAGCTCCAGTACCTGAGCGGCACGCTGCTCGATGCCTACCGGATCCACGTCCGCGGCGGCGGCAGTTCGGAGCGCGCCAGTTCGGAGCGCGCCAGTTCGGAGCGCGCCGAGCGCGCGCGGCGTCCGGACCGCCACACGGATCGCAACGACCGCGCGGGACGCGAGGACTAGCGATGCATCCCGCGGTTGACATCGTGCGGACGCCGACCCCGACCCGAGCGACCCGAGCGCCTGCAACCACGAGTAGTCACGTATCGAATCCTCTGGCACGCACCCTGCTCCACCTGGAGACGCCCATGCGACTCACCACGCGAATCCCCACTCGCCTCGCCACTCGCCTCGCCACTCGCGTCGCTGCGCTGATCGTCTCCGTCACCGGCCTCGCGGCCTGCGTCGGTCAGGTCGGCGACTCCCGCAAGCCGGGCCGCGACGCCACCCCGACGCAGAGCGATCGGCCGTGCACGAAGATCGAGAAGGACGTCGCGATCCGCAGCGCGGCCGACATGACCGCGCTGCCCAGGACCGGGTGCTACGACATCTACGGCAAGCTCACGCTGCAGGGCCAGGCGATCACCAGCCTCGCGGGCCTGAACGAGATCAACTCGGTCGACGAGCTCGATCTCGATCACACCGCGATCACGGCGATCGATACGAAGCGGCCGCTCGGCATCTTCGGCAAGCTGACCGTCACCGGCAACGCCCGGCTGACCGATCTGAAGCAGCTGTCGTTCGAGATCGCCTCGACCGGCATCCTGATCGACGGCAACACCGCGCTGACCTCGCTCGATCCACTCGGGCTCGACGATCCGAAGCTCGCGGAGGTCAACGGCGACATCGCGATCACCGGCAACCCCGTGCTGCCCCGGATCCCGCTCGGCAACCTGACCAAGCTGACCGGCGCGCTCACCGTGTCGAACAACGCCCAGCTGGCGGCGATCGACCTGGCGCGGCTCGCCACCGCCGGCCACGTCGAGATCGCCGACAACCCGCGGCTCGCGGCGCTGCCCGCGTTCCCGGCGACCACGATCAACGGCGATCTCGCGGTCCGCAACAACACCGCGCTGACCTCGCTCGGCGCGATGGGCTCGCTGTACCGCGTCACCGGCAGCGTGACGATCGACGGCAACCCCGCGCTTGCCAACCTCGCCGGGTTCACCGGCATCAAGCTGATCGATCAGAGCCTGACGATCACGCACAACCAGGCGCTGACCGACCTCGGCGCGCTCAAGCACCTCCAGCTGGTCGGCGCGATCACGATCACCAACAACCCGAACCTGGTGACCTGCCGCGCGATCGAGGTCGATCGCTGCACCCAGCACCCGACCACCGCGGTGATCAGCAACAACAAGGACACCAGCTGCAACTGGCAGTGCCAGTAGCTCCGCTCCCCACGGCCACGCCCAGACCGGCCCCCACCCGAGGAACCCAGCCCATGTCTCCGATCACCACCGCCTCTCGCTTCGCCTTCACCGCGGCTGCCGTCTGTGCGGCCGTCTGTGTTGCCCTCTGTGCGGCCGTCCCGACCGCCGACGCCCGCCCGCGCCGCGTGGTCGTGCTCGACTTCGACGGGCCGCGCCAGCTCGCCGACGTCGGCCGCAGCTCGGTGCTGTCGGTGCTCGGCGAGCAGTACGACGTCGTCGCCACCAGCCGCTGGGAGCAGGCGCGGATCGCCGCCGGACAGCAGGCCCACGGCCCGGCGCAGTGGTCGCGCGCCGCCAAGCAGGCCGGGGTCGACGCCGTGATCGACGGCTGGATCCAGGACGAGGGCCGGCGCAAGGTCCTCAACATCGTCGTCCGCGAGGCGGACAATGGCCGCGAGTTCGACACGATCTCGGTCCGGCTCGACCCCAGGACCGGGATCTCGACCGAGAGCTCGCGCGAGCTCCGCACCAGCCTCGATGAGGTCCTCGACTGGATCCACACCGGCCACAACGAGCCGCCGCCCGGGCTGCCGACCATCGACGTCAAGAAGCTCGGACCGTCGCACCCGCCGGCGGACGACGACGCACCGCGCGTCCGCGGCCACCGCGCGACGATCGACGACGACGCCCCGGTCGGCAAGGCCGGCAAGGCCGACAAGGCCGACAAGGCCGACAAGGCCGACAAGGCCGACAAGGCCGACAAGGCCGAGCCCACCGCCGCCGCCGAGCCGGCGCACGACGCCCGGCCGGTCGAGGTCTCGACCGCCGATCCCGAGATCCACGACATCGAGGTCCTGTTCCCGCCCGGCGCCGACGAGCGCAAGCAGGTCCTGGGCGCCCGGGCCGAGCACGTGCCGCAGAAGACGCCGATCGCGATGGTCGACGCCGGCGGCTACATCGGCTCGCGCAGCCTGATCTGGAACGCGAACCCCGACGCCAACGTGACCCAGTTCGCCGGGGTCTCGACCCGCGGGTTCCAGGTCAACGCCGCGATCTATCCGTTCCCGACCAAGCGGATCGACGGCGTGCTGTCGGGCGTCGGGTTCACCGGGTCGCTCCACCACTCGGCGGGCTCGACGGTCGAGTTCGACAACATCGACACGATCGAGGAGTACGTGGTCAACCAGAACGGCTGGGAGCTCGGCGTGCACTACCGCGCCCCGCTGAGCAGCCTGGTCACGATCGAGGGCGGCGCGTTCTACGGCAACCAGACCTTCGAGATCGTCGACGCCTCGCCGGACTTCGAGGTCCCCGACACCAAGTACTCCTACCTGGGGGCGAGCGCCCACCTCGATCTCGCGATCACCGATCACGCGCTGGTCGGGTTCGGCGCCCGCTACTTCACCGTGCTCGACGCCGGCGACCTCGCCTCGGTCGACTGGTTCGGCCCGGTCGGCGCCAGCGGCATCGGCCTCGAGGGCTCGTTCCAGATCCCGCTGCCGGCGAACCTCTACGTCCGCGGTCAGCTGTCGTACGAGCGGATCTCGCTCGAGACCAGCGGCGGCGGCCAGATCACCGACGACGAGGGTGTCACCAGCGGCACCGACTCGCTGATCGTCGGCAACGTCAACATCGGCATCGCGTTCTAGCGAACCGCCCACCCGTCTACCGCGAGAGCCGGCCCGGCAAGGCCGGCTTTCGGCCGTTTCGGCGACCGCGGCGCACCGGCGGCGCCGCCGCTCCCCACCGGATCGTCAACCCGAGGATGCGATCCGGGACCGCGTCCCGGGGCCCGCGCTCGCCAGATCCACGGAATCGCACCGCGGCGGCGCTGGCACATCGCGTGCTCATCCCCGAGACAGGCCAGCCCTCCCCACCAGGACCCGCACCACGGGTCGGAAAAGCGACAAGCCCATGCCGAAGCCCACGCCCCAGGATCCCTTTCCGTCGATCGACGCGACCGAGCTCGGCAAGGTCGCCGGCGGCGCGTCTCGCGTCACCGCCCGGTCCAGCGGCAGCAACGATCAGCTCACGCTGATGCTGACCCAGATCACCGACTCGATCAAAGCGATGTCCCAGAACAACAGCCAGAGCGACCCGATGCAGATGATGCTCATGATGATGATGATGGGCGGCATGGGTGGTGGCGGCGGCGCGGTCGCGGCCCCCGCGCCGGCGCCGGCGCCGCAGCCGCCGGTGATCAACATCTCGACCACGGTGAAGCACCGTGGCTGGTGATCCGCTCCGGCCGTCCCCGCCGTTCCGGGCGATCGCCGTCATCGATCTGTCCGAGGTCCGCGGCGGCACCGACAAGCAGACCGAGGCGGCCAAGCTCGCGATCGCCCAGGCCACCAACGCGGCCCAGGACGTCGCCCGCAGCGTCGCCCCCAAGGACACCGGCATGACCGACGTGCTGCTGCACGTCATGAACCAGCGGGGCTCCGGCCCGGGGCCGACCTCGGCGCCGGCGCTGCCCCCGACGAGCACGTTGACGAGGTGAGCCATGAGCCGACGATCGCCTTCCACTCCCCGCGCGCTCGAGACCATCGACCCCGCCACGCTGGCCGGCGTCACCGGCGGGCGCATCACGCCGCGCACGACGCTGGATCCGGTGCTGTTGCAGGGGATCCAGCAGCTGTCGCAGGCGATCATGAGCGTGGGCCAGAACCTGGCCGCCGCCAAGCAGGGCTCGAGCCAGCAGATGATGCAGCTGATCCAGCAGATGATGCAGTCGCGCGGCGGCCGGTAACCGCGGTTTGGCGCCGACCACGAGCTCGAGGCCGACGCCTCGGGCTCGTCGGCGTTCCGGAGCCGTCCGCGCGACGGCCTGCGGTCGCGGTCACCGCGTGGTCACGCGCCGCCACGGGCGGCATCACCGGCAGCAGATCGTCGCTCGGGCGTCGCCACGGCGTCGTCGCCGGGCAGCACTTCGTCGCTCGAGATCGACAGGATCGTCGTCGTCGGCGGCGCGAACCGCGTGATCCGGGGTCGCATGGCCCGCGGCACGGCCGCTGCACGACGAGCGATCACCCCATTTTCTGAAAGGATCGCCACATGCAGCACCTCGACCCGACCGAGCTCACGATCATCGTGGGCGGTACGACGCGCGCCACCAACGACCAGATCACGCAGCAGCTGACCACGCTGCAGAGCTCGATCAAGGACGTCGCCACCAACAGCAACGGCGGCGGCAACAACAACTTCATGATGATGGCCATGATGATGGCGATGCGGCCGCAGCAGCCCACGGTCGTCGCCGCGGGCGCGCCGGCCGCCGTGGCGCCCGGCCCGGTGGTCAACATCAATACCCGCGTCCGGCACTGGTAGCGTCCGGCACGGGCAGCCGCCCGCGAACCGCGCGCGCCGCGAGCACGATCCACCCGGGTCGTGCTCGTCGGCGTTTTCGGCCCCGCGGCAGGCCGGGCGATCGAGAGGGTGGAACAAGTTCTCGACGGCGTGATCGGCGGGCACGACGTGGAGGCTCTCGGTCGCCGCCGACCGCAGGGTACGGCGTGATCGGCGGGCATGACGTGGAGGCTCTCGGTCGCGGCCGACGGCAGGGTACGGCGTGATCGGCGGGCACGACGTGGAGGCTCTCGGTCGCGGCCGACCGCAGGGTCCGGACGGGTGCGGTGCGTGGGCGAGCTCGAGCTCGCCCACGACCGGGTCCGCAACGCGATCCACCCAAGGCCCCGATCCGACGCGCGCCGGGCACTCGATCCTCGCGGGTTGCAGCTCGTCAACCCGGAGCAGCGCACCCCGCCGCCGGAGACCGCGCAAGCACCTGGAACCCCGCGGATCGATCGATGGCGCGCACCGTGCACTAGACGCGGACATGCACGACGCCGACGCCCTCGAGGCCATCAACCGCGAACAGCTCGCCACGGCGACCGACCGGCTGCTGCTGCGCGGTGGTCGCCCGTCGAAGCGCCGGCGGACCCAAGCTGTCGGCCGGCATGATCAAGCAGGGCCTGACCAGCGCCATCAGCTCGGCGTCGGTGATCGGACCCGCGGACCCGCGATGCGCGCGTCGTACCCGCACCTGCCCCACGGCGCCGGGGCCCGCGGATCGTGGTCGCAGACCCGGCCGCAGATCACGGTGCGCGCGCCGGCGATGCCTGCCGCGCGCTGGCCGGAAGCCTTCGAACCCACCATGCCGGCGCGCCACCGCGCCGCGCTGGCCCCGCAGCTGTTCGCGGTCACGCTCGCGATCCCGACCCTGGTCGGCCTCGCGATCGGGCTCGCGGCGCTGCTCTAGTCAGTTCGTCTCCGGCGGGAC
>DASWRS010000505.1:0-12812 GCA_036403075.1 Kofleriaceae bacterium
CCTTGGCGGCCTCGTCGCGCTTGTCGGGGTCGGTGCTGTCGATGTCGGAGATCGCCTCCTCGAGCGGGCCGACCGTGTTGACGATCGCGTTCACCGGGTTGTTGATCTCGTGCGCGATGCCGGCGACCAGCTGACCGATCGAGGCGAGCTTCTCGGACCGCACGAGCTGAGCTTGCGCGCGCGTCAGCTTGTCGAGCGCCTCGGCGAGCTCGCGGTTCTTGCGCGCGAGGTCGGCAGTGCGCATCTGCACGGCGCGCTCGAGGTCGAGGTTGACCTCTTCGGTGGAGCGCAGCTTGTCGCGCAGCGCGCGGCGCATCTCCTCGAGCGCCAGGGTCAGCCGGCCGATCTCGTCGCCCTCCCCGCCGGAGATCACCGGATCGGCGAGCTCGCCGCGCGCCATGGCGTCGGCGCGCTGCTCGAGCCGGCGGATCGGCGCCATGAACTGGCTGACGGTGAGCGCGACGATCCCGCCGCACGCGCCGAACAGCACCAGGAAGAACACCAGCAGCTCCTTGAGCGGCCGCACCATCGACTGGCCGCGGCCGCGGTAGCTCGGGTAGAACACCGCGACCGAGCCCAGGCGGTACGGCGCGCCGCGCCACGCGAGCACCAGGCGCTGCGCCCGGCCGGTGAGCTCGGCGTTGTGGAACGCGATCAGCTCCTGCGTGCTGCGCTGCAGCCGGTACTGCACGTACCACGGCGGCCTCGGCGCGCCCATCGGCCCGCCGCCGACCGCGAGCAGGTCGGCCTCGTCGTCGAGGTAGTACATCACCGGCGCCTCGGGCGCAGCGGCGGCGACCCGGCGCAGCGCGTTGCGCACGGTGTCGGGCGTCGGCGGCAGCGGATCGTTGCCGAGGTCGCGCTGGAGCTCGGAGTGGATCCACGCCAGGCCGAGCCGCGACTGCTGGCCGGCCGCGTCGGTCGCCAGGTTCTTGTACTGGACGAAGCCCCAGAGCAGCGCCATGCCGCAGGCCAGCAGCACCACGCCGCCGAACGACAGCAGCAGCTTCGAGCGCAGCGACATCGACGGCGCGATGCTGCGCACCGGCACGCGGTAGCGCTGGGTCAGGTGCGCGAGCAGCGGGCGCAGCACGTCGCGGTGCCACAGCTGCTCGTAGATCGCGCCGGCGACCGCGAGCACGGTCATCGCGGTCGCCAGGATGATCGTGTCGTCGAGCTCGAACCCCAGGTGCAGCCGCGCGACCAGCGCGCCGATCACCGCGATCACCAGCCACACGCCGATCGTCATCACCGCGAAGCGATACGGCAGCGCCTGGGCGCGGCGGTAGATCACCGCGGCCGGCGGCGCCCCGGTGACGGTCTCGTTGCGCGACGCCGCGAGGTAGCGCCGCAGGTCGCGGGTCATGAGGCGCGCGAACAACAGCCACGCGGTCACCCCGACCAGCGACGCGACCGCGACGTAGGTCTCGAACTGCAGGTACTGCGCGAACGTGATCGGCACGAAGTAGTACGCGAACGCGGCCTGGGCGGCGAGCACGCCGCCGGCGACGATCATGGAGACCAGCATGAACCGCCGGAAGTGGCTGTCGTCGAACCGCTTGAGCGGCGAGCCGGCGGCGAATAGCCGCGCGCTGATCCGGCCGAGGATCTCGGCCCACCACACCGCGCGGACGCAGCTCAGGATGTAGGCGTGGACGGTCGCGAGCGCGGTGATCTCGGCGACGCGCTCGATCGGCCAGTCGCGGAACAGGTGCAGGAACAGCCCGGTCAGCGCCGCCGCCGACGCCCACAGCCCCGTGCGCAGGAGCAGGACCCGCACCGGGCCGTTGAGCGTGATGCGATAGGCCCGCGCGGCGAGATCCTTGTGGACCCGCTCGCCGTTGCGGCGCGCCGCGATCGCCGCCCACAGCGGCAACAACCACGCGGTGATCGCCGCCAGCCACACCACGACCGCGCCGACGCCGACCGGCAGCGCGGTGCGCAGCAGCGTGTCGCCGCCGAGCCCGGCAAGGTCGAACACGACGCCCAGCGGATACGCGATGAAGATCAGCTCGGCGACGCCGAGCACCACGGCGGGGACCACGAACCGGCGCTTGAACGGCACGCCGGTGGACGTGCCGCTCGACGACGCGGTGTCGCTGATCGCCAGCGAGCTCCGGCTCGAGGCGGCATCGGCGCCCTGGAGATCGTCGGTGCCGGGCATGGGGACGCGGGAGCAAGCGCCCGCGGCGTCATCATAGCGCCATCGCGTCGCTGTGGCGGCGGGCGTATTGCAGGGGCCGCGCAACTGCGCCATGTTCCCGGCGCCATGCGAAGCACATGCACTGCCCTCCTGCTGGTGACCCTGGTCGTGGGTTGCGAGCACAAGCCCAAGAAGGACGACAAGGCCTCGGACCCCGCGGTCAGCGGCTCCGCCACCGGGGCGTCCAAGCCCGCCGGCGAGGACATGAAGCCCGAGCCGGTCAGCAAGGAGCCGGCGAAGGAGCCCCCGAAGCCCGCACCCGCCGGCGGCGGCGACACCGTGCGCCCGCCGACGGCGGCCGATCTCGCCGAGTACACCAAGGATATCCCGGGCAACGGGCCGCTCAAGGCGACGATCGACACCAGCATGGGCGCGTTCCACTGCGAGCTGTTCGCCGACAAGGCGCCGATGACGGTCGCGAACTTCGTCGGCCTGGCGACCGGCAAGAAGCCCTGGCAGAACCCCAAGGGCGGCTCGGTCGAGACCGGCAAGCCGTTCTTCGACGGCCTGATCTTCCACCGCGTGATCCCGACGTTCATGATCCAGGGCGGCGATCCGCTGGGCCAGGGCACCGGCGGCCCGGGGTATCAGTTCGACGACGAGGTCGGAAACGGCCTGGTGATGAAGCCCGGCACGCTCGCCATGGCCAACGCCGGCCCGGGCACCAACGGCAGTCAGTTCTTCATCACCGAGGGCTCACCGACCTACCTCAACAACCGGCACACGATCTTCGGGCAGTGCAAGGAGGTCGATCTGGTCAAGAAGATCGAGGGCGTGCCCCGCGATCCCGGCGACCGGCCGAACACGCCGGTCACGATCACCAAGATCACGTTCTCGAAGGGCTGAACCCCGCCGCGATCTTGCCGGGTCCTGCCCTTCCCACGCGAGCCGGGTCGCGTGTCGACGGTCCATGAACCGAACGAACGCGCTTGCCGGGCTCGCTGTGATCTGGACCACTGCTTGCACCACCCTGGGGCCGATGCCTGCCACGACGGGCATTGCAGCAGTGCCCACGGGGCGGCCGGGCATCGAGCTGCAAGGCGGCATCGCGCCCGGCTACTACCTGAGCGACGCGACCCAGGCGCCGGACCACAAGGGCCAGGGCAGCGGCCACCTGCTCGCGCTGATCGAGCCCGATCACTGGCTCGGGACCCGCGGCCTGTTCGCCGGCGCGCGGACCAGCGGGCGCCACGGCGAGGATACCGCCGAGCCGTTCCTGGGCTATCGCGGCCGGCTCGGCGATGGGTTCTCGCTCGCGGCGATCGGCCACGGCACGGTGGTCCGCGGCGCCGATCGCGGTGCGTCGTACCGCGCAGGCCGGGTCGGCGGCGAGCTCGCTCTCGACGCCCGGCTCGTCGCGCCGCTCCGCTGGCTCGAGCTCCACGGCCAGGCCGCGGTTGCGGCGATGTACATCGACGCCCGCGGCACCTACTGCGCCGACGGCGCGGGGCTCGGCGTCGACTGCAACCAGGACAGCAGCGATCGCATGATCGACGGCACGGTCCGCGGCGTGTTCCCCGCGGCGACGGCCAGCCTGGCGCTCGACGTCGGGCGGCTCGGCACCGGCGTGTTCCACGGCGGCCGGCTCGCGCTGGTCGGGACCGCCGGGCGAATGCCGCTGGTTCGCGACGGCAACGCGACCGCGGACACGTCGTATCACTCCGTCGGGCTCACCCTGACGCTCGGCTTCGGCAGCGAGCGCTGATCGACCGCTGAGCGAGCGCTGATCGACCGCTGATCGGCGCCGATCGACGGCGCGCCCCGATCTCCCGGGCCCAGCGGTGGCGGCCTGGCGGCCCCTGGGCGAAGCTCGGTGTCATGGCAGGCCCCGGGGCGACCGCACCGTATCGCTGGACGTTCTACCGCTCCGGCGGCGTCGATCAGGTCGCGCTGCAGTCCGCCGACGACCTGCGCCACCTGCCCGAGCTCGATCCCAAGCTATGGATCGCGCTGTCGATGCCGACCCGCGGCGTCGAGATCGATCCGCGCACGCTCGATCTGCTCGACACCGACAAGGATGGCCACGTCCGCCAGGCCGAGGTGCTCGCCGCGATCGCGTGGATCTGCGAGCTGTACGAGGACCCCGGCCAGCTGTTCGCGGGCGGCGACACGGTCGCGCTCGACGAGCTCCGCGACGGCCCGGTGGTCGCCGGCGCGCGGCGGCTGCTCGCCGATCTCGGCAAGCCGGACGTCGGGGAGGTATCGCTGACCGACGCCACGAGCGCCGATCGGCTGCTCGCCGAGCGGCGATTCAACGGCGATGGCGTGATCCCGCCGGAGTGCTGCGACGACGACCCCGGCGGCGCCGGCGTCCGCGCGGTGATCGCCGAGATCATCGCGACCCACGGATCGATCGAGGATCGCAGCGGCAAGCCGGGGATCGATCAGGCGCGCGCCGATGCGTTCTTCGCCGAGGCCCGGGCGCTGGTCGCCTGGCGCGATCGCGCCGACGCCACGGCGCTGCCGCTCGGCGAGGCCACGATCGCGGCCGGCGACGCGGTCCGGGCCGTGCGCGCCAAGATCGAGGACTACTTCACGCGCTGCCGGCTTGCCGCGTTCGATCCACGCGCCGCCGAGGCGCTGAGCGGCAGCGACGCCGAGCTCGCCGCGCTGGCGACCCGCGAGCTATCGACCTCGACGCCGGAAGTCGCGAGCCTGCCGATCGCGCGGATCGCGGCCGGCGCGACGCTGCCGCTCGCCGGCGGCGTGAACCCGGCCTGGGAGGCCCCGCTCGAGGCGCTCGCGCGGGACGCCGTCGGCCCGCTGCTCGGCGCGCGCGACGCGATCACCGAGGCCGAGTGGCGCGGCATGCTCGGCCGGCTCGCCGCCCACGAGGCGTGGCACGACGCCCGGCCGGCCGGCAGCGTCGAGCCGCTCGGGCTCGACCGCCTGCGCGCCGTGCTCGCCGGCGACGCCGAGCACCAGATCGGCCGGCTGATCGCGCGCGATCTCGAGGTCAAGCCGGCGCTCGACAGCATCTCGGACGTCGACAAGCTGTGCCGCTACCAGCGCGACCTCGCGCGGCTGCTCCACAACTACGTCAACTTCGCCGAGTTCTACTCGCGCAAGGGGCGCGCGGTGTTCCAGACCGGGACCCTGTACCTCGACGGCCGCGCCTGCCACCTCGTGCTCGAGGTCGCCGACGTCGCCAAGCACGGCGCCATGGCCGCGATGGCGGGTGCCTACCTCGCGTACTGCGACTGCGTCCGCAGCGGCGAGACCCGGACGATCGCCGCCGCGTTCACCGCCGGTGACGTCGATAACCTCATGGTCGGCCGCAACGGCGTGTACGTCGACCGCAAGGGCAAGGACTGGGAGGCCACGATCACCAAGCTGATCGTCAACCCGATCAGCGTGCGCCAGGCGTTCTGGTCGCCGTACAAGCGGGTCGTCCGGATGGTCGAGGAGCATGTCGCCAAGCGCGCGGCCGAGGCCGACGCCGCCAGCACCGCCAAGCTGCTGAGCGCGGCGGTGCGCCCGGCGGCAGAGCCCAAGGTGGCGGCGCCGGTGGCCACGGGGCGGTTCGATGTCGGCACGATCGCGGCCCTCGGCGTCGCGATCGGCGGGATCGGCGCGTTCGCCACGGCCGTGATCGCCGCGCTGTTCGGGCTCGGCTGGTGGATCCCGCTCGGCGTGGTCGGCCTGGTGCTCGCGATCAGCGGGCCGTCGATGGTGCTCGCGTACATCAAGCTGCGCCGCCGCAACCTCGGACCGCTGCTCGATGCCAACGGCTGGGCGATCAACGCGATGACGCGGATCAACGTCCCGTTCGGCGCCGCGCTGACCGAGGTCGCGGTGCTGCCGCCCGGCGCCCGGCGCGCGGCGCACGACCCCTACGCCGAGAAGCGCCGGCCGTGGCGGCTCTACCTCGTCGTCGTGATCGTCGCCGCGCTCGCGGTCGCCTGGTACCTCGGCAAGCTCGACCGCTACCTGCCGGTCGACGCGCGATCGACCTCGGTGCTCGGCGGCGCCGCGCCCGCGCGCGTCGAGCCCACCACCGCGGCCGCCACGCCCGCTCCTGCGCCGGCTGCTGCACCGGCTGCGGCGGCGGCCGCGCCCGCGCCGGCGCACTGAACGCCCAGGTCAGGCCGAGAACCGCGACAGCAGCGCCAGCGCGAGCCAGGCCATGCCGCAGATCATCAGCGCGAGCACGGCGATCTCGGCGACGAACACGGTGCGCAGCACCCGCTCCATCACCGACACCCGGCTTGGCTCGAGCGGCTGCGTGTCGCCGCCGGTATCGCAGCGGAACGCGCTCTCGACCGGCCCCGGCACGAGCGCGGCACGGTGCCCCGGCAACGGCGTGCGGACCAGCGCGCCGATCGCCCGCGCCAGCTCGCAGGCGGTGAACCGCTCGGCCGGATCCTTGGCCATGCAGCGCAGCACCAGGTGATCGATCACGGCGGGGAGCCCGGGGACGCGCTGCGACGGCACCGGCGTCGGCTCGATCTGGTGCAAGGCGAGCAGCTCGGCGGCGCCGCCCCCGCCGAACGGCGGCCGCCCGGTCACCATCGTGAACAGCACGCAGCCGAGCGAGTACATATCGGAGCGCTGCTCGACCCCGCCGGCGCCGCGGCACTGCTCGGGCGACATGAATGACGGCGTGCCGAGCACCTCGGACTCCTCGGTGATGCCCGCGCGATCGCCGATCAGCTTGGCGATCCCGAAGTCGAGGATCTTGGCGCGCTCGCCGCCTGCGACCTCCGGATCGCGAACCAGGAAGATGTTCTCGGGCTTGAGATCGCGGTGCACCACACCGCGGACGTGCGCCGCGCACAGCGCGCTCGCGACCTGTCGCACGAGATGCAGCGCCTCGTCGATCGCGAGCGGGCCGAGCCGGGCGAGCCGGGCATCGAGCGTCTCGCCTTCGAGCAGCTCCATCACGATGTACGCGCTGCCGTCGGTGTGATAGCCGAAGTCGAAGATCTGGACGATGCCGGGGTTGGCGATCGCGGTCATGATCCGCGCCTCGTTGAACAGCCGCTGCACGACGTCGGACTGGCGCGACAGCCGCGCCCGCAGCACCTTGATCGCGGCCCGCCGGCCGAGCAGCGCATGCTCGGCGACGAAGACCTCGCTCATCCCCCCGGCGCCGAGCGGCTTGACGATCCGGTAGGCCCCGATCTGCGTACCTTCCACCATCCATGTGTCCTGTGAGGTGCTGCGGCCCGCCGGCACTGCTCCGACCACCGGCGATTCGCAGTCAGCGACTTCGGATCACGAGCACGCCGCATACCAGGCGAAGCGCGGCCGCCTCCGCCGATCGCGCCCGGCCAAGCCCGCGATCGCGCGTGCTCGTGGCGCGCGCCATGCGCGTTCGCGCGAACGCCGCGACTCAGCACGCGCGCACGCGCGTACGCGCTCGACCGATCTCACCAGCGTTTCTGCCACCGCCTGCCAAGAAACGACCTCTCCGGTAAATCTTCACCAGCACCCGCAGCACGGCGGTCCGACCGGTGGCACGCGATGCGGCCGGGCGCTCGTCGAGCACGCCATTTCACGCGGCTGCGCCGCACCACCGCGCTACCGCTCCTGCACGCATCGCGATCCCCGCCTGCATCGAGCCGGCAGCAACGAGCTTCCCGAGCGAGGACGCTGCATGTACTTGCCTGAAGCAAGTATCTGCGCGAAGCTCGGTCACATGCTTCGATCCACCGCCACGCGAGCTGCCAGGACCACGCCAGCTGCCAGGACCACGCGAGCTGCCAGGACCACGCCAGCCGCCAGGACCACGCCAGCCGCCAGGACCACGCCAGCTGCCAGGTCCGCCGTCAAGGCGATCACGCCGCTCGTACGGGCCTTCAGCCGCGAGCTCGCTCGCGCCGGCGGCCTGCTCTCGCCCGACTACCTCGCCTCCGGTATGTCGCTCGGCGAGGCGCGCTGCCTGTGGGAGCTCGGCCACAGCGATGGCTTCGAGATCTCGGCGCTCGCCGGGCGGCTCGATCTCGACCTCGGCTACGTCAGCCGTGCGGTGTCGCGGCTCGCCACGCAAGGTCTGGTGACCAAGCGCGTGGCCGCCGGCGACGCGCGCGCCCGCTCCGTCGTCATCACCGCGCGGGGCGCCCAGCAGCTCGGGGCGCTGGAGCAGCGCGCCAACCGCCGTCTCGACGCCTGGCTCGCCGCGAAGCCGGCGGCGGCCGTCGATCGTCTGACCGGCGGCCTCGAGGCGCTGTTCGGCCCCGGCGACGCCCGCGCCGCGATCCGTGGCCCCAGGCCCGGCGAGATCGGCCACATCATCGCTCGCCACGGCGAGCTCTACGCCGAGCTCGGCTACCCGCCGGTGTTCGAACGCTACGTCGTCCAGGCCTTCGGCGACTTCGTCGCCGACTTCGCACCGCCGCGCGACCGGATCTTCATCGCCGAGCGAGCTGGCCGGTTCGCCGGCTCGATCGCCAGCAAGGGCCTGCCCGACGCCACCGCACAGCTGCGCTTCCTGCTGGTCGAGCCCGACGCGCGCGGTCTCGGCCTCGGCCGCCGCCTCGTACGCTCGGTCGTCGACCACGCGCGCCGCTCGGGCGAGCGCCGGATCGTCCTCGACACCGCCAGTGACCTCGCCGCCGCCCGCGCGCTCTACGCCGCGCACGGCTTCCGCAAGACCGCGAGCACCTCCGGCGAGCCCTGGCTGCCGCGCGGCGTCGCCAGCGAGCGCTGGGAGCTCGAGCTCTGATCCGCGCCTGGAGGCGGCATGAAGCGCGTGGCGGAGCGGTGCGCCACCGGCAGGGGCGCTCAGCGATCGTCGTCGAACAGCCGCAGCGGGATCGCCTCGGCCAGCGCGCGCTGGCCGGCATCGCTCGGGTGCAGGTGATCGCCGCCGTCGAACGCCGGCAGGATCCGCGCCGGGTGGCCCGGATCGCGGATCGCCGCGTCGAAGTCGATCACGGCGTCGAACGCGCCGGCGGTGCGGATCCAGTGATTCACCGCCTGGCGCTTGACCTCCTTCTCGGGCGAGAAGAACCCGACCAGCGTCGTGCCCTCGAACGGAGTCAGCGTCGCGCCGAAGACCTGGATCCCGTGCTCGTGCGCCCGCTCCACGATCTGCGACAGCCCGGCCTCGATCTCCTGGGGCGACACCTCGTCGCTCGCCGGCGCGTTCGATCCGGGGTGGCCGATGTCGTTGATCCCGAGCAGCACGATGACGTACGCGACGCCGGCCTGCGCGAGCACGTCGCGATCGAGCCGGGCGAGCGCGGCGGGGCCGAACAGGTTGCCCGACTCCGGCTCGGTCGGGTGCAGGATGCGATTGCCGATGATGCCCTGGTCGATCACGCCGAGCCGCCTGGTCCCCTGGCGCGCTTGCAGGCGCGCGGCCAGGACGCTGGGCCAGCGCAGGTTGGCGTCGAGCGTCGAGTTGGCGCCGTCGGTGATCGAGTCGCCCAGCGCGACGACCGCGGCGCCGCCCCGCACGGTCACGTCGACCCCGGTCACGAACTCCCACGACGTGGTCTGCGCGGCGCCCGGCAGGTCGGTCGCGCCGGTGACGTCGCCCGTGCCGGCGGCGATGTAGCTGGTCTGCAGCGCGAGCAGGTGCGTCGTCGTCCCCGCGGTCGGCTGCGGCAGGTACAGGCTGATCGCGAGGTCCGAGAGCGCGGGCACGTCGAGCATCACCGGATCGCTCACCACCAGCGCACCGACCGGAATCGTGACGTGATCGACGCCGCCGAACGTGAGCCGCCGATCGCTCGATCGCTCGATCCGGGCGCCGGCGATCCGGCGTGCGACACGCGCGCTGCCGATCACCAGCGGCTCGCTGCCGAACGTGTTCGACAGCTTGACCCGCACCCGGCCGCCGCCGACGCTGGTGTGGATGATGTAGCGGACGGTCTGGTGGTCGAACCGAGGTGTCGCGCCGGGATCCGGACCCGCGGGACCGGTCGCCCACGTCGCCACCCAGCGCGCGCCGTCGCGCTCGCCCGCCAGCGCGGGTGCGCTGGAGAGCCCCGCCGCGGCGATGGCTGCACCGATCGCCAGGAACGTATAGCCGAGCTGTCGTCGAATCATTGCGATCCTCGCTTTCAAGGCCTGCGGTCGCGCTGGACATACCGCGGTCTCTTGCGTCCGCCAACCAGCGCACGGTTCGCAAAGTGCGATATCCGCAGCAAGCCTGTCTGTGCGGGAGTGTGGCGAGTCGAGCCGGGTTGCGAGCGCATCAACATCGTCGCCGCCTGGTGTAATGCCTCGTGCATCGAGACTCCGGGGTGTCGCGAATTGACGCGGGCTGCCATGGAGCGACTGCACTGCCACACTCGTGTACGACGCAATCGCAGTCGACTCCAATGATTCATGATGTCGTCGTGAACGCGACGTTCATGGCGGTGGTCGCGATTCTCACGACCCGGCGCTGGTAACCGAGGTGGCCGCGGCGGTGCGGGAGCGCCGATCAGCTACAGTGCGCGCAAGGTCCCATGATCGATCCCGATGACGTTCCAGCGCCAAACCTGCGCTCGCATCGAGCGTGCCTGCGAGCTGGCCCTGCCATGCTTGCGTCACCGGCTGCCGGCGGGTGCGGCTCGATCGGGGAGGACGCGGCGTGACGTCGCACCGGCGCTGGTGGTGGCTGTGGCTGCTCGGCACCGCGTGCGCGGTGCATGCGAGGCCGCCAGTGGACGCGTTCCAGGCCGTGGTCGACCGCGAATGGGCGTGGCGGATGCAGGAGTTTCCGCAGCTGGCGAGCCGAGTCGGCGTCCACGAGGCCGATGATCGGCTCGATCACGTCGACGCTGCGACCCAGCGCCGGCACCTCGAGCACTGGCGAGCGATCGCCGGCGAGCTCGAGGCGTTGCGGCCCGCGCGGCTGTCCGCGGCCGATCGCGTGAGCGCGGCGGTGCTGGCCGAGCAGGTCCGCGCGCGGATCGCGGCGATCGAGCGCCGCACGTACCTCATGCCGATCAACGCGGACTCGGGCTTCTACCTCGGCATCGCCGAGCTGCCGCGCTCGCACGCGTTCCGCGTCGTCGCCGACTATGAGCGCTACCTCGCCCGGCTGCGCGACGTGCCGCGCTACTTCGACGAGAACCTCGCGCTACTCCGCGAGGGCCTCGCGGCGGGGATCACCGTCCCAGAGATCGTCCTCACCGGGCGCGACGGCGCCGCGCGCGCCCACGCCGCGGTCACGGACGCGACGCAGAGCGTGTTCTACGCGCCGTTCGCGCACCTCCCGAGTACGATCCCCGGCGCGGTCGCGGACCGGCTGCGCGGCGATGCGCGCGCGGCGATCGAGCAGGCCGTGATCCCGGCCTACGCCAAGGTCGCCCGGTTCCTCGCCGAGACCTACATCCCGGGCGCGCGCAAGACCATCGCCGCAGCCGACCTGCCCGACGGTCGCGCCTTCTACCGCGCGGCGATCCGCGAGCACCTGACCCGGGACATGTCGCCCGAGGCGATCCGCGACGTCGGTCTGCGCGAGGTCGCCCGCATCACGCAGCAGATGGAAGCGATCCGGCATGAGATCGGCTTTGCGGGCAGCCTCCCCGAGCTGTTTGCCCACCTCCGCACGTCCCCGGAGTTCTATGCGACCACCCCGGAAGCGCTGCTGATGCGCGCGGCGTGGATCGCCAAGCGGATCGACGCGCAGCTGCCGCGCTGGTTCGCCACGCTGCCGCGGCAGACCTACGGCGTCGAGCCGGTGCCGGACGCGATCGCGCCGTTCTACACCGGCGGGCGCTACGTCGGCGCCGACCCGGGCAGCGGTCGCGCGGGGACGTACTGGGTCAACACCTACGATCTGCCCAGCCGGCCGCTGTACGTGCTGCCGGCGCTGACCCTGCACGAGGCGGTCCCCGGCCACCACCTGCAGGCCGCGATCGCCGCCGAGCAAGCCGGCCTGCCGATGTTCCGCCGCCACGCCTACTTCGACGTCACCGGCGAGGGCTGGGGGCTGTACGCCGAGAAGCTCGGCGAGGACATGGGCATCTACACCACGCCCTACGAGCGGTTCGGCCGGCTGACCTACGAGATGTGGCGCGCGTGCCGGCTCGTCGTCGATACCGGGATCCACGCGTTCGGCTGGTCGCGCGCGCAGGCCCGCGCGTACCTGCGCGATCACACGGCGCTGTCCGAGCACGAGATCGAGACCGAGGTCGATCGCTACATCGCCTGGCCGGGACAGGCCCTCGCCTACAAGATCGGCGAGCTGGCGATCCTCGCGCTCCGCGCGCGGGCCGAGCACGCCCTGGGCGCGCGGTTCGACGTTCGCCGGTTCCACGACGTGGTCCTCGCCGGTGGCTCGCTACCGCTCGCCGTGCTCGAGGCCGAGGTCGACCGCTTCATCGCGGCCGAGCTCGCGGCGCCGGATCGCCCGGCGAGGTCACCGGCCGCTCGACCCTGACGTGCCGGGCCGCACCACGCCGGCGCCGCCACCGCCTCCCCCGGCGTCGAGCCCACGACCACAGCCGCCGCGCCCGCTGTGATCAGGTCGGCGGCGGTGCATCGGCCGCGGCAGGCGGCCGGTGCGCCTCGCGCAGCTTGTCGACATCGACCGAGAGCACGACGGTGTCGCTGACGGACTGGATGAAGCCGACGGGCAGCTCGATCGAGCCACGGTGAAACAGCGTCCGGTCTGCGCCGATCCGATCGGCGATCTCCTTGCGGAGCTCGATCCGGACCGCCTCGA
>DASWRS010000506.1:0-4814 GCA_036403075.1 Kofleriaceae bacterium
GACGCTATCTCGGGGGCGGGACGTGCGCGAGCGTGTGCATGCCATCGGCGAACTCGACGTCGATGCGCTTCATGGCGCTCGCGATCACCTTGCCGCGTCCGAACTTCGGGTGCTCGATGACGTCGCCGACGGCGAACGTCCGGCTCGCGGCGTAGGGCTGCACGGCCTGCACGGGCGCGCGCCAGGCGATCCGCAGGAGATCGGTGAGGCTCTCCAGCACGGACTGCAGGATGCGCGGGGGGGTCTTGCTGACCCGGGCGTCGCAGGCGCGGAGGATCGCGACCTCGCGCGGGGTCGCGCGCAACGTGATCGGCTGATCGATGCGAGCGCCGGCCTCGGCGCCGGCCTCGCCGCCGGCGCGCGCGAGCACGTCGCGAGCGCGATCGAGCGCGGCGCCGACGACGCGGGCGATGACGGCGTTGCGGGCCTCGAACAGCGCGTGCTGCACGGCCTGCAAGGCGTCGATCGGCACCTTGGCTTGCTTGACGAGGTGCAGGCCGCGCTCGTCGAGCTGGGCGGCGACGCGATCGAATGTCGCCTGGTGGCCGGCGTCGCAGCGCGCCCGGGCATCGGCGATGATGTCCGCGCGCAGCTTCGGCGCCGCGAGCTCGAGGTCGAGCACGGCGGTCAGCGCGCCGGCGACCTCGACGCGCACGGCATCGTCGAGCGTGATCGTCCGGTCGGGCTCGTCGACCGGCGTCAGGCCAAGCGCGGCGACGACGCAGTCCACGAGCTGGCGCGGCTTCGCGCCACGCGGGCCGCCGCCGTCGAGATCGATCGTCTCGAGCTGCGCGACCACCGCCGGCAGCACCACCTCGTGGGTCGCGAGCGCCGAGCGATCGGTGACGTCGAGCGGCGGGAACGCCTGCGCGAGATCGGCCAGCACGCGATCGAGCCCGGCGTGGGCGCAGACATCGAACACCGCCAGCAGCAGATCGCGTGCGACCGAGGTGAGGCTCGTGCCAGGCTTGCGGCCCTCGTACAGGCGGACGGCCTGCTCCTGGAGCGCGGCGATCCTGGACATGGGAAAATCGACTGCCATTGCGCGGCATCATACGGGGTGCTCCCGGGTTCGTCAGTCATCGAACCCGCCGTGCTGCGCGGCGCGCGCGGGCGTTCGCATCGGGCGTTCCATGCCGACGAGGTCGCCGCGCCGGGGGCTGCGGCGGTACCGCTCGCGCGGCGCTCGGCGATCGGCGCAGATGCACCGCGTCGGCGCGGCTTCGAGGAAGAGACCCGGCGTGTGTAAACCGACGAACTCGGCCCGTCACGGCAAGCCGCTGGAATCTCGTCGCTAAATTGTGGCACGCGCCGTGCGGTGCGGCGTTGCATGCGGACATTGCGGAGTTTCGTGCTGGCCCAGGTGATCGTCGCGGCGCTCTCGACCTCGTCCGGGGCGGCGCCCCGCACCCGGCACGTCACCGAACCTCCGCGCAAGGTCGCGCTGGACGACGGCGGCGCGCGGCTCGACATCGACGTGCCCGAGGTCGCGCTGGCCCGGCCGCGCGCGGTCGCCGCGGCGGCCGAGCGCGATGCGGGATGGCACCTCGGCGTCGGCCTCGGGGCCGACATCCCGCTCGACGCGCTCAACGTCGGCCTCGTGATCCAGGCGCCGTCCGGGCTGCGGCTGTCGTCGTCGGTGGGCTTCCTGACCGATGTGTTCCTCGGCGGCATGGACGCACCCGACGGCGGCCCCGCGGCCACGGCGATGATGCACGCGGCGCTGCGCGACGCGACCGTGTGGCGGACGCACCTCGGGTGGAAGCCGTGGACGACGCATGGCTTCTATGCGTCCGGGGGCTACAGCCTGTACAGCTTCGGCGTGACGATGACCGCCGGGGATGCCACGGCCGCGCTCGTCGGCGAGATGCTCCCGGCCAATCTGGGATCGATCCCGCTGGTGCACATGACGTCGACCTTGCACGCGCTCGACGTCGAGGCCGGCTGGGAGTGGCCGATCGCGCGCCGCTTCAAGTTCCGCACCGCCGTCAGCGCCGGCATGGTCATCACGTCTTCGACCCACCTCCATGTCGAGGACGGACCGCTGGCGATCCTGCCGCTGCCGATCGACAAGGTGATCGCGCCGATCGAGCGCGCCGGCGAAGCCGTGATCGATGCGATGTGCAAGGGAGCCGGCCCGATCGTGATGCTCACCGTGCAGCTCCAGGTCGATCTGCTGTGAGCCAGGGCCACGCCGCGAGCGGCAGCGCGCGTCAGCGCACGAGCAGCGGCCGCAACGTGCGTTCGGCGATCTCCAGGCCGACCTGGATCTTGTCCTCGCTGCCGCCCCAGACCGGATCCTCGTGCTCGACCGAGAGCACGCCGTCGAAGCCGCCCTCGTAGAGCGCGTCGATCAGGCGAACCCAGTCGACCTGGCCCAGACCGGGCACGCGGTAACGCCACCAGCCGACGTCCCAGGGGTTATCGCGCTCGAGGGACTTGCCGAACACGCCCCAGCGATTGCGCCGCTCGGGGAACAGCTGGATGTCCTTGGCCTGGGCGTGGACGATGCGGTGAACGTACGGCGCGACGACCGCCACCGGATCGATGCCGATCCACACCAGGTGGGACGGATCGAAGTTCAGGTACAGGCCCTGCGCGAACATCCACTCCCAGAGCTCGGGGCAATAGGCGAGGTTCCCGGGATAGCCGTCCGGGTGCCAGCCTTCCATGACGCAGTTCTCGATCACGATCGCCACGCCGCGCTTGTCGGCGTGCTCGACGAACGGCTTGAAGATCTCCTCGGCCTCGGCGAGGTTCTGCTTGACGCTGCGGTGCGGGTTGCGCCCGACGAAGGTGCCGACCGTCGGCGCGCCGATCGCCGCGGCCGCGTCGATGCAGCGGTGCAGGTGGGCGTGCATCGCTGCCCTTGCCGCGAGATCCGGATCGAGCGGGTTGTCCATGAACGCGACCGACGAGATCTCGAGCCGCCGCTCGGCCATGACCGCGCGGACCTCGTCGGGGCGGAGGTCCTCGACGTCGAGGTGGGTGGCGGTGAACGGCCGGTTGCCGAGCCGCGGCCAGGCCGCGACCTCGAGCGCCTGGTAGCCATGGGCCGCCGCCCAGTCGGCGAGCTGCACCAGCGACCAGCCCGGCAGGCATGCGGTGACGAATCCGAGCTTCACGACAGGACCTCCTCCCAGGCGCGGCTGCGCGACGAGGCGAGCACCGCCTCGGTGATGAGCGCGGCCCGCAACCCATCGGAAAACATCGGCAGGCCGTCCGGCACCGCGCCGCGCCGGATCGCCGTGTAGGTATCGGCCACGAACGCGTTGAACGCGTCGCCGTAGCCCTGCGCGTGGCCCGCGGGCAGGGTCGCGTAGCGGGCGGCCGGCTCCGACAGCTGCGCCGGATCGCGCAGCAGGATCTGGTGCCGATCGCGCGCGCCGACCCAGAGCCGCTCCGGGTCCTCCTGGTCGAACGCGATCGCCTCGTTGGCGGCATCGATCTCGAACCACAGCCGGTTCTTGCGCCCCGGCGAGACCTGGCTCACCACCAGGGTCCCGATCGCGCCGCGGTCGGTCTCGAACAGCATGGTGACGACATCGTCGCCGGTGACGGGCACGCGCTGGCCCGCGTCCGCCGCGCGCTGAAACGCGCCGGCGCTTCCGGCGAGCCGCTCTGCGAACACCGTGGCCGCCCGGGTCGACACGTGCTCGATGCGATGGCCGCTGACGAACTCGACCAGATCGCACCAGTGCGAGCCGATGTCCGCGAACGCGCGCGAGGGTCCGCCCAGCGCCGGGTCGATCCGCCAGTTGTAGTCGTCGGGCGAGGCGAGCCAGTCCTGCAGGTAGCAGCCGTGGATCAGGTGGATCGAGCCGGCCTTGCCGGCAGCGATCCGCGCGCGCGCCTCGCGCACGACCGGGTGGAACCGGTACACGAACGGGACCGCGGCCACGACGCCGGCCGCAGCCGCGAGATCGACCAGCTCGCGCGCTGCCGCGGCCGTGGTGGCCAGCGGCTTCTCGCAGACCACGTGCTTGCCGGCCTCGAGCGCGAGCCGGGCCAGGCCGGCGTGGAGATGATTGGGGGCGCAGATGTGGACGACGTCGACGTCCGGATCGACCGCGAGCGCCTCGGAGCTGTCGAACACGCGGGCGACGTCGAGCGCTGCCGCGGCCGCCTTCGTGCGCGCCGGGTCGGCGCCGGAGATCCCGACGACCACCGCACCGGCGAGCCTCGCGGCCCGGAGATGGACCGGCCCGATGAAGCCGACTCCGGCAATCGCGGCGCGCAACCGATCCGCCATCGGGCAGGACGATACGCGCGCGAGGTGCGCCTGGCTAGCCCGGTTTGTTCGCAGTCGACAGGATCTTTGGCAATGACCTGTACAAAACTGATAGACTTTCGCCGGTCATCGAACAAAGATAGCGGCTGGTATGCGTTCTTCCGGCATGGGCCTCGGGTCCGACAGCCTTGCCAGCGAGGACCTGGCGCAGCGGGGCGCTCTCTCGGCCGGGCAGATCTTCCAGATGATCCGCAAGCGCCCGACCTCGCGCGCCGAGATCGCGCGCGCCACCGGCCTGGCCCGCTCGACGATCTCGCAGCGGATCGGTGTCCTGATCTCGCTCGGCCTGGTGGTGGAAGAAGGCGACGCACGATCGACCGGTGGCCGGCCCGCGACCCGCGTGCGCCTCCATGACGCGGGCGGGGTCGTCCTGGCCGCCGACCTCGGCGCCAACCACGACCGGCTCATCGTCTCCGATCTCGCCGGCAACGTGCTCGCCGAGCACGCGGCGCGGCGCTCGATCGCCCAGGGCCCGGAGCTCATCCTGGGCTGGGTCCGCGACAACTTCCTCGCGCAGCTCGCC
>DASWRS010000507.1:0-8157 GCA_036403075.1 Kofleriaceae bacterium
GCGACCTGCTCGGGGTGCTCGATCTCGAGCGTGCGGACGTCGATCACGCCGACGTGGACGCGCTTGTCGTCGGGCAGGGCGCGGAGCAGATCGGCGTCGGCCATCTCGCGGCATGCGAAGTCGAGGACGAACGCGTCGACCTTGACCTTGTGGTAGTGCGGCAGGATCTCGCGGTAGCCGCCCGCGGTCATGCCGTCGAGCTGGTTGCCCCACGCGTTGCCCTTGCAGAAGTGCCAGGCGCGCTCGACCCCCGGCGGGGTCACGCCGAGCGTGCGGTCGACGATCTCGCACACCCAGTCGTAATCCTTCTCGCCCGACAGGTGCGGCACCCACGCGCCGAGATCCTCGAGCTGGACATGCGTGCAGCCGGCCGCGACGACGTCGGCGATCTCGGCGCAGAACACGTCGGCCAGCGCGCGCGACAGCTCGTAGCGGTTCTTGACCGGGCCGCCGCGGAAGTACGCCAGCGTCGACAGCTGGACCGGACCGGCGCCGATGCAGGCCTTGATCGGCCGCTGCGTGTGGCGCTGGGCCCAGCGGTAGAGCGCGGCCATGCGCACCGGGCCGCGCCGGATCTCGCCGTCGACCGCGACGCCGCCGGCCTCGTCGAGCGCCCAGATATCGCGGCCGCGGGCCTTGGCGCGCGCCGGGTGCGGCAGCTTCTCCGCCGAGAACCCGTGGGTGCGCTCGAGCCAGTACCACAGGAACGAGCCGATCCCCATGTGGTAGTCGTCGAACCACATCTGGCCGTCGCTCAGGATGTCGAGCCCCGCGTCCTCCTGGTCGCGGATCACGACCCGCGTCGCGTCGTGGAACGCCTCGCTGTGCGCCGCGAGCTTGAACGCCTCGAGGATGTCCTTGCCGGCGAGCTGGTGGGTGAACCACGCCGGCCGCGGGAACGAGCCGACCATCGTCGTCGGGAGCAGCTGCATGCCGCGGGGATACCACACGGGCGCGGCGACGCGCGGCCGGAACCACGGCGTGGCGTCGACGGCCGGCTCTAGCGCGCCGGGCCGGCCGGCGACAGCTGCGGACCGAGCAGTACGCCCAGGTCCGCGACCGTGCGGCCGTCGACCCACAGCTGCATCGTGCGGTGATCGCCGGGGGAGAACCCCGCGCCGCCCGGCGCCCCGGCGATCGTCAGGAACACGTCGCCACCGGCCCAGACCAGCGTGTGCAGCGGCTCCTTCGTGCAGCCGAGGAACGCGGCGGTGTCGAACGCCGGCCCGTCGGGGCGCGCCGCGATCCCGCTCGCGACGTAGAGCGGCAGGGTCGGGCTGACGAATCGCACGGCGTCGACGTCGATCCGCAGGAACGGGTGCGTCGTCGCGGTCGGGAACGTCGTCATCGCGCCCCTCGCCGGCTTGCAGCGCACCACGCCGACGCTGCGCTTGCCGAGCCGCGCCCGGGCGCGCGTGACCTTGATCGTCGCCGGCGCGGCCAGCGACGGGGCCGCCAGCGACGGCAGCCGGTCGAGCCAGGCGCGGCCGTCGTCGCGCGCGGCCACCCCGCCGGCCGGCGGCTCGCGCTGGACCACCGGCGGCTTGACGTCGATCCGCTGGTACACCGGCGCGGCGGGCCTGGCCTTGGCGGTCTTGCCCCTGGTCCTGGCGCCCCTGGCCGTCTTGTCACTCCGGCCCGGCGTCTCGCTCCGGCCGGGCTCGCGGACCAGCCACAGCTGGCCCTGATGCACGGCGAGGTACTGGCTCCAGCCTTGCGCCTCGGCGGGCCACGCCGTGTTGTCGAGCTTGATCGAGCGCGCCGGCACCGGCTTGCCGTCGACGATCCACGCGATCACCGCATCGCCGCGCGCGCCGTCATCGAACAGCTCGACCAGCGTGTGCGCATCGAACCAGTGCCACGACGTTGGCGCGCCGCCGCGGAACACCTCGACGGCCTTGCCATCCGCGCCGACCTGCTCGATGACCAGGTTGTCCTCGGACAGCAGCTTGCCGGCGACGTAGCGCTCGGCGGCCGGTGCGGCCGGGGGCTCGGCGGCGGCGCGGCCCGATGCGGCGACGACGAGGGCGAAGGCGAGTGCGCGTGCGCGTCGAATCATCGGGGTCCTCGTCGGCGCATCATACCCGGTGCCGCACGCTCGCCGGCGCGCGCGGCGACTCGCGCGTCACCGGGCGATCATTGACACGCTCGATCTCCGCTCCTATCGTCGCCCGGATGAAGGCGCACCAAGGGTCAGGGAACGCGGATGTGGGCTCCTCGCGCAGCGCATCGCAGGCCGGCGCGACTCCCGGTAAGCGAACGCTCACCGAGGCGATCGACTCCGGAGCGAGCACCGCTCCGCCGGTGCAGCGCAAGGCCGAAGGGGCCGCGTCGGAGACCACCACCACCGCCGCCGCGGCGAGCGAGACCGCTCCGACAGCCGCCGCCGCGCGCGCCGCCGACATCGCCCAGCTCAAGCAGGCGATCGACGCCGCGACCTGGGACGCGGCGCTCAAGCTCCTCGACGGCAAGCCCCAGCTGCGCGACGTCCTCGCGATCCTCGCCGAGCTCGCGCCGACCGGCCACCTCGACAAGCTCGCCGCCGGCGCCACCGGCGCCAGCCCGCGCATCGCCGTCGCGATCGACACGGCGAAGAACCACAAGGTCGGCACCGCGGTGCCGGCGGACGCCTCGGATGCCGACAAGCTCGACCTCCAGGCGTTCGCCGATCTGCGCCGCTGGCCCGAGCTCCTGCCGCACGCCGGCCGCGACAAGGATCACCAGATCTCGATCAAGAAGGGCACCGCGGCCACCAATAAGGGCAAGGAGACCATCGCCGCCGTCCAGAACTCCGCCGTCGTGCCCGACGTCGCCAAGCCCGCGCTCGAGGCCAAGCAGCAGGCCATGATCGCGTACGTCGCGGCGCATCGCGAGCAGCTCCCCGATCTGCTGTCCGAGAAGCACGGTGGCGCCAAGGGCGGCGGCGGCATCGGCTACATGTACGGCGGCAAGGACCCATCCAAGCCCACCGAGGTCAAGGCGGGCGGCGCCGGCGACGAGGCGCTGCGCAAGAAGTGGGTCTGGGAGGAGGTCGGCAGCGAGGGTGGTGCGTCGTCGGTCAACACCTATGACGGCATGGACGTGACCTTCGGCAAGGGCTTCGCGGCCGGCGGCGCCGTCGAGTCGATGCTGTCGCTCCTGTTCGCCAAGGATCCGGCGGCCAAGGACCTGTTCCTCGATGCCGGCATCACCATCGACAAGGGCCAGTGGCAGATGGTCAATACCGACCTCGGCGCGATCGAGGACGGCAAGAACGCCCTGCGCCTGTTCGAGGTCAACCCGCGGCTGCTCAGCATCTTCGTGTCCATGGCCGAGGACCCCAAGCACGCCCAGACCAACCTCGACGTCCAGTGGGAGCAGCTCAAGAAGGGCGCCGGAATGATCCCCGAGTACGCCAAGGCCTGGGACGAGCTGCCGACCAAGCTGTGCCTGCACCTGCGCCACTGGCTCCCCGGCTACGCCTGGGTCAACAACGACTACTCGGCCACCCAGGGCGACACGCTGGCGATCGTCAAGCGCTTCGGCAACATCATGGTCACGCGGGAGGGCACCAAGCAGAAGTCCGGCGCCCTCCTCGTCGACGGCGGCAAGACCCACTGGGGCACCGTCTCGCACCTGAAGACCCTCGCCAAGGGCGCCGGCTTCACCGCGCTCAGCGGCGCGGCCGCCCTCGAGACCATCACCAGGGAGCAGCTCGATACCGAGACCAAGTACGACGGCAAGCTGCTGTTCCCGGCGGGCAAGGACCAGTACTACGTCGTCGCCGGCTGACCCGGCGAACGCTCCCTATTCGTCGTCGGTCTCGACCAGCGCGGCCAGCCGGCCCAGCGCCGTGTCCCAGCGCTCCGACACCAGGTCGAGGTAGCGCCGCGCGACCGCCAGCGGCGATGGCTCGAGCGCCCACAGCCGCTCGCGGCCGCGCCGCACGTCGCGCACCAGCCCGGCGTCGGCCAGGACCGCCAGGTGCTTGGTGATCGCCTGCCGCGTCATCGACTCGCCCTCGGTCAGCCGGACGATCGACATCGGCCCCTGATCGCTGAGCCGGGCCACGATCCGCAGCCGGGTCTCGTCGCCCAGCGCGGCGAACACCGGCGCGCCGTGCTTGCTCGCCGCGGCGACGCTACGCGTGAACATGGCGCGCGATGTTCTCGAGCTGGTGGGCCCAGCCGCCCGCGTTCATCTCGAAGGCCTTCGCGCGGCGCGCGATCGGGATCTGATCGAAGCCGGTCTCGGTCACCGTCAGCCGTGTGCCCTCGGGCACCGCGATCAGCACGAGCTCGACCAGCGTCATCGGCTCGCTCGAGTAATCGACCGCCGGATCGATCGCATACGGATGCCAGCGGAACGCCAGCAGCCGCTCGGGCTCCATGCGCTCGACGACGAACAGGATCGTCAGCTCCTGGCCCTGATACGTGATCTTGCCGCGCGCCTCCTTGCCGGGCGCGAAGTCGTCGTCGAACCTGGCGCCGAACCAGGTCCCGAACTCGCGCGCATCCGACAGCGCCCGCCAGACCCGAGCGGGCGTGGCACGCAGCACGATCTGCTTCTCGATCCGATCGGTCGTCGTGGTCATGAGCAACCTCCTGGTTGCATATTAGCCCACGGCAACACGAACGCAACCGTTTGGTTGCCTGTTTCGCTGCTGCCTCGCTGTCAGTACAGCCGGTGCAGGTGGCTGCCGCGGTAGTAGTGCGCGAGGATCTGCGCGTGCGTCTTGCCCGCGGTCGCCATGCCGATCGCCCCCATCTGGCACATCCCGACCCCGTGGCCGAAGCCCGCGCCGCGGAACACGAACGCGTCGCCGTGCCGCGTGACCTCGAACAGCGTCGACTTGAGCCCGCCGAGCAGCCGGCGGATGTGCAGGTCGCCGGCGACCTCGACGCTGCCGCGGTCGCCCTCGATCGCGAGCACGCCGATCCGCCCCGACATCCCGCGCTGCCGCGCCACCAGCCGCCGCACCCGCCCGATCTCGGGGTGCTCGGTCGCCACGCGCGCCGTCAGCTCGGCCTCGGACAGCTTCTCGGTCCACCGGAACTTCGTCTTGCCGAGCCGGGTCTGGTTGCACCACGCGTCGCCGCCGCCGTCGAGGAAGCGGCCGACGCCGTCATCGGCGATCCGCGACATCCCGCCGCCCGCGGTGTCGACCCGGCCGCGCAGCGACGGATCCGGCTCGCCGCCCCAGATCGCGTCGTTGTCCTCGCCGTGGCCGCCGCACGACGCGCTGTAGCGGACGTCGACCATCCCGCCGCCGTCGCGCAACAGTACGATCCCGCGCGTCGCCTCGATCGCCCGCGTCGTGCGCGGATCTTCCTTGCCGGCGCCGGCGTAGACCTGGCACTGCTGCGACGAGCACAACAGGAACGGATCGGTCAGGTTGCGCCGGCCGATCTTCTGCAGCAGCTCGGTGCGCGCGGCGATCGCCTGGGCCTCGAGCGCCGCGGCGGGCGCCTCGGGGTACATCTCCGCCGGCACCAGCCCGGCGAGCAGCTTGTCCTCGCCGACCGCGTTGGCCGCGACCAGCGCGCCGTCGTGGTCCAGGGTCACGTACACCGCGCCCCAGTAGCGCCGGTCCTCGCTCCCGGTCTCGAGCTGCGAACCGCCGGTCCCGGTCGGGACATCCGCCACCGCCAGCGTCTCGCCCGGCTTCCTCGGCTGGAACCACAACACCGACGGGTTGCGGATCGTCGTCGCCCCGCTCCGCGCGACGATCGTGCCCGCCGGCCGGCGCATCAGCTCCTGGTGCGTCGTCGTCGCCACGCCGAACCGCCGCGCGATCTCGGCCGCGCGCGCGGCGCCCTTGCCGGCGGCGACCGGATCCACCGCGATCCGGACCTCGCGCGTGTCGATCACCTCGCCGCCGGTGCCGAACACCGTGCCGATCTCGAATGTCCGCGGCTCGAACCCGCGCGTCTTCCACCGGCTCAGCGCCGCGGTGACCCCGGCCGCATCGTCGGCGGCCAGGGTCTCGACCACCGTCCAGTCCTGCAGCACCGCCGGGCGGGCGCCCTCGACCGTGACCGTCCAGGCCTCGGCACCGTCGCTCTCGATCGCCGAGCCGCCGGCGCCGTCGGGCCGCACCGTGATCCCACCGCGAGCCCGCAGGTGCACGGTCTTCTGCCCGCTCAGGATCTCCACCGTCACCAGCGGCAGCCCGTCGTCGGTGAACGTGAACCGCGTCGAATACAGGATCCGCAGCTTGTCGGTCGCCGAGGTCTCGTCCGCCACGGCGGGCCCGGCGAGCGCGGCAGAGGCGGCCAGGACGGCGAGGGCGAGCAGCGCGAGCGGGGTACCGCGAGGCATCCGGCAGGCTAGGCAGCCGGCCGCGATCCTCGCAACAAAACAGCTGGCTCCATCGTGATGAACCGCAGGTTCAGGAAGTTGATGGTGAAGTGCGCCGCGATCGGCGCCCCGAGGTTGGTCGTCCCGAGCGCGAGCCAGCCGAACGCGGCCCCGAGCACGAACGCCGACAGCGTCCACGGCAGGAACCGCTTGCCGGGCCCGACGTGCAGCAGCGCGAACACCACCGCCTGCCACCACGGCCCGAGCCACGGCAGCAGCGCCCC
This sequence comes from Kofleriaceae bacterium, assembly GCA_036403075.1. Classification (GTDB taxonomy): domain Bacteria; phylum Myxococcota_A; class Polyangia; order Haliangiales; family Haliangiaceae; genus JABFXX01. Next base: position 6,564 of record DASWRS010000507.1, read on the forward strand.
GCGGAACAGCAGCTCCTCGCCGATCGACGACGCCAGCGCCAGGATCACGATCTCGCGGCCGGTCAGCGGTCCGAGCAGGTCGTGAAAGCTCACGTGCAGGTGCTGCGCCCACGCGAAGTGCCGGGTCGCGAGCCGCGTCAGCCCGACCACCCCGAGCCCCACCGCGATCCCGGCGATCGGCCCCGCCAGCAGCGGCCAGCGCGGCTCGCTCGAGAACCGGTACAGATCGGGATCGCCGCGGCCGGCCGCGATCACCAGCGCCACCAGCGCCATCGAGCCGTAGAGGCCCATCACCAGGCTCGCGCGAGACATGGGTGGTGCGGGACTGGGCTCGCTCGGCGAGTACGACATCTAACGCGAGCTCAGTATGCGCGATCACCGCCGGGTTGGGTCGTCGCCGCCGCGTTTCCGCCGGTGCCGGCGAGATCGACCGCCCTCGCATGGCCCTGCAGATGCGCTGTGCGAGTACGACATGTCTCGCCTGCGGGTCACCGCCGGGAGATCGGGCGTTCTCGCGTGGCCGGCAAGTGCGACATGTATCGCGCTCAGCGTGCGCGATCACTGCGGAGCTTTTCCCGCGAGTACGACATGCATCGCGTGCTCGGTGTGCGCGATCACCGCCGTGCGAGGTGGCGACCCGCAGTGCGAGGTGGCGACCCGCAGTGCCTCCGCTGAGCCTTCGAGATCGACCGTCCTTGCGTGGACGACCGTCGCCGTCGCGTCATACTCCCGCGCCAGATGTGCTCGTACCCGGCCTCGCGCGGCCTCGCGCCTCTCGTTGTCGGGCTCGGGCTCGGGCTCGGGCTCGCGCTCGCGATCGCGAGCAGCGCGTGCCGCAAGCAGGACGCGCCGCCCGCGGCCGATGCTGCGCCGGCCGCGGACGCCGCGTTGCCGGTCGACGCCGCCCCGCCGCCGATCGACGCCGCCGCCAAGCCTGCGCCGACTCCGGTCCGGCTCGTCGCGTCGGGGGATTCCACCTGCGCGGTTCTCTCGGATCACACCGTGCGCTGCTGGGGCGGCAACAGCCACGGCCAGCTTGGCAACGGCACCACCGCCGACGCCGCCTCGCCGGTCGCGCCGGCGATCCGCGCCGTCGTCGATCTGCGCCTCGCCGACGCCACCGCGTGCGCGCTCCTCGACGACGCCTCGGTCGCGTGCTGGGGGCGCATCGCCTGGCACGGCCGCGCCGACGACGTGCTGCGTCCCACCGGCGTCCTCGGCGTCATCGGTGTCCAGCAGATCTTCGTCGTGCCCGGCCGCGCCTGCGCGCGCGTCGCCAACGACTCGCTCGTGTGCTGGGGCAACGTCGACGCCCGCGGCCACTTCGCCGCCGGCGCCACCAGCCGCGTCCCCACGCCCGTCGTCGGCCTCGATCACATCGCCGGCCTCACCGCCGATGGCGCCTTCAGCGACGACGGCCGCATGTGGCACTGGGGCAAGGACGGCGTCCCCCGGCGCGTCGACGTCACCGGCGTCCAGGAGATCGCCGCGCGCGACGTCACCGTGTGCGGCCGGCTCGATGGCGGCCGCGTCATGTGCGTGGACGGCGGCCGATGTGGCCCTCGGGCGGCGCCGACCCCGGCGACCCCGCCGA
>DASWRS010000508.1:0-27850 GCA_036403075.1 Kofleriaceae bacterium
TCACGACGGTGCCGGGTGCCGCGCGCGCGGCTGCGACGGTGGCCTCGAGCTCCTCGCGCCGGGTGACGCGAAGGCCGGTGAGCCCGTGGGCCTCGGCGAGCTTGACGAAATCGGGGCTGCGCAGCGGCGTCGCCGAGTACCGGCCGTCGTAGAAGAACTCCTGCCACTGCCGGACCATGCCGAGGTAGCCGTTGTTGATGATCGCGATGTGGAGCTTGATGCCCTCCTGGGCCACGGTCGACAGCTCGCACGCGGTCATCTGGAATCCACCGTCGCCGGCGATCACCCAGATCTCGGCGTCGGGGTCGGCGAACCGCGCGCCGATCGCGGCGGGCAGCGCAAATCCCATGGTGCCCAGCCCGCCCGAGGTCAGGAGCTTGCGCGGGTGATCGTGCTTGTAGTACTGGGCCTCCCACATCTGGTGCTGGCCGACGTCGGTGACGACCAGCGCCTTGCCCTCGGTGATGCGCCACAGATCGTGCATCACGTGGGCGGCGAACAGCCGGCCGTCGTGCGGCAGGTGCTGGATGTCGCGTACCGCGGAGTCGCCCTTCATCGCCGCGATCCGATCGAGCCAGCCGCGGCGCTCGGTCCGCGCGACCAGTGGCACGAGCCCGCGCAAGGTCACCGCCACGTCGCCGACCAGCGCGAGGTCGACGCGGACGTTCTTGTGGATCTCGGCGGGATCGAGCTCGCAGTGGATCTTCTTGGCGCCCGGCGCGAACGTCGCCGGGTTGCCGGTGACCCGATCGTCGAACCGCATGCCGAGCGCGACGAGGAGATCGGCCTCCTGGATCGCCTGGTTGACCCAGGCCTCGCCGTGCATGCCCATCATGCCGAGCGACAGCGCGTGCGACGCCGGGAACCCGCCGAGGCCGAGCAAGGTCGACGCCACCGGGATCTGCGTGCGCTCGACCAGCTCGCCGAGCAGCCCGCTCGCGCTTGCCTTGACGATGCCGTGGCCGGCGAGGATCACCGGGCGCCGCGCGGCGTCGATCATCGCGGCGGCGCGGGCGAGCTCGTCGCGGCGGGCGCGGTGCTCGGGCCGGTAGCCCGGCAGGCACACCGGCGCGTCGCTCCACGCGACCACCGCCCGGGCCTGCTGCGCGTCCTTGGTGATGTCGATCAGCACCGGCCCGGGCCGGCCCGAGCGCGCGACGTAGAACGCCTCGCGGATCACCGGCGCGATCTGGTCGACCTGGGTGACCAGGTAGTTGTGCTTGGTGATCGGCAGGGTCACGCCGGTGATGTCGGTCTCCTGGAACGCGTCGCTGCCGATCACGCGCGACGACACCTGCCCGGTGATGCAGACGATCGGCACGGAGTCGAGCATCGCCGTCGCGATCCCGGTGACCAGGTTGGTCGCGCCGGGGCCCGAGGTCGCGATCGCCACACCGACCCTGCCCGAGGCCCGCGCGTAGCCGTCGGCCATGTGCGCCGCGCCCTGCTCGTGGCGGACCAGGACGTGGCGGATCGGGCTGTCGAGCAGCGCGTCGTACGCCGGCATGATCGCGCCGCCGGGGTAGCCGAACACGACGTCGACGCCCTCGCGGCCCAGCGCCTCCCACAGGATCTGGGCGCCGGTGCGGCGGACCTCGGCGACGGCGTTCATGACATGCCCCGGGTCGGCCCGTACGCGACCGCGCACGCGACCTCCGGCTCGCGGCTGGCCCGGCGGCGCACGCGATCCTCGACGAGCTCGAGCAGGCCCTCGTAGTAGGCCAGCCGCGCCTCCTCGGGCGCATGCGAGTAGCGCACGCGGGCGGCGGCGCTGCCGACCTCGGCGCGCAGCGCGGCCGCGCCCCCGGCACGGGCCTCGAGCTCGCCGACCTCGGCGTCGACCTCCGCCGCGATCGTCGTGGTCGCGATCGTCACGTCGAGGCCGAACGCCGCGCGCGCGTACGAGATCGCGCGCTCGAGCGCCCGCCCGGTCGCATCGTGGTGCACCGCGACCCGCGCCGTCCCGCCGCGCGCGGCGACGAACACCACGTCCGGCGCCCCGGGGTTCAGCGCCCGGGTCCCGAGCGCGAGCGCGCGGCCGACCACGAGCAGCGCGCGCGGCTCGAGGCCGGGCTCGATCGCGTCCCAGTACACCGGCGCCTGCTCGTCGTCGGGCACCAGCAGCACCACCACGCTCGCGCCGTCGACGACCGTGCACGCCGGGCCGGCCGGGAACCCGTCCTTGCGGGCGCGCACCCAGCTCAGGCCGCCGAGGCGGGTCCCGATCGCGACCTCGTTGCCGGCGTCGCGAAGCCCGAGCGCCTGGCGCGCGGCGTCCTGGCCGTAGCCGAGGACCGCGATCCGCGCGCCGGTGATACGGAACGGAAACGGTCGAGTATCCATGACGAGCTTCATCGCTGCTTGCCTCCGGGCATGTGGTTCGACTCGCAACCGGCGCGTGTGATCGCGCCCTCCGACGCCGATGACACCAGCGCCGCGTACTTGGCCATCACCCCGCGCGTGTAGCGCGGCGGCCGCGCGACCGGCGGCTGCTCGCGCCGGCGCGCCTCGAGATCTGCGTCGACGTCGAGCCGGCGCGCCGCGACGTCGAACGTGATGCGGTCGCCGTCGCGGACCAGCGCGATCGGCCCGCCGAGCGCCGCCTCGGGCGCGACGTGCCCGGCCATCAGGCCGTGGGTCGCGCCGCTGAACCGGCCGTCGGTGACCAGCGCGATCGAGTCGCCGAGGCCCTGGCCGACCAGCGCCGCGGTCACGCCGAGCATCTCGCGCATCCCCGGCCCGCCGCGCGGCCCCTCGTGGCGGATCACCACCACGTCACCCGGCCGGATCTGCTGGGCCTGGACCGCGGCGAACGCGGCCTCCTCGCCGTCGAACACCCGCGCCGGGCCGGTGTGCCGGTCGCGGTCGTGGCCCGCCAGCTTGACCACGCAGCCCTCGGGCGCGAGCGACCCGCGCAGGATCGCAAACCCGCCGCGCGGCTTGACCGGATCGCTCGTCGGCCGGAACACCGGCGGGCCGTCGGTCGCGCGCGCCCCGGCGGTCTCGTCGGCGAGCGACCGGCCGGTGCAGGTCGGTGCGTCGCGCACGAGCCCGGCCTCGAGCATGCGGCGGATCAAGAGCCGCACCCCACCGGCGCGCGTCATGTCGATCGCGGTGAACCGGCCACCGGGCTTGAGATCGCACACCACCGGTGTCCGCGCGGAGATCGCGTCGAAATCGTCGATCGCGAGCGGCACGCCGACCTCGCGCGCGATCGCGAGCAGGTGCAGCACCGCGTTGGTCGAGCCTGCCGTCGCGGCGACCGTGGCGATCGCGTTGTCGAACGCGGTCCGGGTCAGGAGCTGGCTCGGCCGGCGATCCGCGGCGATCATTTCCATCACCAGCGCGCCGGTGCGCCGCGCCTCGTCGAGCTTGGCCGGATCGGTCGCGGCGACCTCGTTGGCGCCCATCGGCGACAGCCCGAGCAGCGTGACCGCCACCGACATCGTGTTGGCGGTGTACTGGCCGCCGCACGCCCCCGCGCCCGGACACGCGCGGTTCTCGAGCACGGTCAGGCGCTCGGTCGACATCCGGCCCGCGGCGTGCGCGCCGACCGCCTCGAACACGTCCTGGATCGTGACGTCCTTGCCCTCGAACTCGCCGGGCGGCGTCGGTCCGCCGTAGAGCATCAGCCCGGGCACGTCGAGCCGCGCGAGCGCCATCGCCGTCCCGGGGATCGTCTTGTCGCAGCCCGACAGCGCGACCACGCCATCGAGCAGGTGCGACATGACGAACAGCTCGATCGAGTCGGCGATCACCTCGCGCGACACCAGCGAGCCGCGCATGCCCTCGGTGCCCATCGTGATCCCGTCGGACACCGCGATCGTGTTGAACTCGATCGGCGTGCCGCCGGCCGCGCGCACACCCTGCTTGACGGCCTCGGCGAGCGTCCGGAGGTGGACGTTGCACGGCGTGACCTCGGTCCACGTGTTCGCGATCCCGACCAGCGGCCGCGCGAGATCGGCGTCGGTGAACCCGGCCCCCTTCAGCATCGCGCGCGCCGGCGCCCGGGCGATTCCGTTCTTGAGCTCGTCGCTGCGCATGTCGTTGCCTTCCGCTGGCGCTGCCGTCCGCGGGCGCTGCCGTGATCGAAAACAAAAAAGCCCCGCATCCGTTTCCGGGTGCGGGGCCGATGGGGGTTTCTGGTCTCCTCAGTTCGGCGGTCCGCACCCGGCGGTAATCAGCAGCAGGCCGATCAGCAGACCTACGATCGATAGTACGAGCGCGCCGCCACGGACGCCGGCAACGTCGACGGGGAGAACCGGAGCGGAGCGCATCGCGCGCTCGCTCTCGAAGGTTCCGGCCACCGTCGCGACGTTCATCGTGAAACAAGGGATACGCCGGGTGCTGCTATGCGTCAAGCGGTGTTTTGGGAAGCTGGTCAATCGCACCGCCGTCGCGCGAGCGAAAATCCATGTGCTCGTCGACGGTTGAGCATCGCGGTGCCGTCTCGCCAGCAGCCGCTATCAGAACGCTCGCGCTCATCGTGCACGCTGCGCATCGCACGCCTCGACCGCGTGCGCTCGACCCGCATCGCCGGCCGCGAGGTGACGCGCTCGCGCCTCGGTTCGCCGCCAGGATGTCATGCCCTGAACGTCCGCGCCGCGGACGACGGCTCAGCGCTTGTCGACGATCGTCCGGACCAGCTGGGCCAGGTTCGCGGGCGTGAAACGGAACCAGAACCCGATGTTGCAGCCGTTGTCGCGCCAGCCCGGATTCACGCGGGCATACGTGCGCGCTTCGGGGCGCTCGTAGTAGCTCGCAGGATACTGTGCGAGCGTGGCCGCGGTGGGCCGGATCCCGACGTGGAACAAGCCGGTCGCCGGATCGAGCTGGTAGTGGCTCTGATCGGCGAGCCGCTGGAACGCGCCCCGGAGCGCGCGGCCCTCGGCGTCGCCGGCCATCGGCTCGAACAGCCGGTAGTCGGCCAGCGCCGACGTGATCGACACGAACCCGAACAGGCTGGCGAGCGACAGCCGGTAGTACCGGATGCGCGGGTGGCGCAGCTGGTTCTCGAGGTAGAACCGCAGGCCGGACCGCAGGTGCAGCCCGCGGCGGCGAAACTCCGGGTCGACCCGCAGCTTGCCGCCGATCAGCGCGCGGCACCCCGGCAGCTCCAACGGTCCGGTGCGCCAGAACTGGAAGCCGACGATGCTCCCGGTATCCGCGCGCTCGTAGATGTGGACCACGTCGTTGGTCTCGGCGTGGACCCGGAAGTGCGCGGCGTCCTCGGACAGCAGGCGGTTGGCGAGCTCGTGGAGCGAGTCGAGCAGCGCTCGCGTGAACCGCGCCCGCGGGATGGAGCGCGCGCGGATCCCGACTCGCTGCACGCCGGGAATCTAGCAAACCCGGGCGATCGCCGCGGGCCACGCCGGGTGGCAAGCTTGCGACGCCCTGGGGTGCCGCGCGCCGCCTCAGCCCGGGAACATCGCCAGGTACGGCCGGGCTTCTTCGAGCACCCGGGCAAATGACGGGCGCGCCGTCAGCCGCGCGAAGTACGCCCCCAGCTGGCGATGATCGTCCCCGAACGGCGCCACCTTGTTGGCATAGAACAGCCCCGGCGCCGCGGCGCAGTCGGCGATGCTGAACGTATCTCCAGCGGCCCAGGTGCGGCCGGCCAGCGCCCGGTCGGCGACCGTGTACGCCGTCGCGAGCTGCGCCCTCGCCTGCTCGACCCCGAGCGGATCGTGCTGACCCTCCGGGCGGAGCCGGTCGCCGACGATCTTCTGCATCGGCACCTCGACGTACGAGTCGTAGAACCGATCCCACAGCCGGCACTCGAGCGCCTGCTCGACGCCGGCCGGGATCAGCCGGGGCGCCGCCGCGCACTGGCGATCGAGGTACTCGAGGATGATCGTCGACTCGCCGATCGTGCGGTTCCGCGCCTCGTCGCGGATCACCGGGAACTTGCCGAGCGGCCACAGCGTCAGGAGCGCCGCGCGCGACACCGGGTCGCCGAGGTTGACCAGGTGCTTGTCGAACGCAAGCTCGAGCTCGTAGAGCCCGATCAGCACCTTCTGACAGAACGACGACAGCGGATGGTAGTGTAACGTGAGCGACATACGATCACCTCGTTCCGTGGGATACCCCAGAACCTACGGCCGCGCCCGATCTCCCACCGCGATCCGGCCTGGTGATCCCGCGCCCGGGCGGCCCGCCGGGGCTGCGCTCGTCCTGGAGATCAGAGCGAGCAGGTCGTCTGGTTATTCGAGCTGCCGCTGAAAACCGAAGGCCGACAGCCCGAGCTGAAGCTGAAGGCGACGGCACGGTAGCCGCTCGGGCATCCAAGGCCGCACGTATTGAACGAGCTCCCGGTATTGGGCGCGCAGCTACTCCCATTATTGTCACTGCCGCTGGACATGGAGGGCCGGCACTGCTGCACGAAGAAAAAGCTCGTGGGATGGTAGCCTGGCGGACAGCCAATCGAGCAGTTGTTGAAGCTGCCGCTATCCGGCTGACAGTCTGTCTGGTTGAATGTCGATGTACACGAGCCGCCGCAGCTGAAACCGCACGAGAACGAGGCCGCGTGAAACCCACTCGGGCAGCCGAGCCCGCATTGCAGCACCTCGGATTCATGAACCCCGAGATCCGGATCGGACCCGCCGGCTTGCTCGACACCACCACAAGTAGCCAGGAGCCAGATGAGGAACATGCCAGATATCATCTTCATGACAGCATGATGTGTACGCATATCCGGAGGCTAGCCCCGGCCGACACGACGCGGACCGACGGGTCCGCCGCAAGTTACAGCACAGCCTGATCGACGAGCTGCAAGAGGCGCGCGCCGAGGCACACCGATCTACTCTCGTTGCCCAACAGGACGCAGACACCGCCCAGAGCCGAAAATTGCCGCCGAGACGGCGGACTTTGGCCACGATGACCATGTCCAGGAACACGGCGCCTCCGTTGCAGCGCCGGGCGCAGGCGAGGTCGCGCGACCGATCGAGGCGGGCTTCGACAGCCGAGATCCGACCGAGGTGATCCGACGACGACGAGGGGAACCAGCTCCTGACCGGCGCCGGTGACAGACCCGGGTGATATCGATCGGCCATGAGTGATGTCTCGCGCGACGTCCTGCGCGACGTGTTTGGCCACGCCGAGCTCCGGCCGGGGCAACGCGAGGCGATCGAGGGCGTGCTCGCCGGCCGCGACGTCGTCGTGCTGCTGCCGACCGGCGCCGGCAAGTCGTCGTGCTACCAGGTCCCGGCGGTCGCCTTCGCGCGCGGCGGCCGGGGCACCACGGTCGTGGTGTCGCCGCTGATCGCGCTGATGAACGATCAGGTCGGCAGCCTCGGCGCGCGTGGCGTGGCCGCCGCGGCCGTGCACAGCCAGCTCGACGACGCCGTGCGCAGCGACGCGATCCGCGCGTTCGTCCGCGGCGAGCTCGCGGTGCTCTATGTCTCGCCGGAGCGCGCCGTGCTCGATGGCTTCAAGCGCATGCTGGCGCGCACCCCGATCGCGCTCGTCGCGATCGACGAGGCGCACTGCGTGAGCCAGTGGGGCCACGACTTCCGCCCCGAGTACCTGCGGCTCCACGAGCTGCGCGACGTGGTCGGCGCGCCGATCGTGGCGCTGACCGCGACCGCGACGCCGCGCGTCCTGCACGAGATCGCGGGCGGCCTGGCGCTGCGCGATCCGGTGATCGTCCGCGGCGACTTCCGGCGGCCCAACCTGGCGTTCGAGGTCCAGCACCACCGCGGCGACGCAGATCGCCTGGCCGCGACGATCGCCGTGCTCGATGCGGCCGGCCTGCGCGGCCGGACCGGGCCCGGGCTCGGGCGCGGGCGCGGGATCGTCTACTGCAGCACGCGCAAGAAGACCGAGACCGTCGCGGCCGAGCTCAAGTCGGCCGGGTTCGCGGCGGCGCACTACCACGCAGGGCGCACCGGCCTGGCACGCGAGCGCGCACAGCGCGCGTTCGAGCTCGGTCGCGCGCGCGTCCTGGTCGCGACCAGCGCGTTCGGCATGGGCGTCGACTACCCGGACGTCCGCGCGATCGTCCACTTCCAGGCGCCGGGCAGCGTCGAGGCCTATTACCAGGAGGCCGGGCGCGCGGGGCGCGACGGCAACCCCGGCCGCTGCGTCCTGCTGTTCGGGGCGGCGGATCTGGTGACCCAGCGCCGGCTGTCCGAGGCCGCCGGGTCACATCGCCACGAGGAGGCGCTCGCCACGCTCGAGCGCTACGCCCGCGCGGCGCGCTGCCGCCAGCAGATCCTCTGCGCGCATTTCACCGGCAGCGACGATCCGATCGCGTGCGGGATCTGCGACGTCTGCGTCGATCCATCGCACGATCTGGCGAGCGCTCGGGCGGCGGCCGCCGCCCCCGCCTCCGTCGAGCCGGCCGCCGTGCTCGCCCCGGCCGACCAGCAGCTGATCGTCGACGCGGTCGCAGCCCTGCACCGCGGCGTCGGCAAGACGAACCTGGCCCGCGCGCTGCGCGGCAGCCACGCCAGGGCCGTGATCGCCCACGGCCTCGTCCACCTGCCGCAGTTCGGCAGGCTCGCCGAGGCCAGCGAGGCGTCGATCGTCGCCACGATCGACCGGCTGATCGCCGAGCGCCGCCTGGCGCGTCGCGGCCGCAAGTACCCGACGGTCACGCTGCCCGGTCCCGCCGGTGCGCGCCGTCCCCGGGCCGCCCGCGCGCCGCGCACCGCGAGCGTCACGTTCGAGCTCGACAGCTACCGCAAGCGGATGGCGCGCCAGCTCCAGTGGAAGACGTACATGGTGTTCCCGCGCAGCGTGATCGCCGCGATCGATCAGCAGCGGCCGACCTCTCGCGAGGCGCTCGCGCGGATCGCGGGCCTGGGCCCGTCGAAGATCGCGCGGTTCGGCGACGACATCCTCGCCGTGGTGCGCCGCCACGCCGGCGGCGTCCAGGCCGCGAGCGACGGCTGAGCGCCGCGGCTCGCCCGCTATCCCGGCTGGGCAACCGCGGTGATCAGCAGGTAGTTCTTGCCGGTGACGAACACCTGCCGGTGGTGCTGCTGCAGGTACTTGCGATAGAACGCGACGTCCTTGACCAGCAGGCCGAGCTCGGGCTGGCGGAAGTTCTTCATCCGCGCGCCGTACGCGAGCTCGCCGTCGGCGTAGCGGCAGTTGGGGACGCCGAAGATCACCGCGCCCGCCGGGGCCAGGTGGTCCTGGACCACGCGCCGGACCAGCGCGCGGTCATCGATCCCGGCGCTCTGCAGCGTGCCGATCGAGATCACGAGATCGAACCGGCCCAGCGCCAGGTCGGCGAGCTGGTTCAGATCGGCCTCGATCAGCTGCACCTGGTCGCCGAACCGGCCGCGCGCGGCGGCGAGCGCCGAGGTGCTGTGATCGATGCCGACGAACGTCGCGGACGCGACCCGCGAGGCCGGCATCAGCTGCATGACCAGCGCGAGCGGCTCGCCGGTGTTGACGCCGAGATCCAGGACGCGAGGCGCGGGCGGAAGCGCGACCCGCGCCAGCGCGTCGGCGAGATCGAGCACGAACCCCGGATCCTCGCGCTTGTCGATCCGCGCGAACTCCGAGCCGGCGCCGTACTTCTCGCTCGGCTCGCCACGCCAGGCGCCCGCAGGCGCCAGCGGTTCGAACCGCAGGTGGACGAGCGGCGGCTCGCCCGGCCGCGGCGTCAGGAGGCGCAGCCCGAGGCGCTCGGCGAGATCGACCCACACGCGGAACGGCCGGTGCACGTGGCCCTCGACGCGCTCACCGGCGTAGCGGCCGCGCCCGCGATCCGGATCGAGCACGGCGAGCTCGATCGGCGCGCCGTCGGCCAGGCACCGGCGAATGAACGCGATGATCTCCAGCAGCGGCTCGTCGCGAAACACGGTCATACGCGCGCCGCCGGCCTGCTCGGCGGCAACCCCACCGAGCACGCCCGTGCCTCGATCGGAGCCCACGCGCTCCCCCTACCCGTCTTCGATCTCCTCGACGAACGCATTCGACCGCCGCACGAGCCCGGCCTGGGTCCGCTTGCAGAGCGCGCGCTTCCGACGAGGCGAGCCGCGCATGCCCGGGACGGTGCCTGGCCGACGTGCACGTGGCACGCCGCGCTGTGCTTCGTCGCGCAGGTCCGGGTTCCGAGCATGGGCCTTCTGCGAGGATGACGGATCGGCGGCGAACAATGCTAGCGTTGGTGTGTGTTCGTGCCCGTCGAGCGCCTCGTGCTGCGGCTGCGCCAGCCGGCGTCGCGCGCGGCCGAGCTCGTGAGCCTGCGGCGGCGGCTCCGCGCCGAGCGGGCCGGCGTCGTGGCGGACGATGAGCGCGCGCTGGCGACCGAGGTCGCGCACGCCAAGCGCGCGGTCGCCGCGGCGATCGGCAGCGTGGCGTCGTGCGGATCGTGCGCGGCGCGCCAGCCGTGGCCGGTCGGCGGCTTCGCCGGCGGCGCGTGCTGCGCGGGCGTGACCGCGAGCATCTTCGACGAGCACGAGCTCGCCGCGCTCGCGCACGCCGGCACGCGGCCGCGCGATCTGCGCCCGCCCGCCGGACGCGATGCTCACGCCGGCTGCGCGTTTCGCGGCGCGGAGGCGTGCTCGCTCGCGCTCGAGCACCGCCCCGCGCGGTGCGTCCACTACGTGTGCGACACGCTGCGCGCCGAGCTGCACCGCAGCGGCCGGCTCGACGACGTCGCGGCCCGGCTCGCCGCCCTCGACCGCGCGATGCGGGCGTTCACCGCGGCCCGTCGCGCGCGCCAGGATCGCGAGGTGCTCGCCCCGTTGATCGACGCGATGTTCGACGCGGTGCGTGCGGCCGCGCGCCGCCGGTGATCGTCACCCGGCCGAAACGGCGCGCGCCGGTGCGCGGCGCAGCACGACCGCGACCACGGCGTGCTACGAGCAGTGCATGAAGGGTATCCTCGCCGACCTGGTCTCGCTGCTGCGCCTCGAGCGTCTCGATCGCGACCTGTTCCGCGGTCGGAGCCAGGATCTCGGCTGGGGCGCGATCTTCGGGGGCCAGGTGGTCGGACAGGCGCTGTCGGCCGCGGCGCAGACCGTCGACGGCGGGCGCACCGTCCACTCGCTGCACGGCTACTTCATGCGCGCCGGCGACGTCCGCGGCTCGATCGTCTATCAGATCGATCGCCTGCGCGATGGCAAGAGCTTCACCACCCGGCGCGTCGTCGCGGTGCAGGAGGGCGAGGCGATCTTCAGCCTCGAAGCATCGTTCCAGTCCGAGGAGGACGGGCTCGACCATCAGGACGCGATGCCGGCGGTGCCCGAGCCGGAGACGCTGCGCTCCGAGCGCGAGCTCGGGCTCGGGCTGGCAGCGCAGCTTCCGCCCCACCTGCTGGCGCGCGCCACCGCCGAGCGTCCGATCGAGATCCGCCCGGTCGAGGCGCGCGATCCGTTGCACCCGGTCGCGGCCCCGCCGCGCCGCCGGGCGTGGTACCGCGCGGTCGACCAGCTCCCCGACGATCCGGCGCTCCACCGCTACCTGCTGGCCTACGCGTCGGACTTCGCGTTCCTGGGGACCGCGCTCGATCCGCACGCGATGAGCTGGCTGACGCCCGGCCTGCAGGTGGCATCGCTCGATCACGTGATGTGGTTCCATCGCCCGTTTCGCCTCGACGACTGGCTGCTCTACGTCGTCGACAGCCCCTCTGCGTCGGGTGCCCGCGGCCTGGTGCGCGGCCAGTTCTTCGACCGCGCCGGACGGCTCGTCGCCAGCACCGCCCAGGAGGGGCTGATCCGGCGGCGCCGCACGGCCAACGCGCCATGACCGCCGCGGCCGGCGCGGTCACTCGGCGCGCAGCGGCTTACAGAACCGCTCGCGGGCCGCCGGCGACCGCAGGATCTGGCTGACGTAGTACGCCGCGTACGCGTCGATGCGCGCCTCGTCGCCGGCCGGGATGAAGGCGGCCGCCCCCGCACGCCACCCGGCGACGCAGGTCGCGACCTCCGCCGGCGACGCGGCGCAGTCGAGCAGCGCGTCGAACGCGGCGCGCCAGCGCGCGAACGCATCGCGGGTCATCGCTTCGCCGTGCCCGGGGATCAGCCGCACGAACGGCGTCGCGGCGATCTCGCCGAGCGCCGCGCGCCAGCCCTCGGGGCATCCGGTATCGAAGAACGGCACCTCGGCGACCACGAGGTCACCGGCGATCACGGTCCGGGTCTGCGCGTCGTAGATCCATAGATCGGCCTCGGTCGCGGCGAACGCCGCGACGTGGAGATCGAGCCGTCGCCCGGCGACGTCGACCGCACCCGACCGCGCGATCGCGCGCGTGGGCAAGAGGTCCCGCGGGGCATCGACCGCGGCCCGGTCGAGCTCGATGTCCTCGATCTGCTGCGGCTCCGCCTTGCCGCTCGCGATCATCGCCGCCCCCTGCGCGCGGCCCTTCGCGAGGAACCCGACGAGCGCGCCGTCGATCGCGCGCGTCGCGATGATCTCGGTGCCGGGATACGCCGCGCGCAGCTCCGCGTTTCCGCCGGTGTGGTCGAGGTGCCAGTGCGTGTTGACGATCGCGGCGATCGGCGCGCCGGCCTGACCCGCGAACGCGAGCAGCTTCTGCTGGTGCGTCGGGTGTCGCCCCGTATCGACGACGATCAGGCCGCGCGGCGCACGGAGGATCACGCTGTTACCATCCGGGCTGCGGTTTGGCGGGAACGCACCCGCGATCACCGTGGGCTCCGGGTCGTACGCGCTGCGCGCGGGCGCGGACGGCCGAGATCCGCCACACGCAACCAGCACGGCGGCCATCGCGAGGGTTCGCTCGATCATCCGACGACGCTACCCGATGACCGGCCGGTCGCAGCAGCGCCGCACGGCTGTCGCAGCGCACTTCGGGTCGCGCCGGTGCCGCGCGAGCGACCTCGGGGCGCCGGTCGTCACCCCGGCGCCTTCCGCGCCCAGCCCACGCGCTTGCAGGCCGCTGCGAACCGCCGGGCTGGCTTGCTCATCCGCAGGTGCCAGGCTGCAACCCGGCGACCCGGTGCGCGCGCGAACCCACCGCGCAGCCGAGCCGCATGGACCCACGCCGCCCCGAGGTTCGCACCGGCGAGCGCGACGAGCGCCGCCGAGATCCCGTCGAGCGGGCGCCCGAACCACCTGCCGGTGGCGGTCACCATCACCGCGACGCCGAGCGCGCGCAGGGTCTCGATCACGGGGTAGCGCGCGCGGCGCTCGAAGTAGTCGCCGGCCACCGCGGTGGCGACGACGAGGAACCCGAGGTACGCGAGGTTGTCCCCGACGCCGTGAGCGGCGGCGGTGCTCGACAGGTGGAAGTTCGCCGTGACGAGGTACGCGAGCTGCAGCCCGCCCACGACGTACAGCGCGCGCGGCGCGGGCGGGTGGTGGCGGGCGAGCTGCCGTGGCTGCGACGGCACGTCCGCGGGTCGCCACCCGGCGGGCATGAACCAGATCCGCAGCTTGTCGCGCCAGCGTCGGGTCGCGACCGCGTCGCGCCACACCAGGCGCAGCTCGTGAAACGCCACGGCGATCGGATGGAAGCTCATCGGCGGCCGGTCGACGCCGAACACCGGCGGCACGTCGGCGAGCTCGGGCTGGAACGTGCCGAACAGCTTGTCCCAGACGATCATCACGAACCCATAGTTCCGGTTGGCGTAGATCGGGTTGATCGCGTGATGCACGCGATGATGCGATGGCGTCGCCAGGATCCACTCCAGCGGCCCGAGCTTGTCGACGTTGCGCGTGTGCACGGCGAAGCCCCAGCAGTCCTTGACCAGCCAGCCCACGCAGGCGGCCGCCACCGGCATGCCGACCAGCGCCGGCGCGACGAGGATCAGGTACGCGCCGGAGATCACGTTGACCAGCGGCTCGGCGACCGAGCTGCGGCCACCGCCGGCCACCGTGAACTCGTCGCTCGAGTGGTGCACCGAGTGAATGCCCCACGTGAGGTTGAGCGCGTGGTGATAGCGATGCATCCAGTAGCTGGCGAGATCCATGACGACGATGCCGAGCGGCCAGATCCACCACGCGCTCGGGAGCTGCCACGGCATGGCGTGCTCGACGATGCGATACAGGACGAGCCACGCGACCGGGAGCACCGAGAGCATCGCAAAGTGTGGGATCGCGACCATGAGGCTCGTCGCCGAGTCGCGCGGGCTCTGGAACCGACCGCCGCGAAGCAGGTTGTAGCCGTACTCGAGCGCCATCAGCGCCGCGAACAGGTAGGGGACCGCGATCGGGTTCACGCCTGCGCTAGTCTCGTACGAGATCCGTTCGCGCAACGACCCGCAGGACGACCAAAATTGCGGCATGGCCGATCGCCGGCCGGACGGCTGTCACAGCCTTGCGCACAGCTCGGCGACCGTCGAGCGCAGCCAGCGCTGGGCGGGATCGTCGTGGAGCGCGTCGTGCCACACCATGCCGATCCGGCTGGTTCGAAGCCGCAGCGGCGGCTCGAAGATCTGGAGCGGGAGCAGCCTCGCGAACGGCTCCGCCACCCGGCGGCTCAGCGCAGCCACCAGATAGCGAAACTGCGGCGATCAACTTTCGGAGACTTTGACGGCTGGCGCCGGGGCGTCTGTGTCCGTATCGGTGGACACGCGCGGTACAAGCTCACCGCGCTTCCATGCAGGCCAGCTCTCGACCTCCGCCTTCGCCTTCTTGGCGGTCTCCCACAGGGCGCGGGTTTCTTCATCGTCGATCCGGATCTTGAGCTTCATGGTGTCTCCTCCAGCAACGTCGTGACGAGTTGCGCGAGCTGGGCTTCGCGGTCCAGGTAGGACGTTGGCAACATCGGGATGCGGGCGATCGCGTCGCGGTTGCTCCCGCTTCTACGGATCGCCGTTGCTCAGCCTCATCGACGCCGCGGACGAGACAGGCAGCCGGCACGGCGCCGTGAGGTCAGTGCCCGCCCTTGACGGTCATCGAATGCCGCGTGGTGGTGTTCACCTCGATGAACAGATCACCGCCCTTGCCGATCTTGCCTTCGTCGCCGGTCGGGATCAGAGACCGCAGCTTGAACCCGACGAGCCAGCGCGCAGGGGAGGCGTCTTCGCCGACCAGGATGTTGGTGACCGAGATCAGCCGGTAGTCGTCGGCGGACTTGACGACCGTCGGGAGATAGGCGACCGCGAGCGCGATGGCATCGCGGGCCTCGCGCTCGGTGACGCCGGTGGGCGCAGTGCTCGCAGTGGTCGCAGTGCTCATGGGGGATCCTTGCGTGGTTTGAGTGCAGGCAGCCTCGAAGCCAGCGGCGACCAGGCAGCACGCCGCGAAGACGCGGACGGCGCGGCTACCAACCCTTGGCCTTGCCATATGCCTCCACGGCGGCAATCAGCTTGTCGAGCACCTTCTGGCCCGCGATGTAGCCGTTCGAGCCGGCGACACCGGCCGTGTCGGGATTGGCGTTCCACTTGCGGGTCAGCTCGCGATCGAAGGTCTTCATCCGGGCATCGATCTTGGCCTGGAGCAGCGGGCGGGCCGTGGCCTCGTCGGCGGCATCGGCCTTTGCGATGGTGATCGCGTCGAGATCGGTATTCACGGCCGGCCACAACGGCGCGACGATCTGCTTGAGCCAGTCGGTATTCCAGTGCTCCCACTCGTGGGCCTTGCTTGCCTCGTAGGAGTGCCAGAAGCTCGAGCGTCCGCCGTTGGCTTGATTGTACTCCTTCATCTCCTTGATCGCGAACTTCCAGTCGTTGTTGCTTCCGGGCTTGTTCTCGATGTTGCCGCCGTCGACCGCGTTCGCCGTGTTCGGCGTCGTCATCTCGGTTGGCTTGCTCGGCCACGGCGCGACGTTGATCGTGCCGGTGGTGGTGAACGACGTGACGCTCACGCCCCAGGTGGTCGCTCCGGCCACCACGGTCCACGCGATCGAGGCGCCGGTCGCGTCGCCCGGCAAGCAGTCGTTCGAGCCCGCCGCGCCGTTGAAGGTGGGCGACGCGGTGGGCTTGACGGCCTGCTGCTTGGCCTCGCGACCGCTCGTGACCGCGCTCGCCGAGGTCATCGAGGTCTCCGCGGTCGCGGCGCGCCCTGCGACCCCGAACACCGCCGCGACGCCGAGCTCGGCCTTGGGCTGGCGCTCGCCGGCCGCCGTACTGGTCGCGGCCGGTGCCGCCTCGGCATCGGGCGCCGCGCCACCGGCGGTCGCCGCGACCGGCTTGCCGGCAGCCTTGCCGGCCGCACCCGGCGCAGCGTGCGCATCGGCCGCGCCCGGCGCAGCGTGCGCATCGGCCGCGCCCGCCTCCGCGCGGTCTGCGCCGCCGCCGGCACTCTGCTTGGGATTGACGTCGGTCGCGCCCTTGGGCGCCTCGGTCGCCGCCTCGGTCGCCGCCTCGGTCGCCGGATCGCGCGCTGCTTCGCGGGACGCGTGGTGGCCCGCAGCCTCCACGAGTGTGCGCTTGCCGGGAACCCGCGAGGCCTCCGCCTTCTCTACACGCGTGGTATCGGTTCTGCGCGAATCGTGACGCTGCATAGGTCCCCTTCGCGCGACCGGTGACCGGCGACGCGTCCTCTCCCGTGATGGTACGTTTGAATGATACGTCTGCCGAGCCCGTTTTTCGCCGGCGCCTCGCTCGGCTCGCGGACATCGCGAACGCGCTCGGATCGATGCAGGGCCGGGCTGCGACGCAAGCCTTGCCCGCTCCGCTGGCGCGATCGTCCGCCTCGTCGTCGATCGTTCCCGCGCGTCGAGCCGGGCGATGCCGGCGCGCTGATCCGGCGCGCGCTGATTCGCCGGCCGGCGAATCCGGCCGAAGTCCGCATGAGAGTTGAGAGAGGCGATGGCACGTCGCCTGCAAAATGGACCGCCATGAAGAAGTCCACCCGACGACTCGCCCTTCGCGCCCAGACCATCCGCTTGCTCGCCGACGAGGCACTCCCTGCTGTGTTGGGAGGCGGCCAGGTCGGAGTCGGAGATCAAGGCTTCATCATGAAGGACTCGATCATTGTCCCGACCAGCCGGCGCTGAGCGGCGACCTGGTCGACGCCACGGCCGAGCACTCAGCCGTTCGTCGGCCCGGCCCACTCGCCGGGCAGCGGCGTGGCGCGGTTGCGCATGCCGGTGATGCGATAGACCTTGAGCTCGTCGGCCTTGCCCTTGACCTTGACCGGCGGCAGCGCCGTGGCCTCGACGCGGCCGGCGATGTGGCGGTAGGTGTCCTCCGACACGATGATCTCGCCCGAGCTCGCGACGTTGACCAGCCGCGACGCCACGTTCATCGCATCGCCGATCGCGGTGTACTGCAGCGCGCGGGTCGAGCCGATCGACCCGGTGATCACGTTGCCGGTGTTGATCCCGATCCCGATCCGGATCGCGGCCTGGTTCTCCGCCGCGCGCGTCCGGTTGAACTCCTCGAGCGCCTGCAGCATCGCCAGCGCGCACGACACCGCCTTGAACGGCGCGTCGTCGATCGCGATCGGCGCGCCGAACAGCCCGATGATCTCGTCGCCGACGAACTTGTCGAGCGTGCCCGAGTACTTGAACAGGATGTCGACCATCACCTCGAAGTACTCGTTGAGCGTGTTGACGATCTCCTGCGGCGGCCGTCCGTCCGACATCGTGGTGAACCCGCGGATGTCCGAGAACAGCATCGTCACTTCGGTCTGCCGTCCGCCCTTCTCGATCGTCAGCTCGCCCTTGAGCACCTGCTCGACCACCGACGGCGGGATCAGCCGCGAGATCTGGGCCCGGGTCTGGGCCTCCTTCTCGATCCGCGTCGCGAGCCGCGCGTTCTGGATCGAGATCGCCGCCTGCGCCGCCATGCCGGTGCAGATCTGCAGGTCCTTCTCGGTGAACGCGTTCGACGTGAACAGCGAGTCGAGGTGCATGATGCCGAGCAGGTCGCCGGCGTGGAGCAGCGGCAGGGTCATCGTCGAGCGGATGCCCTGCATGATGATCGAGTGCGCGCCCGAGAACCGCGCGTCCATGGTCGCGTCCGACGACAGCACCGCCGCGCGGTGGGTCGTGACCTCGGCCATCACGGTCTTGGACAGCACGATGTTCGGATCGCTCTTGCCGCTCCGGGTCTTGACGAACCGCGGCAACAGCTCGCCGCGGTCGTCCATCAGCAGGATCACGCCGCGGTCGCAGCCGACCAGCTCGAACGCCTTGTCGAGGATCTTGGGCAGCAGCTTGTCGAGGTCGAGCTCGCTGCCCACCGCGCGCGCCAGCTCGTGGCCGATCCGCAGCCGCTCGTAGTCGCGGCGCAGGTTCTTCTCGTCCGCGATCTGGCGCTCGGGCATGAAGTCGCCGGTGTTGGCCTGGATCCGGCCGCGGATGTGGCTCTCGGTCAGCCCGGGCGCGATCGTCACCCGCTGCAGCACGTCGTCGGCCTTCGGCTTGTCGACGAACACGATGCGGGTCGAGCCCATCGTGAACTCGTCGCCGTCGTTCAGGTAGTGATCGGCGATCCGCTCGCCGCGCATGAACGTGCCGTTGAGCGAGCGCAGGTCGCGCAGCAGGTACCGCCCGTCGGCCGCCCGCTGGATCTGGGCGTGCTCCTTCGAGATGATCCGGTCCAGGATCTGGATCGTGTTGTCGGGATGCCGGCCGATGGTGTTGAACGCAGCGAGCTCGAACTCCTGCCGTTCGTCCCCGGAGATAACGATCAGCTTGGCCATCGCAGACTCGAAGTACCGCTCTGGCGATGTTAGACCGTCCCGCGGCAACGAGTAAAGCGGCGATCGCCACCAACTCCTTGGGCTTACACGGAAAACCGCCTGGTTCGCGTCATCTGACGTGCACCGGACGCTTGAGATCCGGAGGGAGCTGTGGCATCAGTACGTTCCTCCGAGCAACGAGCTCGGGGTCCTGCGAATGTGGCGGAATTGGTAGACGCGCTGGTTTCAGGTACCAGTGGGTAACACCGTGCCGGTTCGAGTCCGGCCATTCGCACCAAGGATCTTCGCGGCTTACGCTTCACCGGCGAAAGCCGCGAACGTCTTTTCGGCGGTGCCACCTTGCCAACCATGCGCCGGGTGCGGGCACGCCGGGCCGTGGCGCCCTGAAAACGGCGCGATCGCCGCGGGCGAGAGCGTGACGATCACGATCGTCGCGACGATCACCGCCAGCGCGGGCACCATGGCCGCCGGCTTTGAGCAGGCAATGCTCGACGTTGGGCACGACGGAAAACCCGGGCCGTCAACGGGGCGCGCGGCTAGCGAGCCCACAATCCCGCGAGGTCGAGCTCGATCGCGTCGAATGGCTGCGCGCGCACGCGTGCATCGCCCTCGTAGACCCGAACGTCGCGCCAGCGCCGGTCGCCATCGAGCGAATACACCTCGAGGATCTTGGCAATCGGATCGACAAGCCAGACGTGGGAGACGCCATGCGCGGCGTAGATCGGAAGCTTCTTGTTGCGATCCACTGTCTCGGTGGACCTCGACAGCACCTCGCAGATCCAATCCGGCGCGATCGAGAAGTACGCTGTCTCCGGCAAGGTAGGCAGGCGCTCGACCCGCCAGCCGGCGAGGTCGGGCGACATGGGCTCCAAGGCAACCAGCTGCAGCTCCGGCTCGAACAGGATCCACCATCCTCCCGGGCCGCCTCGTCCGCGCTGAAACGCACCGTTGAGCTCCCCGCCGAGGACGGACGTCGCGTTCGCGTGCCGCGGCGCCGGCCTCGGTGAGACGTACAGGGTCCCATCGATGATCTCGGCGCGCTGGTGCGCTGGCACCCCGCAGTAGGCGTCGTAAAGCGCCTGACGACGGTCGCGGTGCGCGGGCGTTGCCATGCGCAATCAGGGTACCACGAGCCACGCGACGCGGCGCGGCGGCCCCGCGGGCGTCAGCCGGCGATGGTCAGCCCCATCTGGGCGCGCACGGTGAAGAACTCCTCCGAGATCGAGTACAGCACCAGCTCCTTGATCTTGTCCTTGACCTGCGGGCCGCCCATGACGACGGGCTCGGCCGACACCATCCGCGCGGCGACCTCGAGATCGCCGCACACCACGAAGCCGGCGCGGTGCGACGTGGCCTCGACGGCGTAGCCCCACTTGGCCAGGTTGATCTCGGGCGCGGCCTGGACGAAGCGGGCGACGACGCCGCCGAGCTGCTCGAGCAGCTGGGGCGGCATCCGCTTCTGCATCTCGGGCAGGTACTGCTGGACGAGCTGGACCATGTCCGGCGGCACCGGGAACCGGGGCTGGACCATGACGATCGCCGACAGCACCACGACCTTGAGCTCGGTGTTGGTCGGAAGCAGCATCTTCAGGTAGTACTCGGGCCGCATGAAGCTGAGCCGGCGGGCCGAGAGGAACGCGATCTCGCGCTCCGACTTGCCCTGGAGCAGGTGCGGCCGGACGACGAACGACGGGCACAGCTCGGTCTTCTCGATCGCGTTGGCGAGCTGGATGTCGGCGGCCTTGTTGTCCTCGACGAGGTAGACCTCGGGCAGCTGGACGTTCAGGACCTGGGCGACGTAGTAGAACAGCTTGGAGAACATCAGCGGGTCGCCCTGGAGCTGGCGGCGCTCCTTGCGCTTGACGCCGAAGTCCTTGTGCGGGAACGCCTTCATCGCGGCGACGCCCTGCCAGACCGCGCCGAAGATCGCGCTGATGAAGCGGTTCTCGTCGGGGTGGACCAGCTTGCCCCAGGTGTCGGCGCTCATCACGTTCTTGGCCTTGACCAGGCCGCGCGGCTTGTACTGTTCGTAGAACTGGAGCTCGTCGGGGTCGGCCTTCTTGAGGAACGCGAGCGTGTTGCACACGCACCAGGTCTTGTCGTACTGGTGCGCGTCCATGTAGATCCGGCGCAGCGCCTTGTACGAGTCGTACTTGAACGGCTCGTTGCGCAGCATCCGCATGTGCTGCTCGACCGCCTTGTCGGTGTACTCGGGGCCGGCGACCAGGTAGAGCTCGGCGAGGATCTCGGCGCGATCGGTGCCGTCGGGCCGCATCTCGTTGCGCGGATCGAGCTGCTGGGCGATCTCGAACGCCTGGGTCGCGGACTGGTAGTGCTTGAGCCGCGAGCGGTAGATCTCGCCCAGGCCGTCGAACAGGCCGACCTGGATCTTGTGGAAGGTCGGCGAGCCCTGCTTGGGCATCCGCTTGATCATGTCGCGGTAGGCGCGCTCCTGCGCCTTCCAGTCGCGCTTGGTGGTCAGGACCTTGTCGATCGCCTCGAACGACTTGAGCGCGCGCGGGATCATGCCCTCGGGCAGGCGCTCGGGGTTCTCGAAGAAGCTGTTGAGCGCCTTGTTGTAGTACTCCACGGCCTCGTCGAGCGACTTGAGCTCGTCGCGGCACACGGTGGCGGCGGCGTGGTAGTAGGCGCCGCGGCGCACCGGATCGGACTCGAGCGCGATGAACCGCTCGATGGTCTCGACGGCCTTCTTCCACTGCCGGGTCTCGGTGTAGAGCTCGAGGACCTTCTGGAGCAGCTGGTGGTCCTCGGGGGAGACCTCGAGCGCCTCGAGGTACGCGGCGGTGGCCTTCTGCGGGTTCTCCAGCTTGTCGTGATAGATCCCGCCGACGTCGGCCAGGAGCTGAGACTTCTCGCGCGTGCTCGAGGTGACCATCAGGCCGCGCATCGCGTGGATCACGGCCTCCCAGTCGCCCTGCTGGCGCTGCAGCTCGATCACCGCCTCGAGCGTGTCGCGGTGGGTCGGGTCGATCTCGAGGGCCTTCTCGAACATGTTGAGCGCCTTCTTGCGCTCCCCGAGGGCCTGCCTGACCATGCCGAGCCGGTGGTAGATGCGGACCACGTCCGCCTCGCCCTGCCCGTCTCGGTGCTGGACCAGGATCGTCTGGTAGATCTTCCCGGCCGAGTCGTAGTCCGCCATCTTGAACAGCAAGTCGGCGCGGCCGACCAGCGTCGGCAGGTACGTCGAGTCGATGTCGTAGGCGGCCTTGTAGTAGCCCAGCGCCTTCTGGTGGTCGCCGAGCTCGTCTGCGGTGCGCGCGGCGCGGTAGTACAGCTCGTTGAGCTCGCGCGGGTCGGCGTGGAGCTGGCCGACCTTGCGCGACAGCATGTCGATCACCGGGGACAGCTCGGCCCACTGCTGGCCCGCGAAGTACAGGTCGGCGAGCGGCCGGCCGGCGTCGACGTGCTCGGGGTCGAGCGCGATCACCGCGCCGTAGAGCTGCTTGGCGGCGTCGTCCTGGCGCAGCTTGTCCTGGTAGATCCGCGCGGCCTCGAACAACAGGCGCACCTTGTCGAGCGCGACCGGGGTGTAGCTCTCGGCGCGCACCATCATCTGGGCGGCCTTGAGCCAGTCGCCGCGATCGCTGTACTGCCGGGTCAGCGCCTCCATCGTCGGGACGTGGCCGGGATCGAGCGCGAGGCCGCGGAGCAGGTTGGCCTCGGACGCGTCGGCGTCGCCGAGCTGGGCGTACTGGATCCGGCCCATGCGCCAGTACAGGTCGACCTGCTTGCGCGGGTCCGCGCTCAGCGTGGTCAGGTGCGCCATCATGTCGACGGCGCGGTCCCACTCGCTGATCCGCTCGTAGAGCCGGCCGAGCGCGTCGAGCGCGCGCTGCTCGTCGGGCTCGAGCTGCAGGACGTCGGTGTAGGCCTCGATCGCGCGGTCGACGTCGCCCAGGTTCTGGTCGTAGGTCACGCCCATCGCGACGTAGAGGTCGACGCGCGTCTGCACGTCGCCGGTCGCCATGATGTGGTTGCGGTAGGTCTCGACCAGGGCCTCCCACTTGCCGGCCTGCTGGTAGAGCCGGGACAGCTCGCGGTAGGCGTTGTAGTTGCGGTTGTCGACCGCGACGATCTTCTCGAGTGACTCGGCGGCGCGATCGAGCTTGCCGAACCGCTCCTCCCAGGCGGCGGCCATGCGCTCGTACAGCGCGATCTGCTCGGCGTCCGACGGCGACGCGTCGAGCTGGGCCTCGAGGACCTCGAGGTACTTCTCGGACTGGTTGGTCTTCTCGTACAGCGCCTCGAGGGCGCGCAGCGCGGTCAGGTTGATCGGATCGACGTGGAGCACCGCCTGGTAGGCGTTGATCGCCTGGCCGGCGTCGTAGATCCGGAGGTCCCAGATCTGGCCGATCTCGAGCCGGAGCTTGACGATCGCGGCGTCGTCGGTCTCGAGGTCGGCGCGCCGCGACAACACGTCGATCAGCGGCTCCCACTGCTCGGTGCGGCGGTACAGCCGGTCGAGCGCGACCAGCGCCGCGCGCGAGCTCGGATCGTAGACCAGGGCCTGCTGGTAGGCGTGGATCGCACCGCCGGCGTCCTGCATCTGGCGCTCGAGCAGCTCGGCGAGCTGGATGTACAGGTCGGTCTTCTTCTCGGGCGACTGCTCGACGGCAGCGTGGCGCTGCAGGGTCTCGATCAGCTCGCTCCACGAGCCGCGCTTGCGCTGGAGCTCGGCCATGCCGGCGAGCGCTCCCGTGTGGCTCGGGTCGATCCGCAGCGCCTGCTGCACCGAGTGGATCGCGTACTCGAGGTGCGACAGGTGCTCGGCGTACCACCGGCCGATCTTGACCCAGAGGTCGGCGGCCGAGCCGCGGTCCTCGGCCTCGAGCTCGTTGACCCGGTTGGTGTACTCGTCGAGCAGCTCCTGCCAGCGGTTGGTCGCCGTGGCGAGCCGCTCGAGCTCGTTCGCGGTCTGGTCGTGGGCGTAATCGCGCTTGAACGCGGCCTGGAGGACGTAGAACGCCGACTCCTGGTCGCCGATCTCGGACTCGTAGATCCGCGCGACGCGGTTCAGGATCTGGATCTGCTCCTCGACGTTGGGCCGGAGCTCGCTGCGCTCGAGCAGGACCTCGACCAGCTCGGCCCAGCGGTACTGCTGCGAGTAGATCGCGTCGAGCCGGTCGCTCGCGCTGGCGTTGGACGGATCCGAGGCGCGGACGCGCTCGTAGACGGCCGCGGCGCGGGTCAGGTCCTCGACCTTCTCCTCCCAGGTTGCGGCGGCCTGGAGCAGGGTCTCGCGGCGCTGGATCTCGTCGTCGAGCACGAGCGCGCGCTTCTCGAGCACGTCGATCGCCTCCTCCCAGCGGCCCTCGCGGGTGAACAGGCCCTCGAGCGCGGCGAGCGCGCGGAAGTCGCTGGGGTCGATCGCGATCACCCGGCGCCAGGCGTCGACCGCGTCGTCGACCCGGCCGAGCACGTCGCCCTCGAGCTGGCCGAGCTGGGCATAGAGCTCGATGGTCTCGGCCTCGTCGATCGCGTCGGCCATCTGGCCGACCTCGATGATCCGGCGCAGGGTCTGCGACAGCTCGTCCCACGACTGGGTCGAGCGGTACAGCCGCGCCAGCGAGCGCAGGGTCTCGAGGTCGTTGCCGTCGATCCGGTCGGCGGCGAGCCAGGCGTCGAGCGCGTTGCGCTCGCGGGACAGCTTGTCTTCCCAGACCCGGCCGAGCTGCTTGTAGAGCCGGATCTGGTCCTGATCGCCCTGGGTCGCGGCGATCTGGCGCTCGATGATCTCGACCAGCTCCTCCCAGCGCTCGCGCCGCATGCACAGCTCGCCGAGCGCCTCGAGCGCCTGGGGATCCTCGCCGCGGATGTCGAGCACGCGGTTCCACAGCTCGATCGCCTTGTCCTCGCCGAACCCCGGCCCGGCGTGCGGGGCGAGCAGGGCGTCGGACGAGATCCGCGCCATCCGGGCGTAGATCGCGGCCATCTCGTCGTCGGCGTCGGCCGTGTCGATCAGCTTCTCGTAGGTCTCGTACAGCCTGGGCCAGGCCTCGCGGCGGAAGTGGATCGCCTCGATCGCCTCGAGCGCCTTGCGGTTGCGGCTCTCCTGATCGAGCACCGCCAGATAGCAGGCCAGCGCCTCGTCGAGATCGCCGAGCGCGTCGGCGAAGATCGCGCCGCGCCGGAAGTACAGCTCGAGCTGCTCGTCCGGATCGTGCGCGACCTCGATGCGGCGGCGCAGGATCTCGGCGAGATCGTCG
This sequence comes from Kofleriaceae bacterium, assembly GCA_036403075.1. Lineage (GTDB taxonomy): Bacteria > Myxococcota_A > Polyangia > Haliangiales > Haliangiaceae > JABFXX01. The sequence goes on from DASWRS010000508.1 coordinate 24,741, forward strand.
TACATGCCGGCGCCGAGGTAGAGCCGGTCGAGCGCGGCGAGCGCGTCGACGTCCTTGGCCTCGATCTCGAGCACCCGCAGGTGGGTCTCGACCGCGCGCGCCGGATCGCCGAGCTCGGTCTCGTAGACCCGCGCGGTGCGCAGCAGGGTCAGGCGCTTGACCTCGCGGTCCTGCGTCCGGTCGATCCCACCGGGGCGCGCCCCGGCCCGGTCGATCGCCCGGGTGTAGGCCGCGACCATGTCGTCCCACGCGCCGGTCGCGCCGGCGAGGCGCTCGGCCTCGTCGACGGCGTGGTCCCAGCGCGGGTCCTCGACCAGCGCCTCGCTCCACCAGTGGAACGCCTTGGCCTGATCGTAGAGCTTGGTCTCGGCGAGCTCGGCGAGCCGCTGGTACATCGCGGCGCGGTCGGCGCCCGCGAGCTTGGCGAGCGTGACCTCGTGGATGCCATGCAGCTTGTGGTACTCGCCGGCGGTCTCGTAGAGCGGCTCGACGACCTGGGCGATCTCCATCTGGAGGTGGCCGGCGTGGAACATGTCCTCGAGCGCCTCGAGCGTGGCGCCGTGGGTCGGCTGGTTGACCAGGATCTCGCGGTAGACCTCGACGGCGCCCTTTCGATCGCCGAGCTGGTTCTGCAGGGTCTGGCCGAGCCGGAACTGCAGCGCGGCGATCTCGGACTCAGCGGACCCATCGGCGAGCTGGATCTCGCGGCGCAGGATGTCGGTGAGCTGCGGCCACGCGGCCGTCGCGCTGTACAGCCGATCGAGCGCGAGCACCGCGGGCTTGTTGTCGAACTCGGCGTCGAGGATCCGGCGGTACGTGGCGATCGCCCGGGGGATGTCGCCGAGCTCCTGCTCGTGGACCCGGGCGAGCCGCGACAGCAGATCGACCTGGCGCGGCACGTCGAGCGTGGGCTCGGCCAGGCTCTCGTAGAGCCGGGCGAGCTCGCCCGCGCTGTTGTTGATCTCGGCGAGCCGCTCGAGGTGGCCCAGGGTCTGGACGTTGCCCGAGTCGTCGCGCAGCGCGCGGGCGTAGGCGTCGAACGCGGCGCCGGTGTTGCCGATCATCTGCTCGTGCAGCCGGGCGATCCGGTGCAGCAGATCGACCCGGGCCAGCGGGTCGTCGTTGTGCGCGACCATGACCTCGAGGACGTCGACCAGCTTGGGGAACTCGCCCGAGGTCTCGTAGATCGGCTCGAGCACGCGGGCCGCCATGACCGGCTCGATCTTGCCGTGGACCAGGCCGTCGAGGGCCTGCAGGGTCTCGGCGTGGTGCGGATCGAGCTCGAGCGCCTCGCGGTAGCTCTCGATCGCGCGCGCGACGTCCCCGAGCCGGATCTGCCACAGGTGGCCGACCCGGTACTTGAGCGCGACGGTCTCGCCGGTGGCCTCGGCGAGCTCGACCTGGCGCTCGAGGTTGCCGAGCAGGTCGTACCAGCGCTCGGCCTGGCCGTAGAGCCGGTCGAGCGACTGGATCGCGGGCAGCTCGTCGGCGTCGAGGTCCAGGATGCCCTGGTAGGTCTCGATCGCCTTGGCGACGTCGCCGAGCTCGCGGTCGTAGACCTGGGCGAGCACGTAGAGCATGCGCTTCTTGTCGCCCGGGTCCTCGGCGAGGTCGGCCTTCTTGGCGTAGACGTCCTTGAGCGGCTCCCAGCGCTCGAGCCGGACGTAGAGCCGCTCGAGCGCGTCCATCGCGACCAGGTCGACATCGTCGATCGACAGCACCTGGCGGAACGTCGCGATCGCGGCGTCGGCGTCGGACAGGACCTCTTCCTCGATCTGCGCCGAGCGGTAGAGCAGCGCCTTGCGCTCGTCGACCTCGGGGATGATCTCGGACTTGCGCTTGAGCGCGTCGACCAGCCGGGGCCAGTCGCCGGTGCGCTCGTGGATCGCCTGGATCGCGGTGACCGCCTCGATCGTCTGCGGCGCGGCGGCGAGGATGCGCTCGTAGGTCGCGACCGCGGCCTGATCGTCGCGCAGCTCGTGCTCCTGGATCTGGGCGCGGCGGAACAGCAGGGCGACCTTGAGGTCCTCCTCCTGCGAGTCGCCGGCGACCTGATCGTAGAGCGCCGCGGTCTCGGGCCACTTGCCCAGGCCGCGGGCGAGCCGATCGAGCTGGCGGTGGGTGACCTCGTTGCGCGGGTCCTCGCGCAGCGCGCGCGAGAACGTCGCGAACGCGGCGTCGGTGTCGTCGCCGCCGATCTCGTGGAGCTCGGAGATCCGGTGGAGCAGCTCGATCTTGCGCACCGGGTCGAACGAGTGGCGCGCCATGATCTCGTAGACGCCGATCTGCTTCTTCCACTCGCCGCGCGCCTTGTAGATCGGCTCGAGGATGCCGGCGATCGCGAGCTCGTGCTCGCCGGCCGACGCGCCGATCAGGCGCTCGAGCGCGGCGACCGCGTCGCGGTTGGCGTCCTCGAGCTCGAGCACCTGGCGGTAGGTCTCGACCGCGGCGGCGGTCTCGCCGAGGTGGGTCTCGCGCAGCTGCGCGAGCCGGACCAGCAGCGCGACCTGATCGGCGGGCCCGGAGTCGGACAGCCCGACCAGCGTGAGCTGGCGGCTGATGTTGTCGCCGAGGTCGCGCCACGCGCCGCGCGCGACGTAGAGCCGGTCGAGCGCGCGCAGCGCCTTGATGTCGTCGGGCGCCTGGCCGAGGATCTCGATGTAGGTCGCGATCGCCTCGTCCTGGTTGCCGAGCATCTCCTCGTGGAGCGCGGCGATCCGGAACAGGAACTCGAGCCGCTCGTCGGCATCGTCGGCGATGTCGACCCGGCGGCGGTAGACGTCGAGCAGCTCGGGGAACTTGTCGTCGCGGGTGAAGATCGCCTCGAGCGCGGCGAGCGCGGCGAGGTCGTCGGGCTCGATCGCGAGCGCCTTCTTGTAGAGCTCGACCGCCTTGTCGCTGTTGCCGAGCCGGTCCTCGTACGACCGGGCGACCTTGGTCGCGAGCTCGTGGGCGAGCGCCGGATCGATCTCGCGCGAGCCGCTGCTCAGCGCGCCCTCGAACAGCCCGACCAGGCGGACCCAGCCGTCGTCGAGCAGCGCGGCGAGGCCCTCGAGCTGGTGCTTGGCGGCCTCGACCGCCGGGTCCTCGCGGAACGCGCGGGCGTAGGC
>DASWRS010000509.1:0-63565 GCA_036403075.1 Kofleriaceae bacterium
AGACAACCCATGAGCGACGCATCGAGCGAATGGAAGCTTCCCTGGGACGGTGGGTGCCGCTGCGGCCAGGTCCGGATCCGGATCACCGCACCGCCGCTCCTCACCATGGCCTGTCACTGCGCCGGCTGCCAGCGCATGACCGCGAGCGCCTACTCCCTCAGCATCGGGATCCCGAGCTCGGGATTCGCCGTCACCGCCGGCGAGCCGGTGCTCGGCGGCCTGCACGGCCCGACCCATCATTACTTCTGCCCGCATTGCATGAGCTGGATGTTCACGCGCCCCGACGGCGTGGACTGGTTTGTCAACGTCCGGGCGACCATGCTCGACGACCCCGGCTGGATTCGCCCGTTCGTCGAGACCTGGACGCGCGAGAAGCTGCCCTGGGCGACCACCCCGGCGGTCCACAGCTACGAGACGCTGCCGCCGGTCGAGCACTACCAGCAGCTCATGGCCGAGTTCGCCGCCCAGTCGCCCCGGCCGGGTAGGATGCCGAGAGCCACACCGGGATGACCGCTGGGACGCGTGGTGCGCGACGGCCCCGCCGTTCCGGTCCCGGCTGGGACGTCGCAATCTACGGACCCGAGCCCGACCGCGGCAAGCGGCGCCGGGTCCCCTCGACGGGCTCGCGGTCCCGGCCAGAACGCGCGATCTCCGGGGCGGCTACCGGCGACTCCACCTGGAGCTCCGTGAAGATCTCCTCGATCCGCTGCCTGACCAGCGCCTCGCGCGCGCCCGGGTCCAGCCCGATCGGCAGCGGTGGACGGTACACCCAGCGAAACGCCAGCTCATAGGGCGCCTCGCCCTGGAGCGCCAGCAGCCCGGCGTGGAGTGCGGAGTGGTGGCCTGAACACAGCAGGCATAGATTCCATGGCTCGTGCGGCCCCCCTTTGGCCTGCTCGATGATGTGGTGAACGTCCAGATTACGCGCCGACCGGCAGCCGGGCACCGTGCAGCGGTGATGATCGCGCGCGAACACCTGCTCGCGAAGCCGCGGGGTCACCGAGGCCGTCGCCCGCTCCGGCGTGACCGCGTCGAGCGAGCCGAGGACCTTGGCGTCGCACGCGGCGCGCTCGAACGCCTCGGGGCCGACGTCGATCTCGCGGCCGCCACCGTTCTGGGTGGCACGCCGGCAGTCGGGACACTGCTGGTACGCGATCTGGTGAGCCGGGCCCGCGACCCCCGAGCCCGGCGCGATCACGCCGCGGCACAGGCTCTCGACGAAGTCGGCGTCGCCGATCTCGGACCCGCGCTCGGTCGCCACGACCATGCGCGCCTCGCGCCAGAGGGCGTAGATCTCGGGAGGCAGCTCGAGCCGCACCACGCGGGGGCGCAGGTCCGGCGTGGTCGGGTCATCGGGAAGATCGCCCAGCTCGTGGCCGACGACGAGCTGTTCGATCTCGCCGGTCGTGAGGTCTTCGGCGCGCGCCAACCAGTCGGCCTCGGTCTCGGCCGTGGCGACCCGCGTCAGCTCGCGGACCGCCGAGTAGGTCAGCGCGCCGCGTGCGAGGGCGGTCGCGGTCTCGGGTAGCGTGGTCAACGCGCGTGCGACGCGCATCCGCTCGCGCGCCGCGTGCGGTCCGTATCCGAGCACACGCTCCATGTACTCGTACAGGCTGACGAAGCCGAATAGAAAGTAGATCTTGAGTTGCTCGGCTCTCACCAGATCGAACAACTCCGCGGCATCCAGCGACGCGCGGTGTCGCGCGTACTCGCGCAGCCGGCGGTCGATCTCCTGCCATTCGGCAGGCGGATGTTGCGCCGACGGAACTTCGTGTCCGACGTCGGTCTCGCAGGAGCTCTCCAGCAACATGATCCACGTCCTTTCGCACACGGCGCCGCGCGCGCATGACCTTCTACCACGTCAGATTTCGGCTCGTTGTCCTGCGATCTGCGAGGCGAAGATCGACCCGCAGCGCGATTTCGACCCGTCGTGCGATCCGCGCGCGCAGATCGCACGCCATGGCCCGCCAACGCGCGATCCAGACGGTCTTCCGCCCTCGCGGTCACGCGGGGACGAATGAAGCTGTCAAGCAAAAGGTGGAATCTGTATCTTATTTACGAACTTTGCCGCTTTGTCGGATCAGGAGATGGATTGGCAGCGCATCGGCCAGCAAGGTCCGTAGATCGCCATCCCAGCCGGGGCGCGGCCGTCGAGATGACCAGGCGCTCGGCACCGCCTGGCGCAGAGTGCGCTGATCGCAGATCCCTATTCAGCACGGCTCATCGATTACCGCGCGTCCCAGCCGGGACAGCCATCCAGTCGAGATGATCTGAGCTTCGCCCGCCGGGACCGCTCGTCGATCACCCCGCGTCCCGGTCGGGACAGCCATCCAGTCGAGATGACCACTTCGCCCGCGGCAACCGGGACCGCTCGTCGATCACCCCGCGTCCCAGCCGGGACAGCCATCCAGTCGAGATGATCTGAGCTTCGCCCGCCGGGACCGCTCGTCGATCACCCCGCGTCCTGGTCGGGACAGCCATCCAGTCGAGATGACCACTTCGCCCGCCGGCAACCGGGACCGCTCGTCGATCACCCCACGTCCCAGCCGGGACAGCCATCCAGTCGAGATGACCACTTCGCCCGCCGGCTGCAGGGGCGGCCAGGCGCGAGCACACTGCCGGTCGAGTGGTAGATGTCGAGCCACCCCTACTTCCGTCGGGCACCCGCTCGCCCTGTACTGGACAACGGCGTATCGCGAGGTGCTCGCCCTGCAACGGGTCGACGCAGCTTGTCACCCCGCGTCCCAGCCGGGACAGCGAACCTGTCGAGATGACCACCGGATCGTCATCTCGATTTGCGGCGCGGCGGCGCGGCGGCCTGGGTCGGCGGCGCGGCCTTCTTGCGGTGCGCCGGAGCTTTGCCGGTGAGCCGCTCGACCTTCTTCGCCTTCGCCTTGGCGTCGGGCCGGCGCGCCGGCTTGGAGCTCCGGGTCCGGGCCGCCGGGGCGGCCGGCGCATCGGCGAGCTCGATGCCGAACAGCGAGGCCAGCCCGTTCGCCGCGAGCACGCGGCCCGAGGCCGGGGCGGCGGGCAGCTCGGTGACGGCCGACGCGAGCAGCTCGTCGAGCGATACCCGGCGCAGCGTGAACAGCAGGTCCGGCGCGTGATCGAGCCGCGCGCCGACGCCGTACATGACGGCCGCGACGTGCTTGCACATGACGGCGTAGTCCGGACAGCTGCAGGTGAACCGGATCGCCGAGGGCGCCGGGAACAGGCCCGTCCGCTCGGCGCACAGCCGGGTCATCACCGGCTCGGACAGCCGGCCGCTCAGCAGGTCGATGCGCGAGCCGATGCCGCCGGCGCAGTCGCGCTGGATCGCACGCCAGGCGTCGCGCTTCACCGCGTCGATCTCGATCGCGACCTCGTAGAGCATCGAGCCGAGCACCTCCGCGACGATCTTGCCGCCCTGGATCTGGAGATCGAGGACCGAGCCGCTGCGCAGGTAGCTCCGGCCGCGCTCGAGGCGGTACGCGAAGTCGCGGTAGCGCTCGAGGTTGTCGCACCACGCCTTGCCCCAGAACGTCTGCGCGATCTTGCGGCCGGCGACCCGGACCGGCGACTTCGCCCGTCCGCCCCGCGCGGCGGCCTTGATCGTGCGCTCGGCCTCGGCACGGCGCTGCGCGACGGACTTGCGCGGCGCCCAGGTGCGGTAGCCGCCATACTCGTAGCTCATCGTCGATCCTCCTCGGCGTGGTTCGGAGCACCGTCCATCATCGCGCTGTTCAGGTCGAGGCGGACCAGCGCCATCAGCTCGGCGTCGGACAGCTCGGTCAGCCGCAGCTCGGCCGTGCCCTCGAGCAGCTGGCGCGACAGCGCGCGCTTGTCGGCGATCAGCGCGTCGATCTTGTCCTCGACCGTGCCGCGGCACACCAGCTTGTGGACGAGCACGTTGCGGCGCTGGCCGATCCGGAACGCGCGATCGGTGGCCTGATCCTCGACCGCGGGGTTCCACCAGCGATCGAAGTGCAGGACGTGCGACGCGGCGGTCAGGTTGAGCCCGGTGCCGCCGGCCTTGAGCGACAGCACGAAGAACGGCGCGTCGTCGTCCTGGAACCGGCGCACCAGCGCGCTGCGGTCCTTGACCGGCGTGTTGCCGTGGAGCACCAGGCCCGGGCGCCCGAACACGCCGGCGAGGAACGCGGCGAGCGGCTCGCAGGTCTCGCGAAATTGCGTGAACACCAGCAGCTTGTCCTGCCGCGCGGCGATCACCTCGGCGAGCTCGCGGACCCGCTGGAGCTTGCCGCTGTCGGCCTCGCGCCAGTCGCCGTCGCCGAGCCACTGCGACGGGTGGTTGCAGATCTGCTTGAACCGGAGCAGCGCCGCGAGCACCGCGCCCCGCCGCTCGACACCCGCGCGCCCCGCCAGCGTCGCCGCGAGCTCGTCGACCGCCTGCTGGTAGAGCGCCGCCTGCTTGCGCGACAGCGCGCAGTACGCGGTGAGCTCGGTCTTGTCCGGCAGGTCCGCGATCACGCTGCGATCGGTCTTGAGCCGCCGCAGCACGTAGGGCCGGATCAGCTCGCGCAGCGGGCCGTAGCCGCGCGCGTCGAGCTGCCGCGTGTAGCGCGTGAACGCCGTGGCACCGCCGAGCAGGCCGGGGTTGAGGAAGTCGAAGATCGACCACAGATCGCCGAGCCGGTTCTCGACCGGCGTGCCGGTGAGCGCGACCCGGGCGTGCGCGGACAGCGCCTTGACCGCGCGGGTCTGCCGGGTCGCGGGGTTCTTGATCGCCTGGGCCTCGTCGAGGATCGCGAGCCCCCAGCGGGTCGCCGTCAGCCACGGCGCGCGCGGCAAGGTCCCGTAGCTCGTGATCACGAGCTCGACCCCGGCCAGGTCGGGCGCGCGGGCGGCGGCGAGCTCGGCGGCCGGCATCGCCGACGGATGTGCGACCACCGCGCGCAGGCTCGGCGCGAACTGCGCCAGCTCGCTCATCCAGTTGCCGAGCAGCGACGCCGGCGCCACGAGCAGGTGCGGCGAGCGCACCGGACCGGACCGCGACGCCAGGATCAGCGCGATGATCTGCATCGTCTTGCCCAGGCCCATGTCGTCGGCCAGGCACGCGCCCAGGCCGAGCCGCGCGAGCAGGTACAACCAGCGCACGCCGACCGCCTGGTACGGCCGCAGCTCCGCGCGAAGCGCATCCCCCGGATCGACGGCGGCGAGCCCGGCCGGCGTGCGCAGCTCCGCCAGGGTCTTGCCCAGCCACGCCCCGGCGACCACGCGCGGCTGCGCGGCCGCATCGCCGGCGGGAGCCTCGGCGATCGCGGCGCCGGCGACGAGCCGCATCGCCTCACCAAAGCCGATGCCATCGGCCGCGGCACGCTCGATCGCGCGCAGCCGATCGATCGCCGCGCGCAGCCCGCTGCGGTCGAGCTCGATCCAGCGCCCGCGCAAGAGCCGCAGCCCGTCGCTGCCCGCGAGCAGCTCGGCGATCTCGCGCTCGGTGAGCGGCTCGCCCTCGAGCGTGACCGCCGCGCGAAAGTCGAGCAAGGCCTCGGTGCCCAGGCCGCCGGCCGGTCGGGCGCCGACCACGCCGGTCGCCTGCGGCCGCGCCGGCCGCCGCCCGCCCCAGCCCGCCGGCATGCGGACGACCACGCCCGCGGCCTCGAGCTTCGGCGCGTCGGCGAGCAGCCGCCCGGCCTCGCCCGGCGTCCAGCGCAGCGGGTGAAACAGCTCGCCGCGCTCGACCATCTCGGCCAGCCACGGACACGCATCGGCCGCGCGGCGCACCGGCTCGAGCAGCGTGGTCAGCTCCGCCCTGGCGCGCGCCCCGGCGTACTCGCGCAGCGCCTGCCCGAGCGGCACGTGCTGCGCCGTCGCGCGTGCCGACAGCCGGGTCGTGTAGGTCGCCAGGAACGCGAACGGCGCCTCGTCGTCACCGCGGTTCTCGGCGAGGTTGAAGTGGACCCGCCCGACCAGGTGCCACGCCGCGTGGTGGGCCTGCAGCAGCTCCGCCACGCTGCCGCCGTGATCGCGCAGCGCGGCATGGAACGCTGCGTCGAGCGCACGCCACTGCTCCTCGAGCAGCGCCGCGTCGAGGTACTCGCCCCCGGTCATCGGCGGCGCGCTCGCGGCCAGCTCCGCGAGGCTCGCATCGTCGAGCGGCGCGATCGGCGCCGCGGTCTCGGTGCCCCGCGCGCACACCGCGGCGACGTACCGGGCTGCGAGATCTCGCCAGTACGCGAGCGCCGCCGGCAGCGGCGTGGCGACCTCCGCGCAGCCGAGCTGCAGCAAGCCCGGCCCCGCCCCGGCCTCGAACGCCGCGGCGATCCGCGCGGCCACCTCCGGCGCGGCCGGTGGCTCGCCCTCGGCGGCGGCGACGCGCACCACGAGCTGCCGCGCCGGCGTGATCGACACCGCGAACCGCACGGGCCCGCCGTCCTCGGCGAGCCGGCCGGCCGACGATCGCAAGCGTCGCGGGGTCACGGGCGGCATGTAGCACGGCGGGCTGACAGCGGTCGCCGTCGCAGGCCATCGTCACCCGCGCGCAGGCGGGCTTCGTGCACTCCACGGAGTTCCAGGAGGCCGGCCCCGACGGTCCCCGGTTCCGGATCTCGCCGGCGCTCACCAACGTGTTCCTGCCCAACCGCGCCAGCATCCTGAGCGCATTCCTGTCGCTGTCACGCGTCGGTTGAGCGCGACTTCGGCGGCATCGGAATGAACTTGCTGACGCGCTTCTGGTAGTCGCGATAGAGGTCGCCCTTGCTGCGCAGCGCTTGAATCTCCGTCGGTGGAATGCCCGTGACGCCGAGAATCGAGCCGAGGATGATCGCCTGCGGAACCACCGCGATCAGCCCCCACGGCGCGAACGCCATCCCGTGCACCGCATACCCGATCCACACGCACCACTCGAAGAAGTAGTTGGGGTGCCGCGAATAACGCCACAGGCCGGCATCGCAGACCCGGCCGCGATTCGACGGTTCGCGCTTCCAGCCGGCGAGCTGCGCATCGGCGAGCGCCTCGCCGGCCACGCCGGTGACCGCGAGCCCGACGCCGAGCACGCGCAGCGCGCCGCCGTCCCACGGCTCGGCGACGAACGGCACCACGAACGCGCTCGCGAGCACGGCGGCGAGCGCGGCCTGGGCCTGGAAGAACACGAAGAACCGCCGCGACGCGCGCGGCGCCCAGCGCTGGCGCAGCGTCGCGTAGCGGCCTTCTTCCGGGCCGGTCGCGGCGCCGCGCGAGATCAGGTAGCCCGCGAGCCGCGTGCTCCACAGCACGACCGCCAGGCCGATCGGCAGGAACGCGCCGGCCGACGAGCTCGCGGTCGCGCCGAACAGCACCGCGACCGCGGTGAACGATCCGGCCCAGCCGACATCGACGATTCCCGCGTTGTGCGTGTGCTCCTGGATCCACCACAGCGCGAGCTGGACCGCCGCGCACACGAGCCACGCCTCGCCCAGCCGCACGAGCACCGCGTCGATCACGATGGATTCACCGGACCATGATACCCCGGACGCCGGCGCCAGCGTCCGGGCGTGGTACCGCCGGGCGGGACGTTGTACACAGGCGCGATGCCGACGCACGGCCGGCCGCGATGAAGGTCGTCGAGTACGACCGCTACGGGGATCCGTCGGTGCTCGTCGTGCGCGAGCGGCCGGATCCGGTGGCGCGGCGGGGCCGCGTGGTGGTCCGCGTGCGCGCCGCGGCGCTGAACCCCAAGGACGTGCTGACCCGGACCGGCAAGCTCCGGCTGTTCGCCGGCCGGCGGTTCCCCAAGCGCGTCGGCTACGACTGGGCGGGTGAGATCGCCGCGCTCGGCCCGGGCGTGACCGGCCTGGCGGTCGGCGATCCGGTGTTCGGCATGATCCAGGCGTGGACGGCGGGCGCCTGCGGCGAGCTGGTCGAGGTCCAGCCGGACGAGCTGGCGCGCAAGCCGGCCGGGCTCGACTGGGAGCACGCGGCCGCGCTGCCGCTGGCGAGCCTGACGGCGTTGCAGGCGCTGCGCGATCTCGGCGAGCTGGGGCCCGGCCAGCGCGTGCTGATCCACGGCGCGTCGGGCGGCGTCGGCGTGCACGCGATCCAGGTCGCCCGGGCGCTCGGCGCGCACGTGACCACGCTGACCAGCGCCGCCGCGATCGACCTCGTCCGCTCGCTCGGCTCCGACGAGGCGCTCGATCGCGCGACCTGGCGGGCGGCGCCGCCGAGCACGCCGGCTGCCGCGTTCGACGTGGTGTTCGACGTGTTCGGCAACCGCAGCTTCGACGAGATGCGGCCGCTGCTGACCCCGCGCGGGACGTTCGTCTCGACGGTGCCCAAGCCGCACATCGTGCTCGCGCGGTTCCGCACGGCGTTCACCCGCCCGCGCGCGCGGCTGGTCGTGGTGCGCTCGCGCCGCGCCGATCTCGCGTGGCTGGCGGCGCTGTCCGAGCGCGGCGGGCTCCGGGCGGTGATCGATCGCGTGCTGCCGCTGGCGGACATCGCCGAGGCGCAGCGCCATCTCGCGACGCGGCGCGCGCGCGGCAAGATCGTCCTCCGCGTCGCATAGCGCGCACGGGTCACGGATGGCGCGCGAGCCAGTCCTCGAAGCCGGCGCGCTCCGGACCGGCCAGCTCGGGCAGATGGGCGTAGGTCTCCTGGATCTGCGCGACCAGGCGCTGCGTCCGGTCGCGCTCCTGCGGCCGCCCCGACAGCGCGCGCACGAGCTCGAACCGCGCCCACGCCAGCTCCCACGGATCGGCGTGGGTCCGCTCGCCGACGGCGACCGCCCGCTCGAGCATGGCGACGACGGCGCGCGCGTCACCGGTCCCGCCCGCCGCCTGTTGCAGCTCAAGGCGTGCCAGGCCCAGCAGGGTGATCGGCAGCGCCGGATGCTCGGCCTGCTTGGTGCGCTCGATGATGTCCTGCGCCTGCTGGAACAGCGCTCGTGCGCGGGCCGGCTCGCCGCGGCGCAGCACGACGAAGCCGAGGTAGTCGAGCGCCGTCACCTTGATCGGGTTGTCCGGGGAAAATCGATCGATGAGCGATCGCGCGCGCTCGAGCGCGGCCTCCGCCTCGGGCTCGTGGCCCAGGAGGTAGTGCATCACGCCGACGTCCAGCGTGAACAGCGCGACATCCGGGTTGCTCTCGCCGAACGCCTGCGTGTACGCGGCGGCGGCCTGCTGGAACAGCTCGAACGCGCTCGCGAACCGGCCGACCTGCGCATCGATCCAGGCCAGGTGAGACAGAAGCCCGCCCCGGCTGGAGGCATCCTCGTCGTCGTCGTCGTCGTTGCCACCGCGGCGGGGAGCATCGTCGCCACCCACGGCGGGCGCCGCCGTGGGCGGATGACGCTGATCGAGCAGCCGCAGCGCCTCGAGGTACCGAGCCCGCGCCTCCTCGGGCTTGCCGGCGCTCATGAACCCGGTCGCGCAGAACTTCAGGATGTTCACCCGACGCCGCGGATCGAGCTCGGTGAGCCCCTCGAGCCGCGCCACGGTGTCGCGCGCCGCCGCCTCCGCCTCCGTGGGCCGGCCCAGCCGCGTGCCAAGGAGAAACGTGCTGTAGGACAAGGCCTCGGCGGCCTGCGTGCCGTCGTGGCCGGCGTCGGCCGCGCGCATCCCATCGCGCGCCGCATCCAGCGCGCCTTGCCAGTCGCCGGCGCGCTGCCGGATCGACGACAGCGAGATCAGCGCCGACGCCTCGAACGGCCGGTAGCCGAGCGCCCCGGCCTCGCCGGCCACGGCCGTCGCCCCCGCGAGCGCCTGGGCGACCTTGCCCACGTTCGACTGCGCCTGGGCTTCGGCGAGCCGCCGCCGGAGGCCCACCAGCAGGTCGCGCGTCGTCGGGTCGGCCGGCGGCCGGACCGGCGCGCGGAGCAGCGCGAGGTTGGCGCAGTCGTCGAGCGGCGGCAGCGCGGCCGCGGCCGAGCTCGCCTTGCCGACCACGGCGGCGTCGGCCACCGCGAGCACGTCGACCGTCGCGCCCAGCGCGTCGAGCCGCCCGGCGAGGCACTGCATCCGCAGATCGAGCAGCTCCTCGGACTGCTCGCCGCGCACCCGCGTCGACTCGCACGCGCTCGTGTGCATGTCGATCCAGCGGCCGGCGTAGCCATCGAGCGTGCGCGCCACGCGGGCGAACGCCGCGTCCGCACCCGGCGCTGCCGTCGACGCAAACGCCGCGCGCGCCTGCGCCCGTCGGCCGGCGTCCCACACCCCGCGAAGCTTGTCCGCGGCGCCCTCGCACGGCGGTGGTCGGTCGTGCTGGACACGGCCGTACATCACCCCGAGCGCCACGACGATCGCCATCACGCCGACCGCGGCGGCCCACCGGCGGCGGCGCGCGGCCGGATCTCGCGACAGCTCGGACAGCAGAGCTGCCATCGACGGCCAGCGCTCGGCGGGATCGGCCGACAGCCCGCGCAGGACGACCTGTCGCAGCCAGCCGGGAACGTCGCTCTCGGGCGGCGGTGGTTGCACCCGGCGGTGGAACTTCTGCATCACCAGCCACGGCTGGCGAGCGAGCGCGGCGTCGCCCGCTCCCTCCGCACCGGCGACCGACGCGGTATCGACCTCGGCGGGCCGCTCCACCTCGACGAACGGACGCTGGCCATAGAGTCCCTCGTAGAGCGCCAGGCAGAAGCTGTACTGGTCGGTGCGCGCGTCGATCGGCCTTCCGACGTGCTGCTCCGGGGCCATGTAGAGCCGCGTGCCGACGACGTCGACCGTGTAGCGATCGAGCGGGATCGCACCGAACCGGACCCCGGGGCTCGATGAGTCGAGCCTGGCGCCGGATGCCGCGCTGTCCATCGAGCCCGAGGACCCGACGGCGACCCGCGCCGTGGTCGCCGGCTCGCTGCCCTTCGCGCCGGGCGCCAGCCTGGTGGTCGGCATGTCGGTCGTGGCGGAGGTCGCGTCGCGGGGCGGCGCCGGCACCGCGCCCGGCGCCGAGACGCTCGCCTCGGGCGCCACGGCCAGGCCGAAGTCGAGCACCACCACGCGTCCGTCCTTGCCGAGGATGACATTCTCGGGCTTGAAGTCGCGGTGGACCAGGCCGGCCCCGTGCGCCGCCTCGAGGCCACGACCCGCCGCGCGATAGGGCGCGAGCACCTCGCGGAACGGCCGCCGCGCTTCCGTCTGCCAGACCCGCAGCGTCTGGCCCTCGATGTGCTCCATCGCGATGTAGACCTGCTGGTCCTCGAGCGTGCCGACCTCGTACACATGGACGACGTTCGGGTGCGACAGCCGCGCCAGCGCGCGGGCCTCGCGCAACAGGCGCCCGCGCGCCACCGAGTCGACATTGCCACCCTCGCCGGGACGGAGCAGCTTCAACGCAACCTTGCGATCGAGCGTCGGATCGTACGCCGCATGGACCACGCCCATGCCGCCGATTCCCAGCCGCCCCAGGAGGAGGTACCGGCCGCGGCGCTGTAGCTCGTCGAGCGGGCCGATGTCGGCGCTCGCGCCGGCGCCCGCCCGAGCGGGATCCTCGTCGGCGGAGCGCACGGGCGGGTCGTTGTCGCCTGTGTCCAACCGAGGCTCCTGGCGTCATCCTACCCGAAGCCGATGATCGTCCGCGGTGTCCGTGGCGTCGTGCGCGGACTCGTGCGGGGAACGGACGGCGACGTCACGTGCGTTCATGTGCGCGCAGGAGCGCGGAGGCAGGTATCGCGGTGAGCTCCCTCGCTCGCCGGCCACGATGCGCGGTCGGTCTCCAGGCTCGACCTCCTGGTAGGCTGGAGTCGTCGTGAACAAGCGAGTCCGGCAGATCGGCCGAAGCGAGATCGCCGACGTCGTGCTCGCGCAGGGCTGGCTCGTGATCAGGAAGCACGCCCGCGAAGAGCTACGAACCCTCGCTGGTGTTCAGCCGCAAGCCGGGTTGGTCAAAGGCGGGTCCGCCTGGCAGATCGACGCAGCGACGGTCGTCGATCTACTCGGTGCGCCCGCTCGGTCCGCTGACCAGGTAGAGCTGTATGTTGCGCGCTTTGCCGTTTCGGCTCGCGCCGCGAGCGCGATCGTCACATGGTCGCGAACCCCGGAGTCGACCCGTGAAGGGCCGGCTGGTAAGATCGGAGTCAACCGAAGGTCCCATGAGCACTACCAAGCCGAGCATGAAGGCTCCGACGCTTGCGGATCTCGAGGCGCTGCCTCCGGGCATCGTCGGCGAGATCATCGAGGGCGTGCTCTACACCATGACCAAGCCGCGAGCGCGGCATCAGCGCACCGGCATCGGGATCGGCAGCGATCTTCGCGGCCCGTTCGACCTTGGTCGAGGCGGCCCGGGCGGATGGTGGATCATCGCCGAGCCGGGGATCGAGCTGCCCAACGACACCAAGGAGATTTCGCCCGACGTGGCCGGCTGGCGCCGCGAACGCATGCCCGAACTGCCGGGCGACGAGCCGATCCGCGTGGTGCCGGACTGGGTCTGCGAGATCCTGTCGAAGACAACGCGACGCCACGACCTGCTGCGCAAGCTGCCCTACTACGCCAGGGTTGGCGTTGCCCACGCGTGGGTCGTCGACCTGGAAGCCCGTGTGGTGACCGCGCACCGACTGGAGTCCACCGACTGGCGCATCATCGGCACGTACAGCGACGAGACCGAGGCCCGGATCGCTCCATTCGATGCGGTCCCGCTCAATGTCGCCGATTGGTGGCCGCCAGGCGCACCAGAGGATCCGCGGTAACGTCAGCTGATGCACGCCGAGGTCGGCAGTCTGCTCATCCTGGAGGCCCGCGTCCCGTCTTGATCTACCCGTCGAGTAGCGCGAGGCGCCAGAAGTTGACAGGACCGCGACGCGTCGATCATGGGTACATGAACACCGCCGCGATGATCGCACCCACGATCGCGAAGCCCGACCCGATCGCCAAGCTCGCCCACGCGCCCCTCGGGACGCTGCGCGGCCTGACGACGTCGGCCCTCGTCGCTCTTGGCTGCGACTGATCGCCGCGAACCGTGCGCGTTCTGGACTTCCCGGCCGCCGGCGCACCACTCGCTGTGACCCCGAACACACTGCGGTTCAACGCCGATCGCGCATCGTTTGCCTCTCGTTACTTGATCCGAGTATCGACGGCGATCCAGTTCACTTCCCAGGTCTTGCCGCCGTCGTCCGAGAAGGCCTGTTCGAAGCGGCCCGAAGTGGCCGTGATGTCGGACCAGACATTGCGCACCAGGACGATGCGCCCACCGATCTCTTCCTGATCATAGAACTCGCCGCGGCCGTTGCGGAACTGGCCGACGGTGGGAACGCCGAGCGTGCCGGCCGCGCTGCTGGCGAAGCTCAGGCTCCACTGGTGAGATTGTGGATTGTAGAGCCGCAAGCTCAGGCCTTCGATGTGTCCGGCCGGGCCATCGACCTCCAGCTCCACCAGGTTGGCCTTGCCGCCCCAGATCTTCCGCACCACGGAGGTGCCGTCGTACTCCACCCATATCGTCGAACCGGTGAGCGGATGCTGGAGGCGGCGAAGATGGGTCTTCCAGCTTCCGATCTCGAAATCGAAGTCGTGGGCACCGTCGCGCAACTGGGTTTGCGCATGGGCGGGACCAAGCGCCAAGGCCAATACCACCCAGGGCGCCCAGGGCGCCGAGGACGAGAGATGTCGAAGCATGTCTGCTACGCTAGCGGTGCCGAAATCCCCGCGCCAGAACGCACCTCGAGGTAACCGTGACGTCCATCGCCCGACGCAACCCCGTGACCAACTGTCCGCTGACGGCGGCATGGGCCGCCGTGGGCGGCAAGTGGAAGCTGACCATCCTGTACTGGCTCGCGGAGCGCCCCCGGCACTTCGCCGCGTTGCGCCGCCAGCTGGACGCCGTCTCTGATGGGATTTCGCAGAAGGTCCTGGCGCAGCAACTTCGCGAGCTCATCGCGGACGGCATCGTCGTGCGGGAACGGACGGGCGCCACGCCGGCACCGGTGATCTACTCGCTGACGGAGTATGGAGCGTCGGTGTTGCCGATGCTGGAACTGGTGCGGCTCTGGGGCAAGGGCCACATCGAGCGTGCGCGCGCGATCCGGCCCGAACCGCCGGGCGCCACGTTGAGCTGCCTGGCCGAAGCACGCGCATACTTGGGCGCGCCGCAGCGCCGAATCGCAGTGACCGGCGGTAGAATGCTGCCGTAGCGCAATGGACAAGCGGATCCTCATCCTCGCGGGACCCAATGGTGCCGGCAAGACGACCTTCGCCCGCGAGTTCCTCGTCCGGGAAGGCAGCTGTCCCGCGTTCTTGAACGCCGATCTGATCGCGGCGGGTCTGTCACCTTTCGATCCCGGGCGCGCGGCGTTGCGTGCCGGACGCTTGATGCTGGAACTGATCGCAGAACACGTCATGCGCGGCGAGAGCTTCGCCTTCGAGACCACGCTCGCCGGGCGGAACTTCGCGCGTGCGATCGAGCAGTGGCGTTCGGTGGGCTACCACGTGTCGTTGATCTTCCTGTCGCTACCGTCGGCAGATCTCGCGGTGCAGCGGGTCGCACAGCGGGTGCGACAAGGCGGTCACGCCGTGCCGGAGGAGGACGTGAGGCGGCGCTTCATCCGGGGTAGGGAGCACCTCGAGACCTTGTACAAACCGCTCGTCGATCGATGGGCGTTGTATGATAATGCAGGTGATACGCCTATCTTGATCGATTCGGGAGGAACGTCATGACCGTCGATGCAACTCCGCCGCCGTTCGCGCTCGGAGCACTCGCTGCGCTCCGCCGCGCGCGGCTACGCGCCATCGAAGTCGCGCGCGCCACGAACACCTGTCTCGTGGTCTACCGCAACGGGCAGATCGTCTTGGTTCCCCCGCACGAACTCCCGACCGAGTAGCGCTCGGGCAGGTCTTGTCGCGATCGGTCGACCGGCTCGCCGTCTTGTTCGTGCCCCCAGCGTCGGAATTGAACCAACGACACGCGGATTTCAGTCCCCGGGTCGTCCGCACCGTTCGAAGTCCCATACGGCGAGAATCACGAGATTTTCCTGCCGCGGCGTGCGGCCCACGAAGCAGCAGGTCGCACGCCGGTGGCACGCGGGCGCACGACGTCGACGGCGGACCCGCGGCGCTGTGGCCCCGGGCTTCCAAATGAGGCGGCTCGCAATTGCCGCGAACCGTGCGCGTTCGGACTTCCCGGCCGCCGGCGGACCACTCGCTGTGACCCCGAACACACTGCGGTTCGACGTCGATCGAGCATCGCCTTGCCTCTCGTTACTTGATCCGAGTATCGAGGGCCATGTGGCCTACTGGCTGGCGCGACCAGATCGAGAGATTCTGTCTCTCATATTGGCATAGCTCACTTCGAGTCACCCGGTCGCGCCTCGGCCATTACACGTTCGACGAGATCCTGGCGGAATCGCTCGACCATGATCGTGGCGTCGTCGACCGTCATCGCCTGTGCGACTTCCGCGACGGGCGTCGGATCAGCGACAAGATCGACGATGGTCGACTCGTTCTCGAGACGCACATCCAGCTGTGCGAACGTCGTGGACGAGCGTACGGGGATGACGGCCAAGCCGACGTACCGTAGCGCTTCCGTGGCGTCGGCTACGATCGAGCCGAGCTCTCGTTGGTGGTGGAAGAACAGGTCGAGATCGCGCGTCTCGCGGTGCTGGGTGTGGAATCCGGCCAGTGCCGCGCCGCCGGTCAAGGTCCACGTGGGACGCAGGTTGGCCAGTGCTATGAGAATCTGCTGCTGCAACGCAGAGAGCTTACCCAGCGCCACCGGGAACGACCTTCCACTGGTCGAGTACCCAGATCCAGAAATCGCGAGTGCGGCCGAGGTAGCGGACGAGCAGCGGGAACAGCTCTCGAATGTCGCGCAGCGAGGCGAATGTGAAGACGTCGTCGGGCTTGGCCTGTCGCATCAGCTTGCCGAGGTAGTAGGCGCGGACCTCGGGATCGGGATCGATCAGCCGGCTGCAGAACACGTCGAGCGTGATGTCCTCGTCCCACAGAAAGTAGGGCCGACCCTTCGCATCGACCATGCGATCGGGTGGGGTGGGGGCGAGCACCGACATGCGGTGCCCAGGGTCGGAATTGAACCAACGACACGCGGATTTTCAGTCCGCTGCTCTACCAACTGAGCTACCTGGGCGGCGGAAACGGAGACTACACAGGGCGGGTCCGGCTGGCAACCGCACGGCATCGGATCGTGCAGCGGCGGTGGGGCCGTTTGCGCCGGCGCGGGCGCCCCCCTATAGTGGAGCCATGTCGTTCGTCCGTGCTGCGGCTGCCTTCGCACCGGCTATCGCCGGTGGTGGCCTTGCCGCGCGCGTGAACTGACGACGCTCGCTGTAGGCCGCCACCCGATGGGGCGGCCGACGACGTTTGGCGTGCGTGGCCGCTCGGAAAGGACCGAACTGCCATGCCTCCGATCACCGCTTCCCAGCTTCGCTCGACCTACCTCGCGTTCTTCGCGCGGCACGGCCACGCCGTGATCCCGCCGGCGTCGCTGGTGCCGGCCAACGACCCGAGCGTGCTGTTCACGACGGCCGGGATGCACCCGCTGGCGCCGTACCTGCTGGGCGAGCCGCACCCGGCCGGGCGGCGGCTGGTCAACGTCCAGAAGTGCGTGCGCACCGGCGACATCGACGCGGTCGGCGACGACACGCACCTGACGTGGTTCGAGATGCTCGGCAACTGGTCGCTCGGCGACTATGGCCGCGACGAGGCGATCGCGTGGAGCTTCGAGTTTTTGACCGGCGTGCTCGGCCTGCCGCTCGACCGGCTCGGGGTGACGTGCTTCGCGGGCGACCGCGGGGTGCCAGCGGACGAGGCGTCGGCGGCGGTGTGGCGGCGGCTCGGGGTGCCGGAGGCGCGGATCGCCCGGCTCGGCCGCGACGACAACTGGTGGGGGCCGGCGGGGACCACCGGGCCGTGCGGGCCGGATACCGAGATCTTCTTCTGGACCGGGCCCCGGCCCGCGCCGGAGGCGATCGACGTCGGCGACCGGCGCTGGGTCGAGATCTGGAACAACGTGTTCATGAGCTACACGAAGACCGCCGGCGGCGAGATCGTCGCGCTGCCGCGGGTCAACGTCGACACCGGGATGGGGGTCGAACGGACGCTGGTGGCGCTGAACGGGCTCGGCTCGGTGTACGAGGTCGACACGATGGCGCCGCTGGTCGGCGAGCTGCGCGGGCTGGCGCGCGCGCCGCACGAGCACGAGCACGAGCTCCGCGTGGTCGCCGACCACGTGCGCGCGGCGTGCTTCGTGATCGCCGACGGGGTGGCGCCGTCGAACAAGGACCGCGGCTACGTGCTGCGGCGGCTCGTGCGGCGCGCGGTGGTGTTCGCGCGCCGGCTCGGGTTGCCGGCGGACTGGTACGCGCGCGCGGCGGCGGTGGTGGCGCGCGGGCTCGGCGACGCGTACCCGGAGCTGGCGCGCGATCCCGGCGCGATCGTCCGGACGATCGGCGACGAGGTCGGCCGGTTCGAGCACGCGCTGGCGCACGGGCTGCGGCTGCTCGAGAACCAGCCGGCGCTCGACGGCAAGATCGCGTTCGATCTGCTGCAGACCCACGGGTTTCCGTTCGAGCTGACGCGCGAGCTGGCCGAGGCGGCGGGCAAGCCGGTCGACGAGGACGGGTTTCGCCGCGAGCTCGAGGCGCACCGCGCGCGGTCGCGGCCGGCGGCGGGCGGCGCGACGTTCCGCGGCGGGCTGGCGGATCACTCGGCGGAGATCGTCCGGTATCACACGGTCACGCACCTGCTGCAGGCGGCGCTGCGCGAGGTGCTCGGCCCGCACGTGATCCAGCGCGGCTCGAACCTGACGCACGAGCGGCTGCGGTTCGACTTCTCGCACGGCGACAAGCCGGCGCCCGGCCAGCTCGCCGCGGTCGAGGCGCGGGTCAACGGCTGGCTCGGGCGCGACCTGATCGTCGAGCGCGCGGTGATGCCCGTGGCCGAGGCCCGCGCGCTGGGCGCGATCGGCGCGTTCGGCGACAGCTACGGCGCGATCGTCTCGGTGTACAGCATCGTCGACCGGGCGACCGGCGAGGTGGTCAGCCGCGAATTCTGCGGCGGCCCGCACGTCGGCGCGCTCGACGAGCTCCGCGGGCGGCGGCTGCAGATCGTCCGCGAGCAGGCGATCTCGTCCGGAATCCGGCGCATCAAGGCCGTGCTGGCTCCGGCCGACCCGGCCGCGGAAATCCGTGGCGGCTGAGCCGGCGAGTCTTCCCGGCCAGCGGCTCCGGACCGTCGCGGCCGCTCGACGAACGCCGGGCAAACCCACGCTCGAAGGCGCTTGCGAATCGCGATGACGGCGGCCGGCTGAGGCCGTTGTGCGGATGCGCACGCGGGCAGCGTCGGCGGTGGCGGGCGGCGGGGCGAAACCCGAGGGCGTGATGGGCGTAGTTCCGCCGAGATGGCACAATGAGGGCCGCAGCATGGGCAGAGCCGACGGCACCGATCCGGCGCTGGTGGATACCCCCGTCCCGCTCGACGGCGATGGCCACGAGCTGATCGGCATGATCATCGACGGGCGCTACCGGCTGGATGCCCCGCTCGGCCGCGGCGGCATGGGCCTGGTGTACCGCGCGGCGCACGTCGGGCTGCGCCGGCAGGTCGCGGTGAAGATCCTGCACCCGGCGCTGGCGGCCTCGCCCGACGTCCGCAACCGGTTCGAGCGCGAGGCGCTCGCGGTCGGCAAGATCGACCACCCCAACTGCGTCAGCGTGTACGACGTCGGCCGGCTGCCGGGCGGCGCGCTGTACCTGGCGATGGAGCTGCTCGAGGGCCGCTCGCTGGCCGACGTGCTGGAGGAGGAAGGCCAGGTCGCGCCCGGGCGGGCGCTGCACATCCTCGCCGGGATCCTGCGCGGGCTGGCACACATCCACAACGCCAAGCTGATCCACCGCGACATCAAGCCCGAGAACATCTTCCTGATCCGGCACGGCCAGGACGAGGACTTCGCCAAGATCCTCGACTTCGGGATCGCCAAGCCGATGGCGGCGTCGGACCTCGACGACGGGGTGCGGCTGACCCAGGCCGGGATGGCGTTCGGCACGCCGATCTACATGGCGCCCGAGCAGGCGCTCGGCAATCCGATGGACGGCCGCGCCGACCTGTATGCCGCGGCGGTGATCGGCTACGAGATGCTGTGCGGCCAGCCGCCGTTCTACTCCGACGACAAGCTCGAGGTGATGTCGATGCACACGGCGCGGCCGGTGCCGCCGATGCGCCAGCGGATGATCAAGGGCGCGCGGCCGGTGCCGTCGTCGATCGAGCGGCTGGTGGTGCGCGGGCTGACCAAGAAGCCGAGCGACCGCTACCCGAATGCCGAGGCGTTCCTCGCCGAGGTCGAGCACGCGCTGCGCACGCCCGACGGCGGGGTCACCGACGTGGTGTTCGAGCGCCGCGACACCGGCGCGCAGCCGCTGGTCAGCGCCGACGGCGAGGTCCGGATCACCGGCGAGAACGACTTCGCGCCCGGCGGCGAGACCGTGGTCGACGCACGCGAGTCGATCACCGAAGCGATCAGCGACGCGATCAGCGAGGCGCTGAGCACGCCGGTGCCGGCGATGCGCGCGGTGGCGCGCGACACGCACGACGATGGCTGGGACGATGACCGGCCTGCCCTGCCCGGGCTGCCCGAGGTCCGGGGCCCGCGCAGCCGGCGCGACGGCCCCGGGCTGCCGGGCGTCGTCGACCCGCACGGCGCGCCCGACGATGAGGGGGAGCACGAAGCGCCCCGCGCGGGGGTGCCGCCATCACCGGCGACGCCGCGCGGCGGGGTCGGCCTCGGGCTGCCGTACACCGGGCCGCACGGCATGCCGGTGTTCGGGCTGACGCCGGAGCAGCGCCTGGCGAGCGCGAGCACGGCGTTCGCGGCGACCAAGGACGGCGTGGCCGCCGCGCTCGAGCCCGATCCGCGGCCGCCGACCGTGGTGCCGCTGCTGCGCCGCCGGCTCGGGCTGTACGTGGTGATCGGCGTGTTCGCCGTGGCGATCGGCGTGATCGGCGCGGTGATCACGGCGCGCCGCGGCCAGGGTGACGCGGCGCTCGATCCGGCGACCCCGGCGGGGGCGGCGGCCGAGGCCTTGGCCCAGGGCGATCCGGCGCGCGCGCTGCAGATCCTCGATGCCCGCAAGGCGGCGATCGCCGGCGATGCGCCCGCGCAGCTGGTGCTCGGCCACGTCCACGCGTCGCGCAACGACAGCGCCCAGGCGCTCGTGGCCTACGACCGGGCGCTGGTGCTCGATCCGGATCTCGAGGCCGACGACAAGCTGCGCGCGGCGCTGCGCACCATGGCCGGGAGCACGCAGGACACCGCGGTGGTCGCCCGGGCGTTCGATCTGTGGGTCGGCCGCACCGACGATCCGGAAGCCCGAAAGCTGCTGCTGGTCAGCGCGGTGCACGACGACCTCGCGCGGCGCAAGGCGGTGCGCCCGGTGATCGAGCGCCACGGGCTGGGCGGCAGCGTCGACTGGCTCAAGGCCTACAGCCTCGACCTGCAGCAGGAGCCGACCTGCGAGGCGCGCCGCGAGGCGGTGGCGAAGCTGCGCGCGCTGGGCGACGTCCGCGCGGTCGGGGCGCTCGAGCGCGCGATGGTCAAGACCAGCAAGTCGACCGCGTTTCGCGGCCGCAAGATCAACGACTGCCTGGCCGACGACGCGAGCGCGGCGATCGGCTACCTGCGCGAGCTGTCGCGGAAGTGACCGAGCCCGAGCTACCGGACCTCCCGCGCTGGATCGAGGCGCACGGCATCGCGGCGGATCCGGCGAGCTGGCGGCAGCCGCTCGGCGCCGGGTTCGCGCTCGGCAGCGACCGCGCGCGGTTGATCGTCGTGGCGGGCGACGCCGGCGCCGCGGCGGTGGCGCAGCTCGCCGCGGACCGGCCGCGCCACACGCTGCTCGTGGCGATCGAGCGCGCCGACCTGGCGGCGGCGACCGGGCGCCACGTCGCGCGCGCGCTGCTCCACACGCTGCCCGCCCGGGCCGACGTGCCCGACGTGCCCGACACCGAGGGCGTCGTGGCGCTGCCGGCCGAGGTCTCACTGGCGCACCTGCCGGCGGAGCTGGCCGAGGAGCTCGAGGCGGTGCGGCCGCACCGGACGATCTGGGCGGCGTTCCTCGAGGGGCTGCCGGTGAGCTTCGCCTACGCGCCGTGGCGCAGCCCGCGGTGGTTCGATGTCTCGGTCGACACGCTGCCCGCGGCGCGCCAGCTCGGGCTCGGCCGCATGGTCGCGGCGGCGATGATCCGCGACGAGCAGGCGCAGGGCCGCGCGCCGGTGTGGGGCGCCGACGAGGGCAACGCCGCGTCGCTGCGGCTGGCGCACGGCCTGGGGTTCGTGCAGGTCGACGAGCTGTGGGTGGCGACGTGAGGCGGGCCACCGTGGCCGTGGTCGTGGTCCTGGCCGCGATGCTGGCGGCGCCGGCGGCGCACGCCGAACCCAGCGATCGGACGCTGGTGCTGACCGGCATGGCGCTGGCGCCGCCGACGTACCTGGTCGGGGTCACGCTGCACGAGGGCAGCCACGCGCTCGCCGCCGAGCTCGTCGGCGCGACGGTCGACGTGCTGCACCTGTTCCCGCCCGGCCGCGATCCGGGCACGAACACGTTCCGGTTCGGCTGGACCTACGTCCACGGGCTGCGCTCGCGCGGCGACAAGCTGGCGTTCTATCTCGCGCCCAAGGTCACCGACACCGTGCTGCTCGGCGGGTTCGCGGCGCTGGCGTTCACCGGCGCCTGGCCGCACAACCGCTACGGGCAGCTCGCGCTGACCGTGTTCGCGACCGGGCTGTGGATCGACTTCGCCAAGGACGTCGTGCTGTTCTCGCCGACCAACGACGTGACCAAGGTGTTCGAGCTGTGGTGCATGACCGGCTGGCGCCAGGTGCCGGCGCGGCTGGTGTACGCCGGGCTCGCCGTGGGGCTGGGCGTGATCGTCGCGCGCGGCTACCAGCGCACGTTCGAGCGCTCGCTGGATCCGCCGGCGACGACGCCGCTGATCGTGCCGCTCGCGCTCGCGGCGTTCTGACCACCGTGCGCCGGCGCGCGAGCGGCTTGCGCGCTCCGCGGGCCAGGCTGGCCGGAATGACACTTGCACCTACATCGCGCGGACCACCGGGAGCCGTGTTCCATGAATCGAGCTTGCATCGCGATCGTCGACGGCGCGCGGGCGCGGATCTACAGCTATGACCGGACGGCCGGGTCCGACGCGGTGCGCTCCGCGCCGGTCGGGGTGCTGCACGAGGTGGTGGACCTGCGCGCCGCGGCCACCGAGGACCACCGCGACCCGCACACCGCCCAGAGCGAGCGCCGCTTCGCCGGCCAGGTGATCGCCGCGCTCGCTCGCATGACGCGCGAGCAGGCGTTCGACCACGTCCTGGTGGTGGCGCCGCCGGTGATGCTCGGCGCCCTGCGGGGCGTCGCGGGCGAGCTGCAGCGCCCCGAGCTGGTGGTCGATTACGTGGCCCGCGACCTCGCGCGGCTGACCTCGCCGCAGATCCACGATCACCTCGCGCAGCTGCGGCTCGTCGCGCCCCGGCGCTCGGAGGTCGCTCCGGGCTGAGCGATGCACGCGCAACGAGCGCCTTCGCACGCTGCGCGGCGCAGTTTCGCCGACCTGGGCGCCATCGCGCTCGGCAAGGCTCTTGCTCCACAGGCCTCGTACCCAACTTTACGAAGGTCCCTTATGTCCATGACCCAACTCGCGCTGCGTTTCCTGATCGCCGGCCTGATCGCCGGCTGCGCCGGTTCCAGCTCCCAGATGGGAGCCGATGGCGGCAGCGGTGACGGCGGCGGCGGCGACGACGGCGATCTGCCGTTCACCGCCGGCGCCAGCACGCTCGCCGGCTCCGGCGAGGCCGGCTACGTCGACGGTGCCCGCAAGGTCGCCCGGTTCTCCAACCCCGTGAACGTCGCCTACCGCGACGGCAAGCTCTACGTCGCCGACTTCGACAACAGCAAGCTCCGCGTGATCGACACCGACACCCACGTGACGTCGACCGTGGTCAACCAGAAGGGCTTCACCCGCCCGTTCGGCATGGCGTTCGCGCCCGACGGCACGCTGTACGTCGGGACCGACAACGACCAGGCGGGCGGGCACGATCCGATGTCCGGCACGATCTGGAAGATCGACGTCCAGAGCCACGTCGCCACGGTGGTCGCGGCCCGGATCGGCCGGCCGCGCGGCATGGCGGTGCTGCCGGACGGCCGGATCGCGGTCGCCGACTACCTGCACCACGTGGTCGAGATCGTCGATGTCCAGACCGGACGGGCCACCACGATCGCCGGGGTGTGGGACGCCAAGGGCATGGTCGACGGCGTCGCCGCGGTCGCGCGGTTCTCGACCCCGTACTTCGTCGTGGTCCGCAGCGACGGCAAGCTGGTGGTGACCGACTTCGACAACAACCGGATCCGCGTCGTCGGGCTCGACGGCTCGACCTCGACGATCTCGGGGGGCGCGACGGCGGGCTACGTCGACGGAACCATGGCCAGCGCCCGGTACAGTCACCCGCAGGCGATGTCGGCGGCGGCCAACGGCGACATCTATGTCACCGACCTCGGCAACTTCCGGGTCCGCCGGATCTCCGGCGACAAGGTCGAGACCGTCGCAGGCAACGGCATGGGCGGCTGGGCCGACAACGACGACCCGCTGTTCGCCGAGCTCTACGGGCTCGAGGGGCTCTCGGTGGTGCCCGACGGCTCGATGCTCTACGTCGCCGACGGCAACCGCGGCGACCCGCAGCCGTTCAACCGCGTCCGGCAGATCAAGCTGCACTAGCTGGAAAAAGGAGGCTTCCCGTGATCGATTCGCCCGCACCCGAGCTCGCCGTGTCCGGTCTCGAACGCCGCGGGCAAGGCGAGCCGCGCGTGCTCGCGTTCGTGCGCGGCGGCCTCGATCACCTGTCGCCCGAGGCGCTCCGCGCGATCCGCGCCGAGCTGCGCGGGCTCGGCGCCGAGCTCGTGGTGGTGTCGCCCGACGGCGCGTGGCTGCTGCGCCCCGACGATCCGGTCGAGCCGCTGGCGGCGGCCGGCGACGCGCTCGCGGCCGAGGTCGCGGCCAGCGCGGAGCGCTTCGGCGTGTCGGCCGGCGACGACGCCGTGTTCGTGATCGACGGCCGCGGCGCGGTGCGGTTCAGCTACCGGCTGCCGCCGGAGGCCGGCGGGGCATGCGCCCGGCTGGCCAGCGCGCTCGCGATCGCGGGCCGCACCGTGCACGCGCGCGATCGCCACGACCCGCGCCAGCGCGTGCTGTTCACCCGCCGCGAGTGGACGGTGACCTGCCTGGTCGCCGGCTGCGCCGCGGCGTTCCTGTCGTGCAAGGAGCAGACGCACCGGCCGGCGGACCGGCGCCCGCCGCCGGCCGACGAGACCCCGCCCGACCTCGACGTGACGCTGACGATCAACCGCAAACCACACCAGCTGCGGATCGATCCGCGGACCTCGCTGCTCGACGCCTTGCGCGAGCGGCTCGGCATGACCGGGACCAAGAAGGGCTGCGACATGGGCCAGTGCGGTGCCTGCACCGTGCTGATCGGCGGCAAGCGCGTGACCTCGTGCCTGACGCTCGCGGTGATGGCCCAGGGCAAGGACATCACGACGATCGAGGGCCTCGCCGGCGACGGCGGCCTGCACCCGGTCCAGGCGGCGTTCGTCGCCCACGACGGGCTGCAGTGCGGCTACTGCACGCCGGGGCAGATCATGTCGGCGGTCGCGCTGATCGCCGAGGGCCACGCGACCAGCGACGACGAGGTCCGCGAGCAGATGAGCGGCAACCTGTGCCGGTGCGGTGCCTACCCCAACATCATCGCCGCGATCCAGTCGGCGCGCCGCAGCCGCGGCTGACGGAGAGGATGTCATGCAGCCGTTCGTGTACGTCCGTGCAGACTCGCTGGACCACGCCGTCGCCGCCGGCCGCCAGGGCGACGCGCGGTTCATCGCCGGCGGGACCAACCTGGTCGACCTGATGCGGCTCGAGGTCATGCGGCCGCGGGCGGTGGTCGACATCACCGGGCTCGCGCTGTCGGCGATCGAGGACGTGAACGGCGCGGTGCGGATCGGCGCGCTGGCGACCAACACCGACGTCGCCTACCACCCGCTGATCAGCGCGCGGTTCCCGGCCCTGTCCGAGGCGCTGCTGTCCGGCGCGTCGCCGCAGCTCCGCAACATGGCGACGGTCGGCGGCAACCTGCTGCAGCGCACGCGCTGCCCGTACTTCCGCGACGGGACCTCGCCGTGCAACAAGCGCGCGCCGGGCTCGGGCTGCTCGGCGCTCGACGGCTACACCCGACCGCACGCGGTGCTCGGCACCAGCAACAAGTGCATCGCGACCCACCCGTCGGACATGGCCGTGGCGCTGGTCGCGCTCGACGCCGTGGTCCACACCCAGGGGCCGTCGGGCAACCGCGCGATCCCGATCGCGGACTTCCACACCCTGCCCGCCGACCACCCCGAGATCGAGAGCGTGCTCCTGCCCGGCGAGCTGGTGACCCACGTCGAGCTGCCGGCGACGCCGTTCGCGGCCCGGTCGCGCTACACCAAGGTCCGCGATCGCGCGTCGTTCTCGTTCGCGCTCGCGTCGGCGGCGGTCGCGCTCGACCTGCAAGGCGGCAAGGTCCGCGACGCGCGGCTCGCGCTGGGCGGCGTCGCGACCAAGCCGTGGCGCGCGGTCGACGCCGAGCGCTGGCTGATCGGCAAGGCCGCGACGCTCGACAGCTTCAAGCGCACCGCCGCGATCGCGCTCGAGGGCGCGACCCCGCGCGAGGACAACGCGTTCAAGGTCGAGCTCGAGCGCCGCACGATCGTCCGCGCGCTGCAGCGAGGTGCGTCGTGAGCGGCAACGGCGCCCCGCCGATGACCAGCACGCCGCCGGCCAACGCGGTGTCGCCGGTCAAGCCGACCCCACCGTCGGGGACCCAGCCCGCCGCCCCACCCGGCCCGGCGGTCGGGACGGCGATCGACCGGATCGACGCGCGCGCCAAGGTCACCGGCGCCGCGGTCTACGCGGCCGACACGCCCGTCGCCAACGTCGCCCACGCGGTGATCGTCAGCAGCACCGTCGCGCGCGGCCGGCTGCGCGCGGTCGACAGCCGCGAGGCGCGCCGGCTGCCCGGCGTGATCGCGGTGCTCACGCCCGGCGCGGTGCCCGCGCTGCCGCCGGCCCAGACCGGCAGCCCGAGCCCGGTCGACCGGATCCTCCAGCTGCTCCAGGACGACAAGATCTGGTACGCCGACCAGCCGATCGCCGTGGTCGTCGCCGACACGCTCGAGCACGCGCAGCACGCGGCGGCGCGGGTCACCGCGACCTACGACACCACGGCGCCGGTCGCCGCGATCGAGTCGCTGCTCGGCGAGGCCTACGATCCGGGCAAGATGGGGCCCAACGGCGAGGCCGCGAGCACGCGCGGCGACGTCGAGGCCGGGCTGGCCGCGGCGCAGACCAAGATCACGCAGACCTACACCACGCCGGTCGAGAACCACAACCCGATGGAGCCGCACGCGACGATCGCGGTGTGGCAGGGCGACACCAAGCTGACGCTGTACGACGCGACCCAGGGGATCTTCGGCGTGCGCGGCAAGGTCGCCCGGGTCTTCGGCCTCGATCCGCGCGACGTCCGCGTGATCGATCACTTCGTCGGCGGCGGCTTCGGCTGCAAGGGCACGCCGTGGTCGCACGTGGTGCTCGCGGCGCTCGCCGCCAAGGCGGTCGGCCGGCCGGTCAAGCTGGTCCTGACCCGGCAGCAGATGTTCTCGATGGTCGGCCACCGGCCGCGGACGATCCAGACGATCACGCTGGGCGCCGACGCCGCCGGCAAGCTGACCGCGATGCGCCACTCCGTGGTGTCCGAGACCTCGCGGTTCGACGAGTTCGTCGAGCCCAGCGCGCTGCAGACCCGCCACCTGTACGCGTGCCCGAACGTGATCACGTCGCACAAGCTGGTCCGGATCGACGTCCCGACTCCGACGTTCATGCGCGCGCCGGGGGAATCGAGCGGCACGTTCGCGCTCGAGTCGGCGATGGACGAGCTGGCCTACGCGCTCCGGCTCGATCCGCTCGAGCTGCGGATCAGGAACCACGCGGTGCGCGACGAGCAGGAGGACAAGCCGTTCTCGAGCAAGGCGCTGCTCGAGTGCTACCGCACCGCCGCGGCGCGGTTCGGCTGGGCGAAGCGCAACCCGCGGCCGGCGACGATGCGCGATCGCAACGTGCTGATCGGCTGGGGCATGGCGACCGCGACCTACCCGGCGA
Organism: Kofleriaceae bacterium; assembly: GCA_036403075.1. Taxonomy (GTDB): domain Bacteria; phylum Myxococcota_A; class Polyangia; order Haliangiales; family Haliangiaceae; genus JABFXX01. The sequence goes on from DASWRS010000509.1 coordinate 27,087, forward strand.
AGATGTCGCCGGCCTCGGCGATCGCGCGGATGAAGCGCGACGGCACGCTGCTGGTCCAGGCCGGCACCCAGGACATCGGCACCGGGACGTACACGATCATGACCCAGATCGCGGCCGACGCGATCGGCCTGCCGGTCGACCAGGTCCAGTTCGAGCTCGGCGACACCGCGTTCCCCGAGACCCCGGTGTCGGGCGGCTCGCAGACCGCGGCGAGCACCGGCACGGCGGTCAAGCTCGCGGTGACCCGGCTGCGCGACCAGCTCGTGGCGCGCCGGCAATCGCCCGACGAGCCGTGGGCCGAGATCGTCGCGCGCAGCGGCCAGCCCGAGATCGTCGCCGAGCACAAGACCGAGAAGCGGCCCGAGACCCACTCGTACCACTCGCACGGCGCGGCCTTCGCCGAGGTCCGGATCGATCCCGACACCGGCGAGATCCGGGTGGCGCGCGTGGTCGCGGCCTACGCCGCGGGCAAGATCCTCAACCCCAAGACCGCGCGCAGCCAGCTCGAGGGCGGCATCGTGTGGGGCATCAGCATGGCGCTGCACGAGAACACGGTGCGCGACCGGCGCACCGCGCGCGCGGTGACCCGCGACCTCGCCGACTACCATGTCCCGGTCCACGCCGACGTCCCGGATCTCGACGTGACGCTGGTCGACGAGCCCGATCCGTTCGTCAACCCGATCGGGGTCAAGGGCATCGGCGAGATCGGGATCACCGGCATCGTCGCGGCGATCGCGAACGCCGTGTACCACGCGACCGGCCGGCGGATCCGCGACCTGCCGATCACGCTCGACAAGCTGTTGTGACTTCGTCCCCCCGGTGCACGCGACCTGTGGCATCGTGCGCTGTCTCGACAGGAGCATTCATGACGACGACTCGCGTGTTCACGTTGATCGCGGCGACGATCCTCTCCGCCGCGGCCGACTCGGCGCTGGCCGAACCGCCCGCCAAGGCCCCGGCCGCGCCCGCCGCCCCGGCCGCCCCCGCCGCGCCGACGGCGCCGGGCAAGACGGTGTCGGACGCCGAGGCCCAGCGGCTGGTCGTGTTCTTCGACAAGCTGACCGGCATCGCGGTCGCCAGCGCCGATGACTGCACGAAGATGGCGGCCGGCTTCAACGCGCACATCGATGCCAACGAGGCGCTGCTCAAGGACGCGCGCGACGCCAAGTCCGCCGGCAAGGAGCTGCCGCCGGCGACCAAGGAGAAGATCGAGACCAAGGTCCAGCGCGAGCTCCGGCCGGCGGTCCAGAAGAAGTGCGCCGGCGACCGGACGGTGCAGACCGCGCTCGTGCGCATCCTGCAGGGCAAGCCGGACAAGAAGGACATGGACCACCGCGACATGGATCGCGACCGGGACCGCGACATGGACCGCAAGGACCCGGACAACAAGGCCAAGAAGTAGGCGGTCGCGGCTACTTCGAGAACTTGTCCTGGCGGCGCTGGCCGAACAGCAGCTTCTGCTCGAGGTGGGCCCGCTGCGCCGCGTAGAACTCGCGCAGGAAGCGCTCGTCGTCGATGACCTTGCCCTCGTAGCGGATCTTGCTGCGGACCTTCTCGGACACGGTGCGCAGCACCTCGAGCTGGGACAGGTCGCCCGGGCTGATCCGCAGCACGCCCTCGAGCACCTGGAGCTCGTAGATCCCGTAGATCGCGAGCTGCGCGTCGCTGAACGCGTGGCTCGCCGCGGCGGCAGAGCCGGCCGGCGCGTGGCGCGGTGCCGCGGCGGTCTCGTCGACGAGGTCGGGCACGAGCACGAGCTTGGGCTGCATCACCACGCGGGTGCCGGCGATCATGTCGCCGACCCGCAGCCGGTCCTTGTTGAGCGCCGGCATCACCAGGAACACGAAGGTCCAGCCGCCGGCGACGAGGCGCGCCCAGGCCGGCGCCTCCGGCCACACCAGGCTGCCCGCGAGCAACAGCCGCAGCGGCATCCAGACCTCGAGCTCGCGGATCAGGTTGCGCGCGAGCACCGCGCCGGTCTCGAGCTGACCGCCGCGGGCATCGATCACGCGGATCCCGAGCTTGCGCTTGCCGGGCGTCGCGCCCTGCCAGCGGACCTCGAACACCGCGAAGTAGAAGTTGACCAGCAGGAACGCCATCACCACGACCACCGCGGTCAGCAAGGTCCCGGCGCCGCCGACGGCGAACGCCAGGCCCAGCGAGATCGCGACCAGCACGACTGCCTGGACGACCATGTCGATCAGGAACGCGACCGCGCGGTCGCTGGCGCTGGCCAGGGTGAAGCGCAGTGGGATGCCCTCGGGCGTGACGATCTCGCGGACCAGCTTGGAGTCCTCGTTCGCGCGCAGCGCGGCCACCGATGGCAGGTTCATCGCGCCACCTCCGTCGCGCCGGTCTCCGCGCGATCGCGGCCGCGCCCGACGAAGCCGAAGTAGTACGTCCACCCGGCCGCGGTGGCGCCGGCGACCGCGAACCGGATCGGCACGCTGGTCACGGTCTGGCGGAACACGCCCTCGATCAGGCCGGCGAGGAACAGCATCGCGACCGCGCCGACGACGATCAGCGCCGCGGCCCGGCCGTGCTCGCGCAGGCTGTCCATCCGGGTCCGCGCGCCGGGGAACACCAGCGCCTGGGCGAGCTGGAGGCCGCCGGCGCCGCACAGGATCACCGCGGTCAGCTCGGTCACGCCGTGCGGCAGCATCCACGCCCACAGGTCCACCGCCAGGCCGCGGGCGTGGAACAGCGCCGCGAAGCCGCCGAGCACCAGGCCGTTGTAGAACAGCAGCAGCAGGGTCGGCAGCCCGGCGACAAAGCCGGTCGCGAACGCCAGGATCCCGATCCGCGCGTTGTGCGAGAACAGGCTCGCCGCGAACGTCGCGAGGATCCCCGAGCCCGACTCGGTGTGGTACAGGCCCTCGCGCAGCTCCGCGGTCGACGACGCCGGCGTGCGGCTCTGCGCCATGTCGCCGACGAACGCGTAGTAGTAGTCCATGTCGGCCGAGGTCAGCTGGAACGCCGCGATCGCGGCCGCCAGGGTCACGAGCACCGCGACCAGGATGTGCCACTTCGCGCGGCGCACCGTCGACGGCAGCTTCCACAGCACGAACTCGGACAGCTGGCGGCGCAGGTGCTGGCGCGTGCCGTAGACCACGAAGTAGGCGCGGCCGACCAGGCTCTCGAGGTAGCCGACCAGCGCGCGGTCGAGCGAGATGCTGCGGGCAACCGACAGCGACGACAGCGCCGCGCGATAGAGGTGCGGCAGCCGCGCCAGCTGCTCGGCGCCGAGCGTGCGCAGGCCGTGCTTGTCGGCCGCCGCGATCAGGCCCTCGAGCTCGCGCCAGGTCGCCTCGCGCTCGCGGCGAAACTCGACGCTGCGCAGCTCGCGCGGGATCGGAGACGAGGTCGCCGGTAGGCCCGCCATCAGAACAGCTCCCGGCGCTTGATGTCGAGGTAGCGGTTGACCAGCGCCATCGAGAACCGGTCGGGCGCGGTGTCGATGCAGTGCGTGCCGGCCCGGCGCAGCCGCTCGAGCACGACGTGGCGCTCGCGCGCGAAGTCGCCGGCGACCACGGCCTGGTGGAGTAGCCCCAGCGAGCGCGGCCGGGCCAGCGCGCGGCTCTCGAGTGACGGATCGCGGACCGCGACGAACAGCACCAGGTGGCGGCGCGCCAGCCGGGTGACGTTGTCGATCATCAGCTCGGCGGTCACGGTGTCGAGGAAGTCGGTGAACAGCACGACCAGCGAGCGCCGGCGCAGCCGGGTCGACAGCTCGGCCAGGGTCAGCGTGTAGTTGGTCTCGACGTGGCGGTAGTCGATCTCGGCCGACATCGCCTGCAGGCGCTGGAACGTGTGCATGCCGCCGGCCGGCTCGGCCCAGTGCCGGACGCGCTCGTCGAACCCGAGCAGGCCGACGCGGTCGCCGGTGCGCAGGCAGAACCAGCCGAGCAGGATCGCGGCGTTGATCGCGTGATCGAGCTTGGGCACGCCGCCGACCGGCTCGGACATCAGCTGCCCGGCGTCGACCGCGAGCACGACCTGGTGGTTGCGCTCCGCGCGGAACTCCTGGCACAGGAGCTTTCGGTGCCGCGCCGACGACTTCCAGTCGATCGCGCGGTGGTCCAGGCCCGGCACGTACTCGCGCAGCGCCTCGAACTCCGAGCCATCGCCGAGGAACTTCTCGACCTTGAGCCCGGTCATGAAGCTGCGATCGGAGAACATCCGCAGCGCGACCGCGCGGACCAGGCCGAGGTTGGGGACCACGCCGACCCGCTGGTCGATCGGCGCCGCGATCCGGCGCTCGATCAGGCCGAGCGGTCCGGTCCACCGCGCGTGGACGATGCGCAGCGCGTGATCGCCGCGGCGGCGCGGCGCGAGCGCGATCGCGACCTCGGCGCGGGCCGGCTGGCGGCGCCCCGCCGAGCGCAGCACCGCGCGGACCGGCGGCTGCGGCGCGAGCGCGTCGTCGAGCTCGGCGACGATCTCGAGCTCGGCGCCGCGGCGGCCGGCCGACAGCGTGATCGTCGCCGCGCCGGTCTCGCCGATGAACAGCTGCTCGGGGACCGTGGCGGAGACCTTGAGCCGCCCCCGCGGCATCGCGAGCAGCGCGTCGAACCCGGCGAGCGTGATCGCCGCCCCGAGGTAGGCGAGCCACACCGTCCACAGCCGGGGATGGATCGTCACCGCGCCGAGCGCGACCGGGATCCCGGCGAGGAACACGACGAGGCAGCGCAGGGTCGGACGCATGGCTAGCGCGGCACCGGCACCTGATCGAGGATCTGGCGCACGACGGCCTCGGTGGTCAGGCCCTCGATCTCGGCGCCGGGGGCGAGCACGAGGCGGTGGCGCAGCGCCGGCACCGCGAGCGCCTTGATGTCGTCGGGCAGGACGTAGTCGCGGCCGGCCAGCGCGGCGTACGCCCGGCTCGCCGTGGTCAGCATCGTCGCCGCGCGCGGCGACGCGCCGAACGCGATGCTCGGCCGCTCGCGGGTCGCGCGCACCAGGTCGACGATGTAGTCGAGGATCGCGTCGCTCGCGCGGATCTGCTGCACGACCTGGCGCATCGCGACCAGGAGGCCGAGGTCGGCGACCGGCTGGAGATCGAAGTCCGCGAGCCGCGGCATCGTCGTGCGGTGGCCGTGGCGGCGCACCACGTCGCGCTCCTCGTCGCGCGACGGGTAGCCGATCACGACCTTGAACAGGAAGCGATCGAGCTGGGCCTCGGGCAAGAGGTACGTGCCCTCCTGCTCGATCGGGTTCTGGGTCGCGATCACCATGAAGCCGTCGCCGAGCTCGTGGTGGATGCCGTCGACCGTCACCGAGCGCTCCTGCATCGCCTGGAGCAGCGCGGCCTGGGTCTTGGGCGGCGTCCGGTTGATCTCGTCGGCGAGCAGCAGCTGGGTGAAGATCGGTCCCTTGGTCAGCGTGAACTGGTTGGTCTGGAAGTTGAACAGGTTGGTGCCAATGATGTCGCCCGGCATGAGGTCGGGCGTGAACTGGACCCGGCCGAACTCGAGCGACAGCCCGCTCGCGAACGTCCGCGCCAGCAGCGTCTTGGCGGTGCCCGGGACGCCCTCGAACAGGACGTGACCCTCGCACAAGAGCGACACCAGCAACAGGTCGATCGCGTGGTCCTGTCCGACCACGACCCGGTGGACCTGCTCGCGCAGGCGACCCGCAACCTCACGAACGATCGTCAGTTCCATGCGTCATCTCCATGCGCCAGCGAAACACCTGATCGGCGAGCTCGACCACCCGGGCCGGCGAGTCCGCGACCGCGATCTCCTGCTCGAGCAGCGCCAGCGAGATCCGGCCGCCGCGCACCAGCCGCACGCGCTCGAGCCACGCGGTCATCGCGTCCGGGGCCAGCGCCGGGGCGTGCAGCGCGTGGCGCACCGCCGCGGTGCTGAGCGCCAGGTAGCGCCGCAGCGCGTGGCCGTGGTGCCCGCCGTAGTGCAAGAGCGCCGCGGTGTTCCGGATCAGGAAGTCCTTGCCCGGCGCGATCGGCGGCGGCGCGTCGCGGCGCGGCCCGAACCGGACCATCGCGGCCCACACCGCGAGCGCGGCGCAGACCAGCACCTGCAGCGTGGCGAGCACGAGCGGGAACTGGAACAGCGTGCGGACCAGGCTCGGCGACTGGGCGTAGCCGTGCATGGTCTCGTCGATCACCACGGGCCCGCCGGCGCGCAGCCGGTCGATCAGCTCGATCACGAACCGGGCGTTGTCGGCGCTGCGCAGCCCGAAGTTGTTGAGCACGTCGGGATCGGCGAGCACGGTGAGCTCGCCGGCGTCGCGATCGGTCTGCCCGACCAGCACGTTGCCGATCCGATCGGCGACGATCGGGTCGAGCGCCTCGGACGCGATCAGCTGCGGCTCGCGGATCACCGGCCGCACCGCGGCGGGCGGGAGCTCCCAGGCCACCGCGGCCGGCGCGCGGCGGACCTGCGCCGGCTTGTCGAGCTTGAGCGCGTCGAGCACCGCGGTGACGTCGTCGGCCGGCAGCTCGCTCGCGTCCTCGATCCAGGTCTTGCCGCGCTCGACCGAGCCGTACCACTTGGGCAACACGACCAGGGTCCGCGACGCGGCCCCGACCAGCAGCGTCAGCCGGTCGCGCGACGCCGGATCGGTCACCGCCGGCTCCGCGACGATCAACAGGCCGTTCCCGGCGCGCGCCGCCGAGTCGCTGCGGCTGACCACGACCGGCACGTCGAGCTTCTCGAGCAGCCGCACCAGGCCCTGGTGGCCGATCGCGGACACCGAGTAGCCATCGACGCCGGCCGAGCGCTTGCCGCCGAGCTCGTCGCCGAACACGGTCAGCGCGGCGGCGACCGCGAGCGACACCGCCACCACGCCGATCACGGCGGCGAGCGCGGTGCGCGACAACGGACCGGTCACGACGCCACCGTCCCGGTCCCGACCAGCGCCGCGGTCCGCGCCGGCCCACCGCCGCGAAACGCCGTCGCGAACACGTGGAACTGCTGGCGGCAGCGCTCGTAGTCCGCCGCGTTCGCCGGCTCGTCGCCGAAGTGGGTGATCTCGACCGCGGTGATCAGGCCCGCGAGCGCGTCGCGGGCATCGGCCAGGAGCGGCACGCGCGCGAGGACCTCGCGGCTGGTCGTCGCCGGCGCCACGCGCACCGCGGCGCTGCGCGCCAGCTCCTGCAGGGTGCGGAGCAGCAGCGTGTGGATCGCCTCGGCGAACTCGCCGCGCCGCGCGAGCTCGTCGGCGTCGCCGAGCGGGCGCTCGATGATCGCCGCGCGCGCCGCCTGCGACGGGCCGCCGCGGTCGACCTCGTCGGCGAGCTCGGCGTCCCCGCCGTAGCGCGACAGCTCGCTGACCAGCCAGCTCGCGATCAGGACCAGGATCACGATCACCAGGCCCCACATCACGACGGTCACCAGCGACGAGCCCCCCGCGTCGTCCCGCGCGCGGGTGTCGAGCATCCGGCGCTCGCGCTCGAGGTCGTCGAGCTGGCCCGCGGCCCGCCGCGGCCGTCCCGCCGCGCCGCTGCCCGAGCCGGCGTCGCTGCGGTAGCGCGGCAGCTCATCCTGGTAGCGCGCGTCGAGCACCTGCCGGCGCACGCGCTCGATCGCCTCGCTCGACCGCGGCGCCGGCGCGGGTGCCACAGGCGACGCCGCCTCGGGTGCGGGCTCTTCGGTCGCGGACTCCGCGGACTCCGCGGGCTCCGCACGCGCCGGCGCCGCGAGCCCGAGCGTCACCGCGATCGCCGCGCCCGCGAGGCATCCGAACACCTGCACCCGCCGAACATCGCACATCGTTCGATCCGAGCGGCACAGCGCTGCATGGCAAATCACGCCGTGGCGTGACGCTGCGTGCTCGCCACCCGTCACCGCCGCGGCGCCGCTGGTCGCCGGTGCGAACGCTCGCGCGTTGCTCCGGCGAGGCGGCGCCGCGGCCCCCCTACCCCGACCAGTCCTCCACCCCCTGCCCACCAGCGTGCTCCCCGCGCCCCACCACGTCCTCGACACCCGCGCGGCGATGCAGACCCCACCGACCTCGCCGGTGACGGCAAGAATGCGACGGTCTGCATCGACTCGAGAGCACGCATGGTCTGTTTCAACCCCGAACAGGAGGCGATCGATGGCCCCGAAATCCGACACGCGATCTACCTGGGGCCGACGATTCTGGCGTTCGCCGGCGTTTTGCCGGCTCCGGTCAGTCCACCGGCCGTCAGGTCGGCGCGAGGACATCGCCGGCGTCATCGCAAGTCTGCGGACTTGCGCTCGTGGCGGCGCGCGGCTCGGCCCGGTAGCGCGCCGGACGTCGCTGCCACCACATCGCTGCCCCGCTCGAGCACGCCGCCGCGAGCTGGTCGAGCAGGCGCGGATCCCGGGCGAGCGAGCGGACCAGCCGCCGCGCGATCCGGATCGTCCTGTCCCCGTGCTCCGGCCACGCGGGCTCGGCGCGCAGCTCGCCGCGACAGATCCGTTCGGCCCAGCACTGACCGATCACGCCGGCCTGCCGGCGCTTGACCATCAGCTCGCGCCCGTAGCAGTGCTCGCACAGCGCGGCGTCGGTACAGCAGACCATAGTGCAGCATAATGCGGCATCTCAATCTTGGTGGCGCAAAATGCGGCATACGTAGCTCGTCGCACGCTGTTCGATCTTTGCATACCCGAAAGATCTGAAGTTGTTAGAGCGATTCCTCCCGGCGGGGATCCGCCGCGGGATAGCGTATGAACGATGCGGGGAACGACGCTCGTCATGCTCATCATGCTCGGGGGAATGGTGGCGTGCACCGGGGGTATCAACGCGATCGAGGACGAGAGCCCGCCCAACGCGGACCCCCTCGCCGGATGCGCGATCGCCTGCCACGGCGATGACCTCGGCAACGCGCCGCCGCGCAGCATCAGCGGCACGACCGCGACCACGTCCACCGCGGTCGGTGCGCACCAGGCCCACCTCGTCGCCTCTCCGTCCTGGCACCAGAAGGTCGAGTGCGCCGACTGCCACGTCGTCCCGGACCGCATCGATGCCCCGGGACACATCGACGGCGACGGCAAGGCCGAGGTCGTGTTCAGCGCGCGCGCCGGCGGCGCCGCATCGATGTGGAACGGCACGACCTGCACGGCGGGCTGCCACGGCAAGGCGGCGTGGGGCGGCACCAACCCGACCCCGACGTGGACCCGCGTCGACGGCACGCAGTCGGCGTGCGGCAGCTGCCACGGCGCGCCGCCGCCCCCGCCGCACCCCACCGGCAGCAACTGCGCGGCGTGCCACCCGACGATGGAGGAGAACTCGCTGCGGTTTCGCGATCCGAGCAGCCACATCAACGGCGTGGTCGACGTCGTCGACGCCGCGGCGACCGGCGGGTGCACCGCGTGCCACGGCTCGCCGGCCAATGCCGCGCCGCCCCGGGACCTCGCCGGCAACACCGCCGCGACCTCGCCGCGCGTCGGCGCCCACCAGGCCCACCTCCAGGCGCAGACCTCGTACCACGCCGTGGTGTGCGCGAGCTGCCACGTCGTGCCCCAGACCGTCGCGGCGCCCGGCCACATGGACGGCGACAACATCGCCGAGGTCCGGTTCGACGCGCTGAACCCGCAGGGCGTCTACACCCGGGCCAACACGACGTGCTCGAACCTGTACTGCCACGGCAACGGCCGCGGCAACACCGGGACGATCTCGTTCGTGCGCGCCGGGCCGCTGGCGTGCAACGCCTGCCACAGCACCACCGGCGGCGGCATGTCGGGCCGCCACGCCACGCACATCGGCGACGAGGGCCTGCGGTGCAACGCCTGCCACCGCGACGTGGTCGATCAGAACCTGGTGATCCTCAAGCCCGACCTGCACGTCAACGGCGTGCACGAGGTCAAGATGGCGGCCGGCACCTGGGACCCGGCGACCCGCCGGTGCTCGAACACCGGATGCCACGGGACCAAGGCGTGGCAGTGAGCCGCGCGCGCGTCAGGTCGCGGCCGGCAGCGTGAAGTAGAACGTCGCGCCGCTCTCGACCATGCCCTCGGCCCAGATCCGGCCGCCGTGGCGCTCGATGATCCGATGCACGGTCGCCAGGCCGATGCCGGTGCCCCTGAACTCGGCCTCGCTGTGGAGGCGCTGGAACGGCGCGAACAGCTGCGTCGCGCTCGCCGGATCGAACCCCGCGCCGTCATCGCGCACGAAGAAGATCCGGTCGCCCTGATCGGACATCGCACCGAGCTCGATCCGCGCGTGGCTGCGGCGCGACGTGAACTTCCACGCGTTGCCCAGCAGGTTGTCGAGCACGATCCGCACGAGCTTGCCGTCGGCGCTGGCCACCAGCCCCGGCGCCACGGTCGCGGCAACGTCGCGGCCGGGCTCGCGCTGGCCGAGCGCGCCGAGCACGTCGCCGGCGATCGCCGAGAGATCGACGCGCGTCCGCGACAGCGGCGCGCGGCTGATCCGCGACAGCTCGAGCAGCGCGTCGATCAGGTCGGACATCTGGGCGGTCGCGGCGAGCACGCGATCGATGTGGCCGCGATCGGCGGGGCCGAGCCGATCGGAGGCATCCTCGGCGAGCGCCCGGGTGAACGCGCCGATCGAGCGCAGCGGCGCCCGCAGGTCGTGCGACACCGAGTAGCTGAACGCCTCGAGCTCGCGGTTCGCGGCGGCCAGCTCGCGGTTGGCGGCGGCCAGCTCGTGGTTGGAGAGCTCGAGCTGCTCGACCAGCGCGGCGCGGGTCTTGGCGAGCTCGCGCGCGACCTGGGCTTCGGCGGCCTCGTGCTCGCTGCGCAGCAGCTGCTCGCGGGTGCTGCGGTGCTCGTCCTCGAACAGCTTGCGCCGGATCTGGGCCTGGACCCGGGCCTTGAGCACGTCGACGCCGCTCGACTTGAAGATGAAGTCGTCGGCGCCGGCCGAGAACCCCTCGATCATCGCGTCGCCGCCCTCGAGCGAGGTCAGCATGATCAGCGGGATGTCGCGGACCACCGGCGCGGCCTTGATCCGCTCGCAGGTCTCGGCCCCCGACAGCCCGGGCATCACGCGATCGAGCAGGATGCAGTCGACGTGCTGGACCGCGAGCAGCTCGAGCGCCTCCTCGCCCGAGGTCGCCTGGGCGACGTCGTAGCCCTCGTCGCGGAGCTGGTCGGCGAGCGCGTGGAGGTAGGTGGCGCTGTCGTCGACCGCGAGGATCCGCCGGGGCACCGCCAGGCTGACCGGCCGGGCGGGCTCGCCGCGCGCCGCGCGCAGCACCGCGGCCAGCCGGGCGAGGATCAGCTCGATGTCGGACTCCTTGCGCACGAACGCGTCGGCGCCGGCGCTGAGCGCGTGGACCTCGGCGACCGCCTCGTCGGACCCGGTGAGCAGGATGCACGGGATGGTCCGGAGCGCGGGGTCGAGGCGGACGCGGCGGATCACGCTCGCGCCGTCCATGTCCGGCAGCACGCCGTCGACGATGATCGCCGCGGGGCGCTGCAAGGCGGCGAGCCGCAGACCCTCGGGCCCCGACGCCGCCGTCATCGTCGTGTAGCCCGCGTCGGTCAGCACCTCGCACAGCACGGCACGGAACGTCGGGCTGTCGTCGATCACGATCACGAGACGATCCTGTGCGACGACGCCGCCGACCAGCTGGCGGACCCGGTCGATCATCGCGGCGGTGTCGTACGGCTTGCCCAGGTAGTCGTTCGCGCCCCTGCGCAGGCCGCGGATCCGGTCCTTGACCTCGGCCTCGGACGACAGCATCAGCACCGGCAGCTCGGCGTGGCGCGGATCGGCGCGCAGCTCCTCGAGGAACTCGATGCCATCTCCGTCCGGAAGCCGGACATCGAGGATCGCGAGCGCGATCGCGTGACCGCGCAGCGCGTCGCGGGCCTCGGCCAGGGTCGCGCACGGCACCGAGCGAAGTCCGGCACCATCGAGGGCGTCGACCAGGTCCATGCGCACGGTCAGGCTGTCGTCCACGATCATCACCACGGTCATCGCCGCGGCTCCTTGCGGGCGGCGCGGAGCTCGAGCGCGGGCCCGATGTCGGGGAGCGCCAGGACCCGGTCGGCCGCACGACACGCCGCCGCTTCGCGCGGCATGCCGTAGACCACGCTGGTCGCCTCGTCCTGCGCGATCGTGAACCCGCCTGCCTGCCGGACCGCGAGCAGCCCCGCGGCGCCGTCGCGGCCCATGCCGGTGAGCAGCGCCGCGGCACAGCGCGGCCCGTAGTCGAGCGCGAGCGACTCGAACAGCGTGTCGATCGACGGCCGGCAGTGGTGCCGGGGCGAATCCGACGTCAGCCGGACCACGCCGCGCTCGACCACGAGGTGGCGGCCGGAGGGCGCGAACAGCACCCGGCCCGGCGCGCCGGCGACCGGATCACCGCCCCGGGCCACCCGCACCGGCCGCGAGGTCTGGACCCCGAGCCAGTCGGCGAACGAGCTGGCGAATGCCGCGTCGATATGGAGCACGACGACGATCGTCGCCAGCACCGCGGGCGAGATCGCGCCGATCACGGCGACCAGGGCGCCGGGCCCACCGGTCGACGCACCCAGCGCGATGACCTCCGCGGAGCCGCCGCGGCTGTCCTCGTCGGTCGCCGGTGCGCCGGGCTCGGGGTGCGACGCGCGCGCGCCGGGCTCGGGGGCCGGAGTGAACGCGCCGATCTGTCCGAGCCGGCCGCGCAGGTGGGTGATCACCTTGATCTTGGCCGCCATGCGGACCGCGGCGACGAACCGCTCGTCCCAGTCCGTGTCGTCGTCGCCGCGCGGCTTGTCGAGCACGTCGACCGCGCCCGCGGACAGCGCCTGGTAGGTGTCGAACATCTCGCCGCGATTGAACGACGCCGACACGATCAGGATCGGCGTCGGCACGTGGGCCATGATCGCCTCGGTCGCCGCGAGCCCGTTCATTTCGGGCAGCGCGAGGTCGAGGGTGACGACATCCGGACGCAACCGCCGGGTGAGCTCGACGGCGCGGCAGCCGTCGGCGGCCTCGCCGATGACCTCGAGATCGGGCTCGCGCGCCAGGATCTCGATCAGCCGCCGGCGCACGGTCATCGAATCGTCGACCACCAGCACGCCGATCATCGGCGCACCAGCCGGCGGATCAGGTCGAGCAGGTCGGACTGATCGAAGTCACCCTTGACCACGTAGCCCTGCGCACCGACGGCGGTCCCGCGCTGCCGATCCTCGGGCCGGTTGCGCGAGGTCACGAGGATCGCGGGGATCTGGGCGAGCTGGGGCTGGGCGCGCAGCGCCGCGATGAACGCGAAGCCGTCCATCCCGGGCATCTCGACGTCGACCAGGACCAGCCCGCAAGCCCGCGTCGCCAGCCGGGCCAGCCCGTCCTCGGCCGAGCTCGCGAGCTCGACCTCGTAGCCGGCGGACTCGAGGATGCTCTGCTCGAGCATCCGCGTGGTCAGCGAGTCATCGACGACCAGGATCGGCGGCGGTCGCATCACAGGAGGCTCGGGCAGCGGCGGCAGCGCGCGGATCGCCGCGACCAGCGCGGCCGGCTCGAGCACCGGACGCGGCACGCCCTCGGCGTCGAGCGCGACGCCCCACACGATCGGATCGACCGGCGCTCCGGCGGGCAGCGCGCGGACCACGATCTCGTCGACGCCGAGCACGCGGTCCGCGCCGAGCGCCGCGAGCCCGTCGCCGCCGTCGACGATCACGATCGCCCGCGCCGCGCCGCCGGGCGCGCCGAGCAGCCGGCCGAGCAGCGCGAGCGGCACCGTGACGTCGTCGAGCGCGACTGACAGGCCGTCCGGTCCGCGCAGGATCGCCATCGCGGCGCTCCGGGCGACGCGGCGGATCGCGGCGAGCGGCACCGCGGCGATCCGGTCGCCGCCCTCGAGCACCAGCGCCGGCACGGCGGCGACCGAGGTCGGCGCGGCGATCGTGATCTCGGTCCCGCCCGCGCCGGTCCGCACCGTGACCTCACCGCCGAGCCCGTGCGCGGCGTCGCGGACCACATCGAGCCCGATGCCGCGCCCGGCGAGCGAGGTGACCTCGACCGACGTGGTCAGCCCGCCGCGGAGCAGGAGCGCGATCAGCTGGTCGCGGTCGAGGCCGCGCGCCCGGTCGGCCGCCACGCCGCGGGCGATCACGGCCCGCCGCACCGCCTCCAGATCGACGCCGCGGCCGTCGTCGCGGCAGGTCACGGCGATCCGGCTGCCGTGCAGCGCGACCGCGACCGTCACCTGGCCCTCGGCGCGCTTGCCGGCGGCGACCCGCTCGTCGGGCGGCTCGATGCCGTGCGCGACGGCGTTGCGGACCAGCTGGACCAGCGCGCCGTGCAGGGTCGCGAGCACGTGGGCGTCGACCCGGACCTCGCCGCCGCTGCTCGCGAACGCGACCTGCTTGCCGGAGGCATGCGCGGCGTCGCGCGCGGTGCGCTCGAGCTGGGTGAACGACGTGCCGGCGGCGACCAGGCGCAGGCGCTCGGCGTCCTGGCGCACCCCGCGCAGCTCGCGCTCGAGTTGATCGATCCGCGCGCCGAGCGCGGCGAGGTCGTCGACGCCGCGCAGCCGCCGCACCAGCGTGTGGATCTCGGCCAGGCCGGCGAGCACGTCGTCGATCGCGCCGGGATCGACCCGCGGCGGCGGTGGCGGCGGCGTCGGATCCGCCGAGCGAGCGAGCCGTTGCGCATCGGGCGCGGCCGGCTCCGGCGCCTGCATCGCCGCGACGTGCGCCGCCATCCGGTCGATCAGCGCGAGCGCGGCGTCGTGGCGCCCCGCGGCCGGCGCGTCGCGCAGCGGGGCCAGCACGCCCTCGATCTGGTGCGCGAGCTCGGCGAGCTCGCGGTGGCCGACGATCCGCGCGGCGCCCTTGAGCGTGTGGGCGAGCCGGAGCAACCGGGCGATCACTGCGGGGTCGGCCTGGCGCTCGAGATCGAGCAAACCCCGGGCGAGGCCATCGAGGATCTCGCGGGCCTCGATCCGGAAGTACTTGAAGCGATCCTGTGCCATCAGCTCGCCTGGATGATCTCGAGCAGGCTGGTCGACAGCTCGGTGAGCTGCGCCGCGGTCTGCAGCGTCTGGCTGGCGCTGGCCTCGGTCTCGCGCGTCGCCCCCGCCGCACCGGTGATCGCCTGGTTGACCTGCTCGACCGCGGTGGTCTGCTGCTTGGTCGACAGCTCGATCTCGCGCGCCGCCTCGGTCGTGGTCGCGACCAGGCTCGCGATCTGGCGGAACGCGATCGCCATCTCGGCGACCTGCGCCGTGCCGCTGTCGACCGCCTTGCTGCCGGTCTCGGTCGCCATCACGGTCGTGTTGACCGCGCCGCGGACGTCGTCGATCATGCCGCGGATCTCCTTGGTCGACGCGGCGACGCGATCGGCGAGCTTGCGGATCTCGTCGGCGACGACGCCGAACCGGCGGCCGGCATCGCCCGCCCCGGCCGCCTCGATCGTGGCGTTGATCGCGAGGATGTTGGTCTGCTCGGCGAGCTCGGCGACGATGTCGAGCACGCTGCCGGCCTGCTGCGACTTGTTGCCGAGCTCGAGCATGTGGCCGACGATCAGGTCGACCTGCCTGCGCAGGCCGGCCGCCACGTCGTGGCCCCGGGCCACCGTGACCTCGCCGGTGCGCGCCGCGGTCGCGGTCTGCCCGGCGATCTGCGACACCCGCCGCGCGCTGTCGGCGATCTGGCGCGACGTCGCCAGCAGTTCGCTGATCGTCGACGCGATCTCGGCCATCGCGGTCGCCTGCTCGCGCGCGCCGGTCGCCTGCTGGTTCGCCGCGGCCTGGAGCTCGGCCGACGAGCTCTGGATGTGTCGCGCCGATGCGCCGATCTGGTTCGACAGCGACCGCGTGATCACCCAGCCGACGACGATCGTCAGGACGATTGCGGAGATGCTGCCCCACTCGATCACCAGCGTGGTGGCCTCGGTGCTGGCCTCGGCGTCGCGCCGTCGCAGCTCGAGCAGCCGGTCCTCCTCGCGATCCATCTCTCCCATGATCGAGCGCAGCTTTTCGGTGAGCACCTTGCCCTGGCCGCCCGCGATCGCCACCGCCACGGCATCGAACGATGCGGTGCGGCGCTGCTCGATCCGGCGCTTGAGCTCGTCGAGCCGGGCGTCGATCAGCGGGCGGATCGCGTCGAGCCGGCGCGTCTGTTCCGGATTGTCGAGCGTGAGCTGGCGGACCTCGGCGTAGGTGGGGTCGATCTTCTGGAGCGCCTTGGTGTACGGCTCGAGGAACTCTTCCTTGCCGGTGATCACGAAGCCGCGTTCGCCGGTCTCGGCGTTGATGATCTGCGCGAGCAGCTCCGCGAGATCGCGCCGCACCTGGTGGGTGTGGGCGACCCACTGGTCGTTGGTGATCAGCGACTTCGCGCTGCGAAACCCGGCCACCGCGATCACGATCAGCGCGATCACCGTCACGGCGAACCCGCCGCCCAGCTTGCGCCCGAAGGTCCAGTTGCGAAGCATGTCATGGCTCCTTTGCCGGGCCGGTCGTCCCGGTCGGGCGCCAGCGGGTCTCGATCGCGGCGAGCACGGCGGCGAGATCGACGATCGGCCGCGGCTCGTCATCGACCTGGAATTGCCCGCGGACATGGCCGCGCCCGGTCGCGACCGCGATCGCGTCCTCGGCGATCCGTGCGTGGCCGTCGTGGGCCTCGAACGCGAACCCGGCCGCGCCGCCCCGGAGCACGATCGCCCACCGGGTCGCCCACCGGGTCGCGCCCGCGGCCGCCGCAGCGACGCCGAGCGCGGCGCCGAGGTCGTAGATCGGCACGATCGCGGCACGGATCGCCGCCACCCCGAGCAGCTCCGGGCCCCGCGCCGGCAGCGGGACGATGACCAGGTCGGCGTGGAGCGATGCGACGTCACCGAGCGGGATCGCGACCGGCGCCCCGCCGACCCGGAGGCTCAGGAAGTCGCGGTGCGCCGGCGCGGCCGGCCGCTCGGCCAGCGCGAAGCCGCGATCGAACGCGTCGCGGAGCTCGAGCGCGCGGCTCACGGCAGCGCTCCGATCGCGGCGAGCTCGGCGCGACACACCCCGAGCAGCGCCTGGCGGCTGAACCCGCCGCCGTAGAGCGCCAGCCGCGCGGGTGCCTCGTGCTCGAGCAGCTCGATCGCGCGCGTCAGCTCGCGCGACGCGATCTCGCGGGCCCCGGTGCGGCGCGCCAGGAGGCCGAGGTGGACCCGCGGCATGGCAAAGCTCGGGTCGAGCACCGCCGCGGCCTCGGCCATGCGCGCGGCGCCGTCGGTATCGCCGGTGCTGTCGCAGCACAGCGCCAGCAGGTAGCTCGCGCCGGCGCTGGCGCCGTCGACCGCGAGCAGCGCGGCGCACGCGACGCGGGCCTCCGCGAACCGGCCGGAGTGCGTCAATACCAGCGCGCGCAGCATCACGACCTCGCGATCGCCGGCGGTCTCGGCGCGCAGCTGATCGAGCTGATCGAGCGCCTCGTCGAACCGCTCCCGAGCGAGCAGCTCGCGGATCGGCTCGAGGTCGAGCGCCGCCGCCGGGGCCTCGGCCTGCCGCGCTCCCGACGCTCGATCGAGCGCGCCATCGACCATGTCGTGCACGCGCCGGGTCGCGGCATGGATGTCGTGGATCCATCCGGTGTCGAGCGCCGCCCCGCGCTGGGGCGAGGCCTGCGCGGGCGCCGGCGGGAGCGCGAACCCAACGGCCGGCAGCACGGGCAGCCGCCGGTAGTAAAACGCGCCGTGGCTGTGACACAGCGCGAAGTCGTCGCATCCGCGCAGGGTCTCGGCGTGACCCAGGAACAGGTATCCGCCCGGGGTGAGCGATCGCGCGAACCGGGCGATCACCGCGGCCGCCTGCTCCTCGGTGAAGTACATGAGCACGTTTCTGCAGAACACGACGTCCCACCGCCCGGAGCCATCGAGCTCGGCGTCGTCGAGCAGGTTGGCTCGCTCGAACGTCACGGCGTCGCGGATCTCGGGCGCGACCACGAGCTCGGCGCCGTCGCGCCGGAACCAGCGCTGCTCGAACACCGGCGTGGTCGCGCGCAGCGACCACCGCGAGTACCGGCCGGCGCGCGCCCGCGCGATCGCCCGGGCATCGAGGTCGATCGCGCGGATCGTGAACGCCGCGCCCGGCCACGACTCGCGCAGCAGCATCGCCAGCGTGTAGGGCTCCTCACCCGACGAGCAGCCCGCTGACAGCACGCGCAACCGGCCCCGGGCGAGCCGTTCAGGCGCCGCGAGCTCGGCGAACGCGCGGAACTGCTCGAGGTGGCGAAGGAAGTAGGTCTCGCCGATGACCAGCTCGCGCGCGACGGCGTCGAGCTCCGCCGGGTTGCTCGCCGCGACCCGATCGAGATAGGCGCAGATCGGCTCGCGATGCGCGGCCGCGCGGCGCTCGACGACCTCGACCGCGCGCTCGGGGTCGAGCCGCAGCCCGAGCTGGGCCGCGACCGCGCCGGCGAACCGCGCGAGCTCGTCGCCGGTCGGCTTCATCGCTCCGCGCTCCGGCTGCGCTCGAGCGCGCGCCAGCTGTCCTCCGGGACCACGCGCGCGGCGTCGAGCACGATCATCAGCCCCGCGTCGCGCGCGCCGATCGCCGCGATCGCCGTGGCTCGGTCCCCGCCCACGCCGCCGAGCAGCGGCGGCAGGCCCGACACCACCTCGCGATCGATCGCCACCACGTCGTGCACGGCGTCGACCGCCAGCGCGATCCGGCGCTGCCCCGCGCGCACGACGACAAACCGCGTCGCGGGGGCTGCGGGGAACCCGAGCAGCTTGCGCGCGTCGACCACCGGCACCGCGGCGCCCCGGATCATCGCCACGCCTTCGATCAGCGCCAGCGCCTGGTCATCGCAAGCGCCGAGCGGCTCGACCGGCAGCGGCCGCAGGGTCTCGACGACGTGCTCGATCGGCAGCGCGCAGGTCACCCGGCCGACTCGTGTCATCAGCATCGCACCTCGCACGGCCACGTCGCCTCCGCTTTCAACGTATCCCATCCGGGAGAGTGCCGGTCCGTCCATGGTCACTGGCGCCGCGCACCGCGGAGGTGAGAAACTCATGATCTGGTGTGCACACACCTACCCTCCGAAACGTTCCGAGGGCAATCGGCTGCAAAACTACAATGTCGATCCCGCGCGGGGTCCCCGCCGGTGGTGGTCGGCCAACCTGCGGCGTTGTGAAGGGGCACCGGCTGCCGCGATTCGCGGCGCGGCGCCGCGCGGCGTGGTCAGCGCCCTGCGGCCCGCGCCGTCACGGGCGTACGGTCGTCCCGGGCCGCAGCGTCGGCGACGCCCGGACCGCATCGAGAGCCGGCGCGAGCCCGAGATCGACCACCGCGTGCGCCGCGACTCGCTCGGCCAGCGCCGAGATCGTCCACAGCGGGTTGACGCCCAGTGAGGTCGGGATCACCGACGCGTCCGCGACGTAGAGCCCGGGCTGCACCGCGCCGTCATCGCCGCGGACGCGCCCGGCGTGGTCGACGACCGCCGCGCCGTCCTCGCCCATCGCGCAGCCACCGAGCGGGTGCACCGTGATCAGGTTGTTCATGAACAGCCAGCTGTCGAGCGGGTCCTCGAGGAACTTCCCGCCGAGCGCATCGTTGACCTCGTGCGCCAGCGCGTTCTCGGCGGCGAACAGCGGCCGGCGGTGCAGGTCGGGCCACCGGATCCGGGTCCGGCCGCGGCCGTCGAGCTCGACCGTGCCGTCCGCGCCGTCGTGGCCCATCAACAGGAACAGCAGGGTGCGGTTGAGCGCGCCGTGCGCCGTGTCGACGCCGAAGAAGTCGCGCGCGCAGTCGAGCCAGGCGCGCAGCTTGTGGCCGAAGCCATGCTGCGTGTCGTCACGCGAGACCGCGGCGACGCCCTCGAGCAGCTTGCGCAGGATCCCGCCGGTGCCGGACGGGAACGCGCCCTCCTCCATGATGATGCCGTCGTGCAGCGCACGGCCGCCGCGCCGGTCGATCATGCCGAGGATCGTCGCGCCGGTCGGGTGTCGCGCGCTGCCGCCCCCGGCGACGCCGACCGTGTCGAGCCGGCGCGCGCAGTCGTAGGCGAAGGCGATCGCGTCGCCGTTGCCGCTGAACCGCGCGCCGAGCACGGCCGACAGCGACAGCCCCAGCGCCCGCGACCGCAGCAGGATCCCGGTCGTGCCCATGACCCCGGCGCCGACGATCACGGCCCGGGCGCGGAGCCGCCGGGTCGCCCGGACCGGCTCGGTGCCGGTCTCGAGCTGCTGGAAGTGGACCTCCCACAGCCCGTCGCGCCGCGCGAGGTGCTGGACGTCGCACTGCACGAAGATCTTGGCGCCGAACGACTTGGCGATCGGCAGGTAGGTGAAGCACAGCGTCTTCTTCGCCCGCCGGTTGCATCCGGTCACGCAATCGCCGCAGCTGTTGCACGCGCCCTGCCGCACGCCAACCGAGTTCTTCTTGGCGCGCCGATCGAAGTTCACGTTGATCGTGCAGCGCGTCGCGCCGTTGGCCTCCATCGCCACGAGCTTCTTCGGCGTGCGCCGCGTCGCGGGGAACTCCGCCGGCTTCAGCACGTCCCAGGCGCGCTGGAAGTAGCGGTCGAGCCGGCCATCGCCGGCCTCGTCGCGGACCGCCGACGGCCAGACCGGCTGGTCGAACACCCGCGGATCGGGCTTGATCGTGACGTTGGCGTTGATCAGCGACGTGCCGCCGAGCCCGCAGCCGACCAGGACGTCGAGATCGGCGCCAGCGTGGCAGTTGTACAGCCCGAGCCGGTGGCCGCGCCCGATCCATGCGGTGTCGAGCTGGACGTTGTCCGCGATGTCCCAGAACGTCGACGGGAACTTCCCCGCCGTGAACTCGCGCCCGCGCTCGAGCACGCAGACCTTCGCGCCGGCCTCCGCGAGCCGCGCCGCGCACACCCCCGCCCCGTACCCCGAGCCGATCACGATGACGTCGGCGACGTCGTCGCGCTCGAGCATCCCCGCGAGCTCCGCTTTGCGATCCGCAAGTGCCATCGTCGTTGCCCTCCTGTACCGACCGACCACCGTACTTCGATCCGCAATCGGAACACAACACCGCCGCGGTGGCAACCGGGTAGTTCGCGGCAATGTTGGCCATACCGGCCGCCGTGTTGCGGCCCTGCTGGATCCGGCTGGTCGCGCCGGAGCTCGTGCTACGCTGGTGACGGCGACCTCGAATGGTTCGAGCGTCGCGTGGCGAGATCGAGAGAGGGAGGGCAGGTATGTCGGTGGGAAACGATTCCAGGACGCGGCGGATGTTCCGGTGGCTCGTCCTGCTCACGGCGCTGGCCAACGCCGGCGGCAACGTGTTCATCCTGCTGTTCTACCGGCCGATCCTGACCTGGGTCGGTGCGCCGCTGCCGGTCGATATCTTCAGCTTCACGTTCGTGTGCGGATTCTCGTTCACCGCCGGGATCCTCGCCTGGATCATCTACCGCAACCCCGAGGACAACATCGCGTTGATCGTCGCGGTGATCATCGGTAAGGGCGTGTACGCCGGATTCACGTTCTACTTCTATTATGTCGGTGAGCTGCACTGGTTCTATCGCGTGTTCGGAGTCTGGGACTCGGTGTACACCGCGATCTTCTTCCTGTTCCTGATCCACCTGCTGTCGCCCGACCTGACCCAGCTCAACCAGGGGACGATCCTGGCGAGCGGCGATCCGACGCCGCGGACCCGCAAGGCGCTGATCGTCTACTTCTCGATGTCGGGCAACGGCGCGCGGGCGATCCAGCGCGTCAAGGCCGGCCTGGCCGCCGAGGGCTACCAGGTCACCGAGCGGCCGATCGAGGTCGCGCCGCGCGAGCACGCGCTGTTCCGGTTTCCGTTCCAGCTGCCGTTCGCGTTCTGGCGGATCACGATCCGTGCGATCTTCCGGATCCCGGTCCAGATCCAGCCGCTCGCGCTGCCGGCGAACCACGACCACGATCTGATCGTCGTCGAGTCGCAGACCTGGCTCGTCGGCATGAGCGCGCCGGTCGAGGCGGTGTTCCAGGATCCGGCCAACCGGGCGGCGTTCGCCGGGCGCGACGTCGCGGTGGTCAACGTGTGCCGCGGCCTGTGGCGCCGGCCGCAGGCGATGCTGGTCCGCTGGATCCAGGCGTGCGGCGGCCGGGTCGTCGGCGCGCGCGCGCTGGCCAACCCCGGCCGCGAGCCGATCCGGACCTGGTCTTTGTTCGTGTTCTTGGCCGAGGGCCGCGAGGGCCGGCCCGGGTTCCTGCGCCGGATCCTGACCCCGCAGTACCTGTCGGACGGCGCGCTCGACGAGCTCGAGCGCTTCGGCCGCGCGCTCGCGCTGCGTCCGGCGGCCGCCGCCCCGCACGCGCGAATGGGAGGTGTGTGATGGAGTACCTGCGCCAGCTGCTCGACGGCATGACCACCAAGCCGTTCCGGGACCTCCTCCACATGCTCGAGCTGCCGCCCGGCCGGCTGTGGCCATCGTTCAGCCTGCTCGCCGCGGTGATCATCGTGTGCGAGCTGGTCCGGATCTCGCTCGCCACGGTCCTGACCCGATCGCGCCTGGCCCACGTCACGGTGTGCCTGTTGACCTTCGCGCTGCAGTCGATCCTGCTCGCGTTCGCCCTGGTGTACGCCGATCGCCACCACGCCGGCCGCGGCTGGATCAACCTCGGCCTGGCCGCGGCGCTCTACGTCGTGTGGTACGCCACCGGCGAGCTCACCCGGCTGGTCCGGACCGACAGCGAGGGCGCCGACCTCGGCTTCATGACCGTCGGCGCGCTGATCACGTTCCCGATCGGCCTCGTGTTCGCCGCGATCACCTGACATGCGGTATCACCGCGCCACCAGCCTCGCCGGCGCGATCGCGCAGCTCGGCGACGGCGCGATCCCGCTCGCCGGCGGCACCGTGATCGTCCCCGAGGCGGTGCGCCGCGGCGAGGGCCCCGACGTCGTCGACATCGCGGATCGACGCGCTGCACGAGCTGACCGTGGGGTCGATGCTCCGGATCGGCGCGATGGTCACGCTCGCCCGGATCGCGGGCGCGCCTGAGCTCGCCGGGCTCACCGCGCTGCAGGCCGCGGCCGCCGAGGTCGGCAACCCCAACGTCCGGCTGCGCGGCACGCTCGGCGCCAACCTCGGCTACCGCGCGCCATACCCCAACCTGCCGCCGGCGCTGATCGCGCTCGACGCGACCGCCGTGATCGCGGATGCCGGGGGCGAGCGCACGATCGCTGTCGAGGAGCTGGTACGCACCGGGCCGCCCCCCGGCGCGCTGATCGTGCGGATCGAGATCGCCGGCGACGCCGCGCGCTCGGCGTTCCGCAAGTTCGCGTGGCGCCGGTCGTCGGGCCGGACGCCGGTCGCGGTCGGCGGCACGCGGGCGCGGCCGCGCGTCGTGGTCGGCGGCCTGTGCCGCCACGCCGTGCGCCTGCCCGGGGTCGAGGCGCTGCTCGCCGACCGGGCCTGGACGCCCGACCTCGTCCGCGAGGCCGCCGCGCGCGCCGCCGGCGAGGCGCCTGCCGATGTCGCCGCGTTCCCGCCGGCGATCTACCGGCGCCGCCTGGTCGCCGCCGGGGTCCGCCGCGCGCTCGACGAGCTCGCCGGAGGCCGGCCGTGACCGGCGAGCCGATCGAGCTGGTGGTCAACGGCGCTCGGGCACAGGTCCGCGTACCGGCGCTGGCCACGCTGCAGCACGTGCTGCACGCGACCCTCGGCCACACCGAGGTCAAGCTCGGCTGCGGCGAGGGCGTGTGCGGCGCCTGCACCGTCGTCGTCGATGGCGCGCCGGCCGCGAGCTGCCTGCGCCTGGCGGCGGCCTGCGACGGCGCTGCGATCGTCACCGCCGCCGGGCTCGCCGAGGATCCGGCCCACGCCGGCGCCGCGCGGCGGCTGCGCGATCAGCTCGTCGCGCGCGAAGCATTCCAGTGCGGCTACTGCGCGCCCGGCATGATGGCGACCGTCGCGTGCCACGTCGCCGCCGGCGGCAGCGCCGAGCCCGACGCCGTGCGCGCCGCGCTGTCGGGCCACCTGTGCCGATGCTCGGGCTACCAGCAGATCGTCGAGGCCGTGTGTGCCGCCGCGCGCGGCGAGCCGCCACCGCCGGCGCCCGAGCCGCGCACCGACCTCGCCGACAAGCTCGCCGGCGCCGCCGCGTACCCGACCGACGCGCAGCCCGAAGGCGCGCTCGTCGGGCGCATCATGTGGTCGCCGGTCGCGCACGGCCGGCTGCGCGGCATCGATGCATCCGCCGCGCTCGCGATCCCCGGCGTGGTCCGCGTCCTGACCCACGCAGACCTCCCGGGCGCGTTCGTCGCGCTCGACGCCGACGTGATCGCCGATGCCGGCCCGTACGCCTCGTTCACCCCGACCGTCGTCGCGGTGTTCGCCGACGAGGCCACCGGCGCCTACGAGATCCCGCACGTCCGCGTGCTCGCCCGGGGCGTCTTGACCAACAACCTGCCGACCGCGCCGATGCGCGGCTTCGGCTCGCAGCAGATCAACTTCGGCATCGAGTCGCTCGTCGACCACGCCGCCCGCGTCGTCGGCGTGTCGCCGATCGAGCTGCGCCGGCGCAACTTCCTCGCCACCCGCAAGCTGCAGCGCGGCGGCGTGGTGCCCGATCACGGATCGCCCTGCCCGCGTGCCTCGATCGCGTCGTCGCCGAGCTCGGCCCGACGGCGCCCGCGCCCTGACCTGGGCCGAGCTCGCCGCCGCGCACGGCGGCAGCCTCGCCGCGCTCGGCACCGCGGACCTCCCGCCCGGCGTGCTGCTCGATCCGGCGACCGGCAACCAGCTCGGCACGCTCGACTACATGCTCGCCGTCCACGGCGTCGACCTCGAGCTCGACGTCGAGACCGGCCTCGTCACCGTGCTGCGCTACGTCGCCTGCCAGGACGTCGGCCACCTCGCGAACCCCGAGATCGTCCGCGGCCAGGTCCTCGGCAGCATCGCCATGGGCGTTGCCCAGGCGCTGTCCGAGCGCATCGTCGTCGCCGGCGGCGCGGTCGAGAACGACCGGCTCCACGACTACCTGGTGCCGACCGCGCTCGACGCCCCGGCCGCCCCGATCCTCGTCATGCTCGAGTCCGGCACCGGCCTGGGCCCGTACGGCGCCAAGGGCTGCGGCGAGGTCGGCACCGTCGCCGCACCCTGCGCGATCGCCGCCGCCCTCCACGACGCGCTCGGCGTCCAGCTGGACATCCCGGCCACGCCGGACGAGATCCTGCGCGGCGTCGCGGCCGCCGTCGACGCCCAGGCCACCGCTGCCCAGCGGGCCGCCCAGCAGACCCACGATCGCCGTTGATCAGCCGGCGATCTCGGCCGCCACGTCGTCGGCCAACGATCCCGCCGTCGCTGCCCTGCGCGCAAAGCAATGCGGAGGGTGGCACGTCAAGGCGCGAGACTTACCTACGTCCCAGGTCGGATGCCCAGGATTCCCCGCCGCCGGTGCGAGCCCGGCGCGCCGACCTGCCGCCAAACGCGGCTTCACCCGATGCCGCTCCGGCCGAAATACCGATAGAGCTTCTGTGCACCCGCTGGCGCTTCCCTGCATCGCGATGGGCGCGATCAATGCGTATCTCGGCGCCTATCACCTGATCCTGGCGCTGCGCCGGCCCAAGGCCCGCGAACACCTGCCGTTCGCATTGCTGTGCTTCGCCGTCGCCGCCTACGACCTGTTCTCGGCCGGGTTCTACGACTGCACCTCGCTCGCGCAGGGGGTGTTCTGGGAGGGCCTCCAGCTCCAGTGCGTGGCGCCGATCTCGATGATGATGCTCTGGTTCATCGCCCGGCTCATCGGCACCGAGCGCCGGACCGGCGTCCGCGTGTTCCTCGCCTGGTTCGCCATCCTCGTACCGCTCACGTTCCTGCGCCGCGAGGGCTGGACCGTCTCGGTGTCGACCCCGGCGATCAAGCACATCGTGTGGGGCACGCACACCATCATCACCTACCACGAGAGCGACATCGGTGTGGTCTTCGGCATCACCCTGGTGAGCGCCTTCATCGCGTACGGCTACGCCGGCCTCGGCCTGTTTCGCCACTACCGCCGCAACCGGAGCAGCAGTGACCTCGCCCTGCTCGTCGGCAACGTCGCCTACTTCGCCGGCGCCGCCAACGACTCGCTGATCGCCGCTGGCCTCTACTCGTCGGTCTACCTCGGCGAGTACGCCTTCCTGATCCTCACCCTGTCGATGGCCTACGTCCTGCTCAGCAGGTTCGTCGACCTCCAGTCGGACGTCGAGGCACTCAACGTCAACCTCGAGCGCGCCGTCCTCCAGCGCACGGCCGCCCTCCAGCGCAGTCTCGAGCAGCAGAGCGCGATGCAGGACCAGCTCGTCGCCGCCTCGCGGCGCAGCGGCATGGCCGACGTCGCGACCCACGTCCTGCACAACCTCGGCAACGCGCTCAACAGCGTCAACGTCTCGGTCAACGTCCTCGAGGACGCCGTCCGCGACTCACGGCTCTCCGGCCTGTCCAAGGTCGTGCGCCGGATCTGCGGCCCCGACGACGTCCGCTACTTCACCGACGACGCGCGCGCCAGCCGCGTCCCCGAGTACCTCACCGCGTCCACCGCCCAGCTCGAAACCGAGCGCACCTCCGTCGCCACCGAGCTCGCCTCGCTGCGCGACCACGTCGAGCACATCAAGGTCATCGTCGAGACCCAGCAGCCCCACGCCCACGCCCCCGGCGTCCACGCCCGGACCTCGCTCGCCGCCGTGCTCGACGAGGCGCTCAGCGCCAGCCTGGTCCGCCACCAGGACCGCGGCGTCGAGCTCGAGCGCGCCTACGACCCCATCCCCGATATCGAGATCGATCGTCACAAGCTGCTCGAGATCCTCGCCGGCCTGCTCGACAATGCCTGGGACGCGCTCGACGGCACCGCGCTGGCCCCGCCCAGGCGCATCCGGCTCCGCCTCCACGCCCCGGCCGACCACCGCATCGCCATTGACGTCGAGGACACCGGACGCGGCATCCCGCCCGAGAACCTCACCCGCATCTTCCACCACGGCTTCACCACCCGCGCCGAGCGCCGCGGCTTCGGCCTCCACGCCAGCGCCTGCGCCACCAGCGAGCTCGGCGGCACCCTCACCGCCACCAGCGGCGGCCCCGGCCTCGGCGCCCGCTTCACCCTCACCCTGCCCCTCCGGCTCGCCACCCCCGCCACCGCGGCCACCTCGCAGCCCGCGGCGATGTCCTCCATCCCCTGACGCATATCGAGCTTGTCACCCGAAACGCTCCGCGGATCACGCCGCGCCGGCGGCGAGCTCGCGGCGGATCCGCTCGCCCATGGCGCGGGTCGAGAGCGCCTCGCCCGGGGCGGCGCCCAGGTCGGCCGTGCGGGCGCCGGCGGCGATGACGCTGGCGACCGCGCGCTCGACGAGGCTCGCTTCGCGCGCCAGGCCGAGCGAGTGGCGGAGCAGCAGCGCCGCGCTCAGGATGGTGCCGATCGGGTTGGCGACGCCCTTGCCGGCGAGGTCGGGGGCCGAGCCGTGGATCGGCTCGTACAGCCCGCGGGTGCCGTCGCCGAGCGACGCGCTGGGCAAGACGCCGAGCGAGCCGGCGAGCACGGCGGCCTCGTCGGTGAGGATGTCGCCGAACAGGTTCTCGGTGACGATGACGTCGAACGACCGGGGCGCGGTGACGATCCGCATGGCGCACGAGTCGACGAGCTGGTGCTCGAGGGCGACGTCGGGGAACTCGGCGGCGACCTCGAGGGCGACCTCGCGCCACAGCCGCGACGACTCGAGGACGTTGGCCTTGTCGACCGAGGTGACCCGGCGGTTGCGGCCGCGCGCGAGCCGGAACGCGAGGCGCACGACGCGCGCGATCTCGTGCTCGTGGTACTCGAGGGTGTCGATCGCGTGGCGCTTGCCGTCGACCAGCTCGCGCAGCCGCGGCCGGCCGAAGTACAGGCCGCCGGTGAGCTCGCGGACGAACACGAGGTCGACGCCGGCGAGCAGCGCCGGCTTGAGCGGCGAGGCGTCGGCCAGCGCCGGGTGGACGCGGACCGGCCGCAGGTTGGCGTACAGGCCGAGCTGCTTGCGCAGGCCGAGCAGGCCTTGCTCCGGCCGGAGCCGGGCACGCGGATCGTCCCAGCGGGGTCCGCCGACGGCGCCGAGCAGGATCGCGTCGGCGCGGCGGCAGGCGTCGAGGGTCGCCGGCGGCAGGGGATCGCCGTGCTGGTCGATCGCGACGCCGCCGATCGCGTGGCTCTCGAACGCGAGCTGGTGGCCGTGTCGCGCGGCGACCTCGGCGAGGACCAGCCGCGCCTCGTCGACGACCTCGGGGCCGATGCCGTCACCCGGCAAGAGGACGATCGTGGCGTTCATCGCTATCTCCTTTCGAGCCCAGGCGCGCCCGGGCGGCGGCGGCGAGCCACAGGCCGTGCTCGATGCCGTCGGCGAGCGCGGTGAGCGAGGCCTCGAGGATGCTGGGGGAGGCGCCCACGGTGGTCCACTGCTCGGCGCCGCTGCTGTGATCGATCAGGACGCGGGTGACGGCGGAGGTGCCGTCGCGGCCGTCGAGGATGCGGACCTTGTAGTCGTCGAGCCGGATCGCCGCGACCTCGGGGTAGACGCCGGCGAGCGCCTTGCGCAGGGCGGCGTCGATCGCGTGGACCGGGCCGATGCCGTCGGCGGCGGTGTGGTGGACCTCGCCGCGGATCCGCAGCTTGATCGCGGCCTCGGCGTACGCGGCGTCGTGCTCGCGCTGGCCGAGCAGGACCTTGTAATCGATGACCTGGAACGGCGCCTGGTAGGCCGCGTCCTCGCGCCGCAGCATCAGCGCCACGGAGGCCTCGGCGGACTCGAAGGCGCAGCCGCTCTGCTCGCGCTGCTTGAGCAGCGCCAGCACCGCGGCCGCGGCGCCGGGGATCACCGCGACGTCGAACTGCTCGGCCTTGGCCAGGACGTTGCCGCGTCCCGACAGCTCGCTGACCACGACGCGCGTGCGGTTGCCGACCAGCCGCGGCTCGACATGCTCGTAGGATCGCGGCGACCGCCGGATCGCGGCGACGTGGACGCCGCCCTTGTGGGCGAACGCGCTGCGCCCGACGTAGGGCGCGTGCTCGTCGAACGCGAGGTTCGCGGTCTCGGCCACGAAGCGCGCCACGCGGCCGAGCACCGGCAGCGCGCCGGGGCGCAGGCACGGCCGGCCGAGCTTGAGCTCGAGGCACGGGATGATCGCGACCAGGTTGGCGTTGCCGCAGCGCTCGCCGTAGCCGTTGATCGTGCCCTGGACGTGGACGGCGCCGGCGCGCACGGCGGCGAGCGAGTTCGCGACCGCGCAGCCCGCGTCGTCGTGGGCGTGGATGCCGACCGGCCGGCCCAGCCGGCGCACGACGTCGCGGACGCGGGCCTCGATCTGCCACGGCAGCGTGCCGCCGTTGGTGTCGCACAGGACGACGACCTCGGCGCCACCGCGCACGGCGGCGCAAAGCGTCTCGTGCGCGTAGGCCTCGTCCTCGCGCGCTCCGTCGAAGAAGTGCTCGGCGTCGTAGATCACGCGGCGGCCTTGCGCGGCGAGGTACGCCACGCTGTCCTCGATCATCCTCAGATTTTCGCCGGCGGTGGTGCGCAGGACGTCGGTGACGTGGACGATCGAGCTCTTGCCGAACACCGTGCAGACGGCGGCGCCCGACGCGACCAGCGCGGCCAGCCCCGGATCGTCGTCGGCCGCGATGCCGGCGCGCCGGGTCGATCCGAACGCGGCGATCGCCGAGGTCCACGGCAGGTCGCGCGCGCGGCGGAAGAACTCGGCGTCCTTGGGGTTGGAGCCCGGCCATCCGCCCTCGATGAACGCGACGCCGAGCGCGTCGAGCTGCTGCGCGATCCGGATCTTGTCGCTGCAGGCCAGCGAGATGCCCTCGCGCTGCGTGCCGTCGCGCAGCGTGGTGTCGTAGATCGCGACCGGTGCCGCGTCCATGTCAGGTCCGGCGCTCATGCGCGGTGATCCGATCTGCGAACCCGAGCAGGTAGCCCAGCTCGTCGACGCCGTGAACCAGGCAGTGCTTCGCGAACGGGTCGATCGCGAAGCCGAACGACGCGTCCGGCGCGCCGCCGATCGACACGCGCTGCGCCGGCAGGTCGACGTCGAGCACGAGCGCCGGATCGGCGATGCGCGCCGCGAGCACCCGCGCGTAGGCCGCGGCATCGAGCGCGACCGGCAACAGGCCGTTCTTGGTCGCGTTCTGGCGGAAGATGTCGGCGAACGAGCGCGCGATGACCGCGCGGAACCCGTGGTCGACCAGCGCCCACGGTGCGTGCTCGCGCGACGAGCCGCAGCCGAAGTTCGCGCCGGCGAGCAGGATCCGCGCGCCGGGCGCCAGGTCCGGGAAGCCCGGCCGCGCGCGGCAATCCGCGAACACGTGCCCGCCGAGCCCGGTCTTCTCGGTGCCCTTGAGGAAGCGCGCGGGGATGATCTGGTCGGTGTCGATGTCGTCGAGCGGCAGCAGGACGGCGGTCGATGCAAGCGCGGCGAACGGGGTCATGTGGCACCTCCTAGCAGCGAGCGCAGCTCGGTGATCGGGGAGCAGGACGGCGGTGAAGGCCAAGCGGTCGATCGGCTCATCGCGCACCTCCCAGGAGCGAGCGCACGTCGGTGATCCGGCCGGTGACGGCGGACGCGGCGGCGGTGAGCGGCGAGGCCAGGAAGGTCCGGCCGCCCGGGCCCTGCCGGCCCTCGAAATTGCGGTTGCTGGTGCTGACCGCGTACTGCCCGGGCTCGAGCCGGTCGCCGTTCATCGCGATGCACATCGAGCACCCGGCCTCGCGCCACTCGGCGCCCGCGTCGCGGAACACCTGGTCGAGCCCCTCGCGCTCGGCCTGGCGCTTGACCGCCTTGGATCCGGGCACGACGAGCGCCCGGACCCCGTCGGCGACCCGGCGGCCGGCCATGACGCCGGCGGCGGCGCGCAGATCGGCGATCCGCGCGTTGGTGCACGAGCCGATGAACACGACGTCGATCGCATGGCCGAGCAGCGGCTCGCCCGGCGCGAGGTCCATGTAGTGCAGCGCCTTGTCGAGCGAGGCGCGCTGCGCGGCATCGGGTGTATCGGCGGGCGATGGCACGCGCCCGGTGACGGCGATGCCCATGCCGGGGTTGGTGCCGAACGTGATCATCGGCTCGATCCGGCCGGCGTCGAGCTCGACGGTGCGATCGAAGTGCGCGCCGTCGTCGCTGCGCAGCTCGCGCCAGCGCGCGACCGCCGCGTCCCAGGCCGCGCCGCGCGGCGCGTGCTCGCGACCCTCGAGGTACGCGAACGTCACGTCGTCGGGCGCGATCATCCCGGCGCGCGCCCCGGCCTCGATCGACATGTTGCAGACCGTCATCCGGCCCTCCATGTCGAGCGCGCGGATCGCCGCGCCGGTGTACTCGATGACGTGGCCGGTGGCACCGCCGACGCCGATCCGCGCGATCAGCGCGAGCACGAGGTCCTTGGCGGTGACGCCCGGGGCGAGCGCACCGTCGACCCGGACCTCGAGCGTCCGGGCGCGATGCTGGAGCAGGCACTGGGTCGCGAGCACGTGCTCGACCTCGCTGGTGCCGATGCCGAACGCGAGCGCGCCGAACGCGCCGTGCGTCGAGGTGTGGCTGTCGCCGCACACGATGGTCTGGCCGGGGTGCGTGAGCCCGAGCTCGGGGCCGATGACGTGGACGATGCCCTGGCGATCCGAGTCGGTGTCGTACAGCGTGACGCCGTGATCGCGGCAGTTGGTCGCGAGCCTGCCGAGCTGCTGCTCGCCGGCCGGATCGACCATGGCGAGGCCGCGCGGCACGGTCGGGACCGAGTGGTCCATGGTCGCGAACGTGCGGTCCGGGCGCCGGACGCCGAGGCCGCGCGTGCCGAGCCCGGCGAACGCCTGCGGCGAGGTCACCTCGTGGACCAGGTGCAGGTCGATGTACAGCACGGCCGGGCGGTCCGGCTCCTCGGCGACGACGTGCGCGTCCCAGATCTTGTCGAACAAGGTGCGAGGCCCGCCGGGCCTGTGGGGTGTATTCGGTGTCATGTCGACCTCAGCTCGCCGCCTCGGCGAGACATGGTTCGGGGTGGTCCGCCGCGCCGGTCCGGGCGGCGATCATGCGGTTGATCGCGCGGAGGTACGCGCGGGCGCTCGCGACGATGACGTCGGTGTCGGCGCCGGCGCCGTGGAACACGCGCGGCCGGGGCGCCTCGGCCTGCGCCGTGAGGCCGCCGCGCGCCTCCGCCTCGCGGACCCGGACGGTGACGTGGCCGAGCGCGTCGATACCCTCGGTCACCGCGTGCACGGTGTACTCGACGAGCTCGCCGCCCGCGGCCCCGGCGATCGCATCGATCGCCTTGAACGTCGCATCGACCGGGCCGGTGCCGATCGCGGCCTGGACGCGGACCGCGCCGTCGGGCCGGCGCAGCCGCACCGTCGCGGTCGGCATCCCCATGGTGCCGCAGCTGACCTGCAGGCCCTCGAGCGCGAGCTCGTCGGCGACGACCGGGCGCTCGTCGCCGAGCAGCGCGTCGAGGTCGGCGTCGGTCACCTGCTTGCGGCGATCCGCGAGCGCCTTGAACCGCACGAACACGCGATCGAGGACGTCGCGGGCGACCGGCAAGCCCAGCTCGGCGAGCCGCGCCGCGAGCGCCGCCCGCCCCGAGTGCTTGCCGAGCACGAGCCGCGACTGCGCCGCGCCCACGGTCTCGGGGCGCATGATCTCGTAGGTCGCCTGGTGCTTCAGCATGCCGTCCTGGTGGATGCCGGACTCGTGCGCGAACGCGTTGGCCCCGACGATCGCCTTGTTGGGCGGCACGACGATGCCGGTCGCGGTGCTGACCAGCCGGCTGACGCCGGTCAGCTGCCTGGTGTCGATGCCGGTCGTGACCCCGAGCTTGCCGGCCCGGGTCTGGATCGCCATCACGACCTCCTCGAGCGCGCTGTTGCCGGCGCGCTCGCCGATGCCGTTGATCGTGACCTCGACCTGGCGCGCGCCGGCGGCGATCCCGGCGAGCGAGTTCGCCGTGGCCAGGCCGAGGTCGTCGTGGCAGTGCACCGACACGACGACGCCGCCGACGCCGGGGACGTGCGCACGGATCCCGGCGATCAGCGCGAAGAACTCGTCGGGCGTGGTGTAGCCGACGGTGTCGGGGATGTTGAGCGTGGTCGCGCCGGCGCGGATCGCGACCTCGAGCACGGCGTGGAGGAACGCCGGATCGGACCGGCTCGCGTCCTCGGCGCTGAACTCGACGTCGTCGCACAACGAGCGCGCGTGGCCGACCGCGTCCGCGACCCGCGCCAGCACCTCGGCGCGGGTCATCCGCAGCTTGTGCTCGAGGTGGAGGTCCGAGGTCGCGAGGACCGTGTGGATCCGCGGCCGCGCCGCCGCGCGCACGCCGTCCCAGGCCCGGTCGATGTCGCGCCGCGCGGCGCGGGCCAGCGCGCAGATGATCGGGCCGCCGGACGCGCCGATCTCGCCGGCGATCGCCTGCACCGCCGCGAGGTCATCGGGCGACGCCGCGGGGAAGCCCGCCTCGATGACATCCACGCCGAGCCGGGCCAGCGCCCGGGCGACCTCGAGCTTCTCGGCCGCGGTCATCGTCGCGCCCGGCGACTGCTCGCCGTCGCGCAGCGTGGTGTCGAAGATCCGTACGTGCGTGGTCATGGCCGGCTCCGTTCACTCGCCATGATCGACCGTGACCGGATCGAGGAACGGCATCATCTTGCGCAGCCGGGCGCCGACCTGCTCGATCGGGTGCGCGCGCTGCCGGCTGCGCTCGGCCTCGAACGCCGCGCGGCCGGTCTCGTTCTCCTGGATCCAGCGCCGGGCGAACGAGCCATCCTGGATCTCGGCGAGCAGCCGCTTCATCACCTCGCGGGTGTGCGCGCCCACGACGTGGGGGCCTGCGACGTAGTCGCCGTACTCCGCGGTATCACTCACGGAATACCGCATGTAGTCCAGGCCGCCGCGGTACATCAGATCGACGATCAGCTTGAGCTCGTGCAGGCACTCGAAGTACGCGACCTCGGGCTGGTAGCCGGCGTCGACCAGGGTCTCGAACCCGGCCTTGACCAGCGCGCTGACCCCGCCGCACAGCACCGCCTGCTCGCCGAACAGGTCGGTCTCGGTCTCCTCGGTGAACGTGGTCTCGAGGATGCCGGCGCGGCCGGCGCCGATCGCCGAGGCGTACGACAGCGCGAGCGCCCGGGCCTGGCCGCTGGCGTCCTGGTGCACGGCGAGGAGCGCCGGCACGCCGTCGCCCGCCTGGTAGGTCTCGCGGACGCGGTGCCCCGGGCCCTTGGGCGCGATCATGCTGACGTCGACGTCGCCGCGCGGCGAGATCGTGCCGTAGCGGATGTTGAAGCCGTGGGCGAACATCAGCGTCTTGCCGGGCGCCAGGTTGGGCCGGACGGCATCGGCGTAGATCCGCGGCTGCGAGGTGTCGGGCGCGAGCAGCATCACGACGTCGGCCCAGGCACAGACCTCGGCCACGGGGCCGACCTCGAGCCCGGCGGCCCGGGCCCTGGCCACCCCCTTGCTCGCCGGCCGCAGCCCGACCTTGACGGCCACGCCGCTGTCCTTGAGGTTGAGCGCGTGGGCGTGGCCCTGCGAGCCATAGCCGATGATCGCGACCTTGCGGCTGCGGATCAGCGCGAGGTCAGCGTCCTTGTCGTAGAAGATCCTGGTCATCGTGGTTTCTCCTGGTCGAAAGCCAAGTGGGAATCCCGATCACGCCGCGTCGCGGGCATCGGGTTGATCGTCGAGTTGGTCCTCGGACGCGCCGTCGCGGTCGACACGCTCGGCGCGCTCGGCGCTGCGCATCATCGCGACCGCGCCGGTGCGCACCATCTCCACCACGCCGAACGCGGCGAGCACGTCGACGAAGCCGTCGATCTTGCGGGCCTGCCCGGTGATCTCGCAGATCAGCGCCTCGGGCGCGACGTCGATCACGCGGGCGCGGAACACCTCGCAGACCTGCATCACGCTCGGCCGCGACGTCGCGTCGGCGCGCACCTTGATCAGCGCGAGCTCGCGCGCGACCGTGGCGCGCTCGGTGGTGTCGTCGACGCGCAGCACGTTGACCAGCTTGTACAGGTTGGCCTCGACGCGGCGCGCGCCGTCGTCGTCCGCGTCGATCACCAGCGTCATGCGCGACACGCCGGCCTCGTGGGTCCGGCCGACCGCGAGCGACTCGATGTTGTAGCCGCGGCGCCGGAACAGCGAGGTGACGCGGTTCAGGACGCCGGGCAGATCCTCGACGTGGGCGATGAAGGTCCGCAAGCGACTCTGGGACATGACGGGCTCCGGGTTTTGTGTCGGTGGTCGTGGGGCGTCGTGGGGCGCTCAGTCGTCGGCGGTCTCGACGATGGGGCTGGGACGGCGGATCATGTCGTGCAGGTCGGCGCCGGCGGGGACCATCGGATAGACGCTGTCCTCCTGCTCGACGCGAAAGTCGATCACCACGGTGCCGGCGGCCGCGCGCGCCGCCGCCACCACACTCTCGAGGTCCTCGCGCCGCGTGACGCGCAGCCCGGTCAGGCCGTGGGCCTCGGCGAGCTTGACGAAGTCGGGGCTGCGCAGCGGCGTCGCCGAGTAACGTCCGTCGTAGAAGAACTCCTGCCACTGCCGGACCATCCCGAGATAGCCATTGTTGATGATCGCGATATGCAGCTTGATGCCCTCCTGCGCGGCGGTCGCCAGCTCGCACGCGGTCATCTGGAACCCGCCGTCGCCGGCGATCACCCAGATCTCCTCGCCGGGCGCGGCGAACCACGCCCCGATCGCCGCGGGCAGCGCGAAGCCCATCGTGCCGAGCCCGCCCGACGTGACCAGCCTGCGCGGGTAGTCGTGCTTGTAGTACTGCGCCTCCCACATCTGGTGCTGGCCGACGTCGGTGACGACCAGCGCGTTGCCCTTGGTGAGGCGCCAGATGTCGTTGATCACGTGCGCGGCGTAGAGATGGCCGTCGTCAGGCAGGTTCTGGATATCGCGCACGGCGGCGTCGCCCTTGAGCGCGTCGATGCGCGCGAGCCACGCGCGGCGATCGCCGGGCGCCACCATCGGCAGCCACTCGTCGAGCGCGTCGCGCAGATCCTTGGCGATGCCGACGTCGACGCGGACGTTCTTGTTCAACTCGGCGCGATCGATGTCGACGTGGATCTTCTTGGCGGTGCGCGCGTAGGTCTTGAGGTTGCCGGTGACGCGATCGTCGAAGCGCATCCCGAGCGCGATCAGCAGGTCGGCTTCCTGGATCGCGTTGTTGACCCACGCCTCGCCGTGCATGCCCATCATGCCGAGATTCAGCGGGTGCGACGCCGGCACACCGCCGATGCCGAGCAGGGTGACCGCGATCGGAATCTGCGCGCGCTCGGCGAAGGCGAGGATCTGCTGTTCTGCGCCGGAGACCATGACGCCGTGGCCGGCAAGGATCAGCGGGCGCTCGGCGCTGTTGATCAGCTCCATCGCGTCGCGCACATCGCCGTCGCCCGGCAGCGCTTCGTCTTCGGCCTCGAAGAGGTGCGGTTCGGCCGCGTCCCAGTCGACCTCGCAGCTGCCCTGCTGCGCGTCCTTGGTGATGTCCACCAGCACCGGACCGGGCCGGCCGCTGCGCGCCACGGCGAACGCCTCGCGCACCGCCGGCGCCACGTCTTCAGGCGTGGTCACCAGGTAATTGTGCTTGGTGATCGGCAGCGTAATTCCGGTGATGTCGGTTTCCTGAAACGCGTCGGAACCAATCAGCTT
>DASWRS010000510.1:0-16599 GCA_036403075.1 Kofleriaceae bacterium
GCCGCCGCCGCTCGAGGCCAAGCTGCCGCGGACGATCTCGGCGCGCTACCTGCGAAGCGGCCGCTGGGTGCCGCTCCGGATCGGCTCGCTGTCGCTGCGCGGCGCGGCGCTGATGGCGGTGGCGCTGCCCCGGGTCGACGACCGGGTCGACGTCGCGCTGGCCTACGCGCAGCACCGTGCGCTGGTGCGCGGCTCGGTCGCCAAGGTCTCGACGATGCGCGAGGCCGAGACCAGCGGCGCGACGATGTTCAGCGTCAACTTCGAGCTCGACGACGGATCGCGCCGTCAGCTGACCGCGCTGCTGACCGCCGCGCGCGCCGCGAACGTGACGATCAAGCCGGCGCCGCCGCGCAGCACGCGACGCTACCCGGTCGAGTGGCCGATCTGCCTGGGCACGACGCGCGGCGCGGTGCGCGCCGAGGCACTCGACGTCTCGGCGGAAGGCATGTTCGTGCGCCCGGTCCACGCGCTCACGCTCGATGCCCACGTCACGTTCTCTGCGGTGCTCGACGACAGCCAGCCGCCGGTTTCGGGCCACGCGCGCGTGGTTCGCAACATCACCGAGGCCGAGGCCACCACCGGCGGCCTGGTGGCGGGCTACGGCCTCGTGATCCTCGAGATGACCGATGTCGAGCGCGATCGCTGGTCGGGGTTCTTGAGCCGCGTCGCCCGGCGCGCGACCAAGCGGGTGCTGATCGCGGCGTCGGCGGCGCGGTTTGCCGAGCTCGAGACCGGCCTGGTCGCCGGTGGCTACGCGACCACGGGTGGCACCGAGCCGGGCGTGATCGCACAGCTGGTGAGCGCGGAGGCGCGGCCCGTGGACGCGGCGTTGATCGACGCGACGTGGCTGATCAGTGAAGGCTCCACACTGTGGGTCGAATCGGTGTTCACCGCACGCGGTGTTCCGTACGTGACGGTACATGGCGACGCCCGGCGTGCACGCATGGCGATCGATCGGCTGCTGGCTGTGGTGTGATCGGGCCGCAGAACCAGTGGACAGCGGTTCACAACGTTGCGTTTCCACGCCACGACGGCAGTGTGTAACCTGCGCAGCTGAGAACACCTCGTCACGCGATGTCGGGCGAACCCCCGGGAATCGCGTACGTCCAGGATCGCCGGCCGGGGATTGGCGACCTGGCCCCGGACTTGCGAAGGTAGCGGTTCACGGCCTTTTCGCCGTTGCAAGGTCAGCGTCATGAAGCCTATCAAGTCCCTCCTCGTTCTCGCGATCGTTTGCGCTCCGGCCCTCGCGTCGGCGCAGGGCTACTACAACCGTGGCGGTCAGGGGTCGACAGTCCCCGGCGGGTTCCACAACCGCACCGGCCGGCTCGCGTTCGGGTTCGGCGTCGGCCTCGGCGGCATGCACGACGACACCGGCTCGATCGGCTGCACGAACTGCGATTTCAACCCGCTCGCCTTCGAGGGTGACTTCCACATCGGCGGCATGCTCAGCCCGCGGTTCGCCCTGCTGTTCGAGCTCCAGGTCAACTCGCAGCTGGTCGCCTCGGACCGGTTCAACGGCGATCAGTTCCTGACCCAGGGCGCGGGCATGATCGCCGGTCAGTTCTGGTTGATCCCGCAGCTGTGGATCAAGGGTGGCATCGGGTTCGCGAACCTGCAGGTCAACCAGGACGTCTTCACCAACGACATCGGCAGCGGCGGCGCGCTGATGGGCGCGATCGGCGTCGAGCTCCTGTCGGCGCGCAACTTCGCGCTCGATCTGCAGGGCCGGGTCATCGAGGGCCTGTACAGCGACAACTACCACGTCACCTCCGGCACGGTCGGCATCGGTATCGACTGGTACTGAGCCCGGCGCTGCCGCCTCGGCGCGGCGCCCGGTCGAATTCAGCGAGTCGCAATACCCGGCGGCCGGGTTTGCGCGGATGCTGAGGACGCGCCGGTCGTGCACCGCCGAGGTCCCGATGAGAATCGTCCTGGTCGAAGACAACCTGCAACTCGCCACGACGATCGCCGATGGCCTGTCGGAGGACGGCTACACCGTCGACGTCATCGGCAACGCGGCGGGCGCGATCGAGCGCGGCCTGCGCCGCGATCTCGACGTCATGGTGCTCGACCTCGGGCTGCCGGATCGCGACGGCATCGAGGTCCTGCACGAGCTGCGCGGCGCGCGGATCCACGTACCGGTGCTGGTGCTGACCGCGCGCGACGCGGTCGACGCCCGGGTCGCCGCGCTCGACGCCGGTGCCGATGACTACCTGGTCAAGCCGTTCGCGTTCGCCGAGCTGGTCGCGCGGATCGCGGCGCTCGCGCGCCGGGCCGCGGGGCCGCGCTGGGCGCCGGCGAGCGACGTGCCGCTGACGATGCGCGACGACCTGGTGATCGAGTCCGGCGGCCGGACGGTCGCGTTGTCGCCGCGCGAGTACGCGCTGTTCGGCTGCCTGCTGCGCCGGCGCGGCGAGGTCGTGGCCCGGGCCGAGATCTTGCGCGACGCGTTCGGCTACGAGTTCGATCCCGGCACCAACGTGATCGACGTCCACCTGAACCATTTGCGCAAGAAGCTGCACGGCTTCCCGGTCGCGATCGAGACCGTGCGCGGGGCGGGGATCCGCCTGGTGGTTTCGGAATGACCGGGCCGGCAACGCTCGGCCGCGGCCTGGGACGCTCGCTGGCGGTCGCCACGGTGATCGGCATGGTCGTGTTCGCCGTGATCCAGGCGCTGGTCATCTACGGCACCGAGATCGGCGAGGAGTGCTCGCCGGGCGTGCCCGAGGACCCGCCGGCCGAGATCATCAAGCAGTGCGCGCTCGCGCTGGCGATCTCGG
This sequence comes from Kofleriaceae bacterium, assembly GCA_036403075.1. GTDB lineage: Bacteria > Myxococcota_A > Polyangia > Haliangiales > Haliangiaceae > JABFXX01. The sequence goes on from DASWRS010000510.1 coordinate 2,784, forward strand.
CGCCGGTCGGGGTCGTGCTATCGCTGGCGCTCGGCCGGCGGCTGACCACGCCGACGACGGCGCGGCTCGACGAGGTGATCGAGAGCGCCAAGCGGATGACCGGCGAGCGGCTCGACGAGCGCCTGCCGGTGAGCCCGAGCGGCGATCCGCTCGACCGGCTGTCGGTCGCGATCAACGACGTGCTGGCCCGGGTCCAGCGCGGCGTCGCGGCCCAGCAGCAGTTCGCGGCCGACGCGTCGCACGAGCTGCGCACGCCCCTCGCCGTGATCTCGGCCAACCTCGAGGTCGCGCGCCGCAAGCCGCGCGACGCCGCGCACTGGGCGCACGTCGCCGACGGCACGCTCGCCGAGGTCCACCGCATGCACATGCTGGTCGACAAGCTGCTCCAGCTGTCGCGCGCCGGCGCGGCGGGCCTGCACCAGGAGCGCAGCGACCTGCGGGTGCTCGCGAGCGCCGCGGCCGAGCGCGCGATCGCGATCGGCAAGGAGCGCGGGATCGGGGTCGAGCTCGCGGCCGGCGCGGCGATCACCGCCGAGGTCGATCCCGACGCGATCGCGATCGTGATCGACAACCTGATCCGCAACGCGATCGATCACTCGGCGACCGGCCAGGTGGTCACGGTCAGCGTGGCGCGCGGGCCGATGATCGTCGTCGAGGACCGCGGGCCGGGCGTGCCCGCCGAGCTGCGGACCCGGATCTTCGAGCCGTTCGCGCGCGGCCGGGCCACCGATCGCGCCGCAGGCAGCGGCCTGGGCCTCGGCCTGGCGATCTGCCGCCGCATCGTCGATGGCCACGGCGGCGCGATCGACGTCGAGGACCGCGCGGGGGGCGGCGCGCGGTTCGTCGTCCGGCTGCCGGTGTCTCGAAACGCCGAACGCCCGACCGCCGGCGGCGATCACGCGGGCGAGCACCGCGCGTAGCGGCTCACGTCACGGGAACGTGGCGGGGCAGACGTCGAGGCTCGCGCCGCTGGCGGGGTCGGTCGGCATCGCGAGCTCGGGGGTGGTCGACCAGCGCGCGCGGCCGGTGAAGTAGAACCGCTTGCCGCGCTGCACCGCCTGCTCGGCGGCGCGGGCCGGGCCGGGCGATCGATCCCGGTCAGCCTTCGGCGACCTTCTGGTCCTTGCTGTACGTGATCAGCGGCGAGCCGTGCTTCTCGATCACGTCCTCGTTGATGATGACTTCGTTCACCGACTGGCCGGGCGTGTCGTACATGATGTCGAGCAGCGCGCTCTCGAGGATGGCGCGCAGGCCGCGCGCGCCGCTCTTCTGCAGCGCGGCCATGCTGGCGACCTTGGTCAGCGCGCCCTTGCCGAACTTGAGCTTGACGCCGTCCATCTCGAACAGCTTCTGGTACTGCTTGACCAGCGCGTTCTTGGGCTGGGTCAGGATCTGGACCAGCGCCTCCTCGGACAGCTCGTGGAGCGGCGCGATCACCGGCAGGCGGCCGATGAACTCGGGGATCATGCCGTACTTGAGCAGATCCTCGGGCTCGACCTCCTGGATCAGCTCCCACTGCGACCGCTCGACCTTCTTGTTCATGCCGGCGCCGAAGCCGATCAGCTTCTGGCCGATCCGGTTCTCGATGATGTCCTCGAGGCCGGTGAACGCGCCGCCGCAGATGAACAGGATGTTCGTGGTGTCGACCTGGAGGAACTCCTGCTGCGGGTGCTTGCGGCCGCCCTTGGGCGGGACCGAGGCCGTGGTGCCCTCGATGATCTTGAGCAGCGCCTGCTGCACGCCCTCGCCGGACACGTCGCGCGTGATCGACGGGTTGTCGCTCTTGCGCGCGATCTTGTCGATCTCGTCGATGTAGACGATGCCGCGCTGGGCGCGCTCGATGTCGTGATCGGCGTTCTGCAGCAGCGAGACGATGATGTTCTCGACGTCCTCGCCGACGTAGCCGGCCTCGGTGAGGTTGGTGGCATCGGCGATCGCGAACGGCACGTTGAGGATCCGTGCCAGGGTCTGGGCGAGCAGGGTCTTGCCCGAGCCGGTCGGCCCGAGCAGCAGGATGTTCGACTTCTGGAGCTCGACATCCTCGTCGCTCTGGCCGGTCTGCTTGTGGTCGATCCGCTTGTAGTGGTTGTGGACCGCGACCGCGAGGATCTTCTTGGCGCGATCCTGGCCGATGACGTACTCGTCGAGCACCTTCTTGATCTGCGCCGGCTTGGGGATCGAGCTGGTGCCGTAGCTCTGGTCTTCCTTCTCGATCTCCTCGGCGATGATGTCGTTGCACAGCCCGATACATTCGTCGCAGATGTACACGGTGGGGCCGGCGATCAGCTTCTTGACCTCCTTCTGGGCCTTGCCGCAGAACGAACAGGTCAACGAAGCACCGTCACGCTTCTCGATGGGCATCGGTCAGTTGCCAGCCTACCCCGGGGGGGCTGGCGGAACCAGTCGACCGACCGCGGGACGGTGCGGCATGCCGGGTAACCACCCGAACGGTTAGCCCGGCGCAGCGGCTGCCGGGGCCGCCCGGGGGCTACCGGGGGCTAGAAGATTTCACGTAGCAGCCGATACATACATCTGGACCGTGTCGAGCCAGGCTCAGGAACTCGTTTCTCCGCGCGAGCCGCCGCCGCCCGCGGCGTTCGAGCCGCCCGAAGAGTTCGACGATTACGTGATCCTGCGCCGGCTCGGTCAGGGCGCGACGGGCCAGGTCTACCTGGCCGAGGACGCGGTGCTCGCGCGTCCGATCGCGATCAAGTTCATCGGCGTCGACCCCGATCCGGCGGCGCGCCAGCGCTTCCTGATGGAGGCGCGGGCCGCCGCGCGGATCCAGCACCCCAACGTGGTCAGCATCTATCGCGTCGGCGAGCTCGGCGACCGGCCGTACATCGTCAGCGAGCTGGTGCGGGGGACGGCGCTGTCCGACGTGCCGCGGCCGGTGCCGTGGGCCCGGGCGCTGGCGATCGCGATCGATCTGGCGCGCGGGCTGGCCGCGGCGCACCGGCGCGGCGTGGTGCACTGCGACATCAAGCCGAGCAACGTGATGATGACCGAGGACGGGCTCGCCAAGCTGGTCGACTTCGGGCTCGCCCGCATGCTGCGCGAGGGCATCGACGACGGCGCGCGCGGGATGTCGGGCACGCCGGATTACATGGCGCCCGAGGTCTGGCGCGGCGATCCGCCGACCCGGCGCTCCGACGTCTACTCGGTCGGTGCGGTGCTGTTCGAGCTGCTCGGCGGCGCGCCGCCGTTCGCCGGGGTCGCGCTCACCGAGCTCGGCGATGCGATCACCGAGCGCGACGCGCCGGCGCTCGACACCGAGCCCCGGATCGCGGCGCTGGTCGCCCGCTGCCTGGCGCGCGATCCAGAGCAGCGGTTCGCCAGCGGCGAGGAGCTGCGCGAGGCGGTCGAGCAACTCGAGGCGATCGGCGGGCCCAGGGCCCAGGCCGACGAGAACCCGTACCGCGGGCTGCGGCCGTTCGAGTCGTCGCACCGCGGCGTGTTCTTCGGCCGCGGCCTGGAGGTCGGCGCGATCGTCGAGCGGCTGCGCACCGAGTCGGTGGTCGTGGTCGCGGGCGACTCGGGCGTCGGCAAGTCGTCGCTGTGCCGGGCCGGCGTGGTCCCGGCCGTGCTCGACGGCGCGCTCGGCGCCGGGCGGACCTGGCGCGCGGTCACGCTGGTGCCCGGCCGCCGGCCCCTGGCCGCGCTCGCCGCCGCGCTCGACGATCCGGAGCTCGCCGGCCGCGTCCTGGCCGACCCGGGCGCGCTCGGCCGCGAGCTGCATCGCCGCGCCGGTAACGACGGCCTGATCCTGTTCATCGATCAGCTCGAGGAGCTGGTCACGGTCGGCGACGCCGACGAGGTCGCCGCGCTCGACACCGCGCTGGCCCGGGTCAGCGAGGGCGTGACCGGGGTCCGGCTGATCGCGACGGTGCGCGCCGACTTCCTGTCGCGGATGGTCGCGCTGCCGCGGTTCGGCCAGGAGCTGTCGCGCGTGCTGTACTTCGTCCGGCCGCTGCCGCCCGAACGGATCCGCGACGTGATCACCGGACCCGCCGCCGCGACCAGCGTCGGCTTCGAGTCCGAGGACATGATCGGCGAGCTGGTCGCCGCGACCGCGCAGGCCGGCAGCGGCGGGCTGCCGCTCTTGTCGTTCGCGCTCGCCGAGCTTTGGGAGGCGCGCGACCGCGAGCGCGGCCTGATCACCCGCACGGTGCTCGACACGATGGGCGGCGTGGCGGGGGCGCTGGCGCGCCACGGCGACGCGGTGATCGCGGGGATGCCGCCGGCCGATCGGGTGCACGCGCGGCGCGTGTTGCTGCGCCTCGTGACGTCGATGGGGACCCGAGTGGCGCGCACCGAGGCCGAGCTGTCGGTCAGCGACAACACGCATGGCGCGGTGACCGCGCTGGTCGCCGGCCGGCTGGTCGTGGTCCACGATGGCGAGACCGGCGCGACCTACGAGCTCGCGCACGAGGTGCTGCTGCGCGGCTGGGGCACGCTGCGCGACTGGCTCGACGCCGACGCCGACGATCGCGCGCGCCGCGAGCGCCTCGCCCAGGCCTGCGCCGAATGGCAGCGGCTCGGCCGGCGCTCCGACGCGACCTGGCGCGGGCCGCGGCTCGCCGAGGCCGTCGCGCTCGATCCGACCAACCTCACCGCGATCGAGCGTGCGTTCATCACCGCGTCGCTGCGCGCGAGCCGGATCCGGACCTGGCGGCTGCGCGGTCTGGCCGCCGGCATGGTCGCGCTCGCCGCGGCGGGCTACGCCCTGCAGCACTACCGCTCGGCGCACCGGCTCGCCGACGCGGTCGGCAGCCAGCTCGCCGCGGCCCAGATCGATCTCGGCGGCGCGCGCGCGGCCGACCGGGCGGCGCGCGGCTTCGCGCACGACGCGTTCGCCGCGTTCGATGCCGGCGACCGCAGCGCAGGCGAGGCGCTGTGGAGCAAGACCCTCGCCGAGCGCGCGGTCGCGGCGCGGACCTACCGCGCGGCGGCGCGCGGCGTCGAGGCCGCGCTCGCCAAGGACCCGACGCGCCGCGACGTGCGCGATCTCCTGGGGGACATCCTGCTCGAGCGCGCCCTGCTGGCCGACACCGTGCACGACGCCGACGCGCGCGACGAGCTGGTCGGACGGCTCGCCGCGTACGACGCCGATGGCAGCCGCCGGGCCCGCACCGGCGCGCCGGGGCGGGCGATCGTGCGGGCACCCGCGGGTGCGGCGATCGCGATCGATCACCAGCCGGCCGGCACCGGCAGCGCCAGCCGCGAGCTGATGCCGGGCCCGCATGTCATCGAGGTCCTGGCGGCGGGCCGGGTCGCCGTCCGCGAGCCGGTCATGATCGACCGCGACGCCGAGGTCGTGCTCGAGCTCGATCCGCCGGCGGCGGCGGCGGTGCCCGACGGCTATGTCTACGTCGCGCCCGGCTGGTTCGCGTATGGCAGCGCCGCCGACGAGGACACCCGGCGCAGCTTCCTGTCGACGGTGCCGCTGCATGCCCGGCGGACCGACGGCTACCTGATCGCGCGCACCGAGGTCACGTTCGGCGACTGGATCACCTACGTCGACGCGCAGCCCGAGGCCGCGCGCGCCGCGCTGCTCCCGAACCTGCCGCTCAAGCTCGACGGCGGGATCAAGCTCGAGGCGGCCGACGGCGGCTGGCGGCTGACGCTGGCGCCGACGTCGCGGACCTACACCGCGCGATCGAACGAGCCGATCCGCTACGCCGGCCGCAAGCACCACGCGGTCCAGGACTGGCGCAGGTTGCCCGTGCTCGGGATCTCGGCGTCCGACGGGGAGACCTACGCCGCGTGGCTCGAGCGCAGCGGCCGGCTGCCGGGCGCGCGGCTGTGCAGCGAGGTCGAGTGGGAGCGCGCGGCGCGCGGGCCCGACGGCCGCGGCACGCCGACCGGCCGCGTGCTCGAGGGTGACGACGCCAACATCGACCAGACCTACGAGCGCGTGCTGATGGGCCCCGACGAGGTCGGCAGCCACCCCGGCTCGGCCAGCCCGTACGGCCTCCACGACACCGCCGGCAACGCGTTCGAGTGGACGCGCGGTGAGCGCGCCGGCAGCTATGTCGCGAGAGGTGGCAGCTACTACCACGATCGGAAGACAGCGGATCTCGCAAATCGCAACGAATCGAGCGGAGATATCCACGAGCCGATGTCCGGACTTCGGATCTGCGCGACGCCGCGATGAACCGCTTGACCGACGATCGACCGCGCGCCCTCCAGAGCTCCGGAAACCAGCCGACTCACAGGTCATGCCCGCCCTGCTCCAGATCGATTGTCAACGCCGCCACGAGCTCGGCGACCGCGTCTCGATCGGTCGCGGGTCCGAGAACGACATCCAGCTCGACGACACGATGGTGTCGCGCAACCACGCCGAGATCGTGCGTCAGGCCGACGGCGGCTACCGGGTGCGCGACCTCGGCAGCCGGCGCGGCACGTTCGTCGGCGCACGCAAGGTCGACGACGCGCCGCTGCGCGACGGCGACGAGATCCTGATCGGCCCGATCCGGCTGCGGTTCGAGGTCGCGCGCATGTCGTCGGTGTCGGTCGGCGAGCCCGACGAGCTGCGCAAGCTGCGCGCCGTGGTCGAGCTCAGCCGCGCGATCGGCGTCGAGCACGACCTCGATCGCCTGCTCGGCCGCGTGCTCGACACCTGCTTCCAGCTGCTGCGCGCCGATCGCGGCATGATCATCGTCTACGGACCGCACACCAAGACGCCGTGCGCCATGGTCGCCCGGACGCGCTCGGGTGCCACGGTCGAGGACGCGCTCTCGACCAGCGTGCTCAGCCAGGTGCTCGCCACCCGCGAGCCGTTCCTGCGCACCGCGATCGACGGCGACCGCACGCTGCAGCGCTCGGAGAGCCTGTCGGCGCACGGCGTGCGATCGCTGGTCGCCGTGCCCCTGCTCTACGAGGCCGACGAGACCGAGTGGCTCGGCGTGATCCACCTCGATTCGCAGGCCGTCAACAACGTGTTCCAGCAGCGCGATCTCGACCTGTTGTGCGCGGTCGCCGGCCAGGCCGCGCTCGCGATCAAGAACGCGATGCTGGTGCGCCGGATCCAGACCGTGCAGGGCGAGGAGTGGCATCGCCTCGAGCGCGTGGTCAAGAACCTCCCGGTCGGCGTGGTCGTGCTCGACGACCGGCGGCGCTGCCTGCTGGTCAACGAGTGGGTGACCGCGCGCGCCGCCGCGATCGGCGATATCCGGCAACACCACGTGATCGAGGACATCGCGCTGATCGCGTGCGAGCGGATGATCGGCATCGACCTGCGCGAGCAGGTCACGATCGGCTCGCCCGAGTCGACGTTCATCGTCAACGCCCACACCTCGAACGACGGCGGCGACACCGTGATCGTGATCAGCGACATCACCGACGAGCGGACCAAGCAGGCCAAGGCCGCGCACCAGGACCGGCTCGCGCTGATCGGCCAGCTCGCCGGCGGCATCGCCCACGACTTCAACAACCTGCTGTTCATCATCCTCAACTACGCCGGCATGCTCGAGGAATCGCTGACCGCGCCCGAGTCCCGCGACGACGTGAAGATGATCAGCCAGGCGGCGACCAGCGCGACCGAGCTGGTCCGCCAGCTGCTCGCGTTCAGCCGCCGCGAGGCGGTCAAGCCCAAGGCGGTCGACGTCGCCCGCCTGATCGGCAACATGAAGAAGATGCTGCAGCGCACCGTCGGTCCCGAGATCGACCTCGTGGTCGACGCCGGGCCCGGCGGCCGCTGCATCCTGATCGATCCGTCGCAGCTCGAGCAGATCGTGATGAACCTGGTGGTCAACGCGCGGGATGCGATCACCGGCGAGGGCCGGATCGTCGTCCGCACCGGCGCCAGCGAGCACTACGCGACGATCGAGGTCATCGACACCGGCAGCGGGATGACGCCCGAGGTCGCGGCGCGGGTGTTCGAGCCGTACTTCACCACCAAGGCGCTCGGCAAGGGCACCGGCCTGGGCCTGGCGACGGTGCACGGCATCGTCCAGCACGTCGGCGGCGAGATCTCGGTCAGCTCCGAGCTCGGCCGCGGCACCACGTTCTGCATCGCGCTGCCCGAGACCGACCTGGCCCCCGAGCGCACCGACGAGGCCGAGACCGGCCCGGTCGGGCGCGGCCGCGTGCTGCTGGTCGACGATGACGACCAGCTGCGCCGGCTCACCGAGCGGATGCTGCGCCGGGCCGGCTACCACGTCCTGGCGGTGTGCTGCGGCCCCGATGCGATCGCCGCGGCGCGGCGCGAGACCTTCGACATCCTGCTCACCGACATGGTGATGCCGGGGATGTCGGGCCGCGACCTCGCGCGCGAGCTGGTTCAAGAGCACCCGCAGCTCCGCGTGGTGTTCATGTCGGGATACCACGCGAGCGCGCCCTTACCCGACTGGCAGTTCATCGCCAAGCCGTTCGACCGCCAGATCCTCCTGGCCAAGATCGCCCATGTCCAGCCGGGCGGCCCGGCGACGAACTGACCTCCGCGCGCTGCGCTACTTCTTGTCGTCCGGCTTCTTCTTGGCCGTGATCAACACCTCGTCGATGATCCCGTACTCCTTGGCCTGCGACGACGACATGAAGTTGTCGCGCTCGGTGTCGTGCTTGATCTTGTCCGCCGCCTGACCGGTGTGCTTGGCGTACAGATCGTTGAGCGTGTCGCGGGTCTTCAGGATCTCGCGGGCGTGGATGTCGATGTCGGTCGCCTGGCCCTGGAACCCGGCGAGCGGCTGGTGGATCATCACGCGCGCGTGCGGCAGCGCGTAGCGCTTGCCCTTGGTGCCGGCGGCGAGCAGGAAGCTACCCATCGAGGCCGCCTGCCCCATGCAGATCGTCGCGACGTCGCAGTGCAGGTACTGCATCGTGTCGTAGATCGCCAGGCCCGCCGAGACGTGCCCGCCGGGCGAGTTGATGTACAGCATGATGTCCTTCTCGGGCTCCTCGGAGTCGAGGAACAACAGCTGCGCGATCACGACGTTGGCGACGTCATCGTTGATCGGCGTCCCGAGGAAGATGATGCGGTCCTTGAGCAGGCGGGAGAAGATGTCCCAGCCGCGCTCGCCGCGGTGAGTCTGCTCGATGACCGTCGGGACGAGGTAGTTCATCGTGGGTTTCATGGGCTAGCGCCAACTCTACGAGCGTGGGCCCCCCGGTGCAACGCGCACAGCAGGCGGGGCCGCCTCACGCGGGCCCGGCCGATCGGGCAGGTCGGGCAGGTCCGGCAGGTCACTTGCGGCGGATCAGGCCGCGCTCGATCGCGAGCTTCTTGAGCCGCTGCTTGGCGCGCTCGAACCGCTTGCGCAGCGCGGCGGCGCGGGCGTCGAGGTCGGCGTCGTCGGCGGGGGCGCCGCCGCCCCCAGGGCCGCCGACGATGCGCGCGATGTCCTTCCAGGGCATGCCGCGGTCGAGGCGGAGCAGGAGGATCTCGTGCTCCTCGGGGTCGAGCTGCTCGCGGAGCACGCGGAGCTCGTCCTTGACCTCCGTGCGCTGGATGTCGCGGGTGACCGTGCGGACCACGGCGACGACCTCGGGTGCCACCGACAGCGGCAGGTTGCGGTCGCGGCGGCGGCGCGGGTCGCGGCGGAGCTGGGACAGCGCGTTGCGCGCCAGGGTGTACAGCCACGATCGCAACGACGACTCCCAGCGGAACTTCGCCAGGCCCTTCCAGAGGTCCTCGCCGAGCTCGGCGAAGGCCTCGGCGGCGAGATCGTGGTCGCCGGCGAGGGCGCGGAGAAAGCCGAGGAGCTCGACGCCGTAGCGGTGGAGCGCCGCGGTGGTGGCCTCGGCGTGACGGCCGGCCCGGCAGAGCTCGCGGATCGCGCGCTCCCCGGCGTCGCGTTCGGGCGGGTCGGCCACGCCCCGATGGTACCTGAAGCGCCGCGGTCAGCTGCCCGCGCGATCACGCTCGTCTTGCAGCTCCTGCAGCGTGCGCCACTGGATCTTGCCGGTGGCGGACTTGGGCAGCGACTCGACGACCTCGAAGCTACCGGGGACCTTGTAGGCGGCCATGTTGTCGCGCGCCCAGGCGAGCAGCTGGTCCTCGGTGACCTGGCCGCGGGCCGGCGGCTTGAGCACGACCACGGCCTTGACGACCTCGCCGCGCCGCGGGTCCTTGCGCGCGATGATCACGGCCTCCTGGATCGCCGGGTGGGCGTAGAGCATGGCCTCGACCTCGGCCGGCCAGACCTTGAAGCCGGCGACGTTGATCATGCGCTTGAGCCGATCGACCAGGAAGAAGTAGCCGTCCTCGTCGGTCCGGCCGAGGTCGCCGGTGCGGAAGAACCGCTTGCCGTCGATCTCGACGAAGCACGCGGCGTTGGCCTTGGGGTTGTTCCAGTAGCCGTCGAACACCTGCGGACCGTGCGAGACGATCTCGCCCACCTCGCCGGGCGGCAGCTCGGCCAGGGTCTCGGGGTGGACGACGCGCGAATCGGTGTTGAACAGCGGGATGCCCAGGCACTGCTTCTTGGGCCGCAGCGGCGGGTTGATGTGGGTCGGCGCCATGGTCTCGGTCAGGCCGTAGCCCTCGATGAAGCCCAGGCCGTAGCGGTCCTGGAGCTTCTGCGCGACCGCCTCGGGCATCGCCGCGCCGCCGCCGCCGAGCTGGCGCAGGCTCGACAGATCGTAGCTCGCCAGGTTCGGGCTCGACAGCAGGTCGACGACCATGGTCGGGACCACGGTCATCGCGGTGACGGCGTAGCGCTTGATCAGCGCGGCCGCGACGTCGCGGTCCCAGCGCGGCAGGAGCACGATCGTCACGCCCGAGTAGATCGCCGAGTTCATGCTGCCCTGCATGCCGGTGACGTGGAAGTACGGCAGCACCGCGAGGATGGTCTCGTCCTGGAACGAGCGGTTCCACTGCGGGCCGGCGACCGCGGTGAACATCACGCTGCGGTGGCGATGGACGCAGCCCTTGGGGTTGCCGGTGGTGCCCGAGGTGTAGGGCAGCACGCAGAGATCGTCGGGGCCGGCCAGGTGCGGGCCGGGGGTGGCGCCGGCGGCCATCGCGTCGCTCCACAGGGTCACGCCGGCGGCAGACTGGGGCTCGCGCGGCGCCTTGATCCAGGCCGGGACCTCAAGATCGGTCGGCGCGGTGAGATAGTCGGAGTAGCAGGCGACGATCACGCGCGACAGCCCGTAGCCGATCAGCGGCAGGGCGCGCGACACCTGGTCCTGCGCCGCGATCAGCACGGTCGCGCCGCTGTCGCCGACGATGTGGCCGATCTCCTTGGTCAGGAGCATCGGGTTGATCGGCACGACCATCGCATCGGCGCGCAGGATCGCGTAGTAGGCAATGATGAACTGCGGGCTGTTCTGCAGGTACAGCCCGACCCGATCGCCGCGCTTGACGCCGCACTCGTTCTGCAGGTAGCCGGCGAGCCGCTCGGCCTCGCGCCGCATCGCCGAGAACGTGAGCACGGTGTCGTAGTAGACGACGCACGGCTTGTCCGGGAACCGGGCGGCCGAGACCTCGAGGTTGAACCACAAAGACGTCCGGGGCGCCGTCAGGTGGCGGGGAACGTTCGGCCAGAACTGCAGGTGAAGGGTACCCATGTGTCCTCCGCGGCCGATAATCTATCACCCACCGGCACCCCCTGGCGCCAGGGACACCGCCGGCCGGCCGATCCGGGCGGCGCGAATCACCGCGGGAGCTGGGCGAGCAGCTCGTCGACCTGGCGGACGCGTGGCGCCATCGCGAGCTCGGCGTAGGCCTTGCGCGCGGCGACCAGCAGCGGCCGTGCGTCGGCGCTACGGTGGATGCCGATCAGCGCGCGTGCGCGCTCGAGCTGGGCCCAGGCCGGGGTCTGGGGGCTCTCGGCCGGCCGGGGGAAGCCGAGCGCGGCGGCGGTCAGCGCGAGCGCCTGGGGAAAGTCTCGCGCGTCGTTGGCGGCGAGCGCGGCCATGGTCAGCGCGAGGCGGTGGCGATCCGAGCCCGGGCTCCGGGCCTGGTAGATCGCGGCGGCGCGCCGGGCGGCGGCGATCGCGGCGGGGTAGTCGTGCCGGGCGCGGTGCGACGCGGCGAGGTTGTACAGCACGGTGGCGACCTCGAGGCGATCGGGGCCGAGCCGCTTCTCGTCGATCGCGAGCGCCGAGCCGAGCGCCGCGAGCGCGCGGTCGTGCTCGCCGCGCGCGGCGTAAATCGTAGCGAGGTTGGTATCGATGCTCGCGACGATCGCGCTGGTCTCGCCGAGCCGCTGGACGCTGTGGGCCCGCGCGGTGTCGAGCAGGTCGAGCGCCTGATCGTCCTGGTTGGCGCCGATCAGCACGCCGGCGAGGGTCAGCCGGATCGGATCGATGCGATCGTCGTCGGGATCGACGACGTGGTCGATGATCGCGGCGGCGCGATCGGCGGCCTGCATCGCCTGGCCGAGGCGCTCGGCCTGGAGCAGCGAGCCGGCGTAGTCCGAGAGCAGCGACGCCAGGTCGGGGTCATCGGCCCCGGCGTAGGCGGTGCGCTGCGCGATCGCCGCCTCGTAGGCCCGGATGCCGTCCTCGACGTGCCCCGACCACAGCAGCACGGAGCCCTCGGTCGCGTAGCTCTCGATCCGCGATGGATCGTGCGGGTCGAGGACCTCGCGGGCGCGGGCGACGAACACCAGGGCGCGCTCGGCGTTGTTGGCGACGTCTGCGGCGCGCGCGGCGACGGTGTAGATCCGGCCGGCGAGCCACGGCGACCGGGCGCGGATCCGGTCGGCGTCGGCGAGCGCGGTGCGCAGCCAGTCGTCGACCGCGGCCGGCTCGAGCCCGAGGTCGGCGCCGTACTCGATCAGCAGGCCGAGCGCGACCCCGAGGATCTGCTCGTCGTCGGTCGTGCGGCCGGCGTAGTAGGCCTCGACGAACAGCCGCCGGGCCTCGGCGACGTCCCCGGCATCGAGCGCGCGCCAGCCGCGCAGCACGGTCAGGCCGGCCGCGATGCCGGGCTCGCCGCGGGCGGGCGAGGCCTCGAGCGTGGCGAGCGTCTGGTGCAGCCGGGCGGCGGCGTGGTCCTCGATGCTGTCAAAGCCGACGGCGAGCAGGGCCGTGGCGTCGGTCAGCGCGGCGAGCCGGGCCGGGTCGGCGGGGATCGGCGGCCGCGACACCAGGTGGCTCTGGTTGGCGCAGTGCTCCTCGGGCGGCAGCCGGCGCAGGTGGCGCAGCGCGTCGAGCGGCCGGGCCGGATCAACGCCGGCGAGCGACAGCGCCGCGGTCCGCGCGACGACCTGGAAGCACCGCCGGCTCTGCGCGGCGATCTCGGGCGACCACTCGTGGCCGCGCTCGGCCCGGCACGCCCGGCGCGCGAAGTCGCCGAACCCGGCCGTGTAGTCGGCGAGCAGCTTCTCGGCCCGGGCGGCGATCTGCGGCGAACCGGCCCGCGCAATCCGCTCGGGCAGATCGCCGCGCAGCGGCGCGAGCTCGGCGGCGCCGGCGAGGTCGCCGGGGTCGCACGCCGGTCCGGCGGCCCGGCCCCAGAGCACCACGGCCGCGGCGGCGCCGGCGATCGCCACGCCCGCGGCGGCGAGGCCCCAGCGACGCCAGCGCCGCCGGGCCGGCCGGATCGCGTCGAGCAGCGCGGCCATGGTCGGGAACCGCTCGGCCGGATCGACCGACAGGCCGCGCTCGAGCGCCGCGCGGACCCGCGCCGGGACCCGGGGCACCGGCGGCGGCGGGCGGCGCTGCCCCAGGCTGATCGCGACGTTGAGCTGGACGAACGACTCGCCTGCGAACGGCCGCTCGCCCCACAGCGCCTCCCACGCGGTGACGCAGAACGCGAACTGATCGGCGCGCGCGTCGACCGGCGCACCGGCGAACTGCTCGGGCGCCATGTACGCCGGCGTGCCGAGCACCGCGCCGGTCTGCGTCACCGGCGCGCGCAGGTCGG
>DASWRS010000511.1:0-77118 GCA_036403075.1 Kofleriaceae bacterium
TTGCCGCGGCGGGGAACCGGCCGCGACGTCGGCGCCGGCGGTGCCGGCGGTGCCAGGGACGGCGGCCGGACCGGGCGGCAAGCCCGCCCCGGCCGCGACGCCGGTGCCGGCGACCCCGGCCGCCGAGCCCGCGGCGACCCCCGCCGCACCACCCCGTCCCACTCCGCCTCGTCCGGCGACTGCGACCAAGCCCGGCGCGCCGGCCAGGCCGCCGCATCATCGCTGACCCGGCGCGGCTGACCCGGCGCGGCTGACCCGGCGCGGCTGGCCCCGCGCGACTGATCCGGCGCGGCGGACTACGCCGGGTGCGAGGCCGGCCTGGCCTTCCACGCCTTCTGGCTGAACACGTCGAAGTCGACCACGACGCAGATCGGTCGGCCGGCGGCGTCGAGCGCCCAGTAGGCGGCAAACGCGCCGTTGCCGCACGGCAGCGCGAGCGCGCGGCGGCCGTCGGTCAGCGGGACCTCGACCGGCACGAGGCCGGTCGCCGGCGGCAGCGCGATCACACCGGGGGAGCCGTCGCCGGCATCGAGCAGCGCGAGCCAGCCGCTGGTGACCGGCGTGCGCGGCAGCGCCTCGGCGGCCCGCGTCTCGCCGGGCCGGGCAGGGTCGCGCGGCTGCGCGACCGCCCACGTCGCGATCGGCGGGCGCCCGACGTGGATCACCACGGCAGCGAGGCGCTCGTGCGCGGCGCCGGTCTCGTCGTCGGGCCGCGCGATCGACAGCATCACGCGAAACGCGCCCGTGCCGAGCGGGCGATCGAGGGGGCGATCGAGCACGCGCCAGGTCGCGGGCTCGGCCGGATCGCACACCGCGATCGCGCCCGACCGCGCGTGGAGCTGCAGCGGCAGCATGCGGACGTCGATCTTGTCGCCGCCGAAGCGCTCGCCGTAGCGCAGCAGGCGCGCGATGTCGCGGGTCGCGAGCACGTCGTGCGGCGCCGCGAGCACGTCGTGCGGCGCCGCGGGCTCCGGCGGTGGAGCTGGCTTCCCCGGCTCGGGCCCGGCGAGCGGCCTGGCGGCGGGCCGGGACGTCCGGCTACTGCGCGCCGGGGCAGCCGCGCGGCTCGATCGCTGCACCTTGCGCGCCGCGCCCTGCTTCTTCGCCACGCTCCCCACGCTACCATCACGCCATGCGGCGAGTCTGCAGCGAGTGTCATGCGGTGAACCGGATCCCGGCTCGTCATCTCGCCGATGTCGGGCGGTGCGGCAAGTGCCGGGCAACGCTGCCGCCCCAGGGCGCGCCGATCGAGGTCGTGTCGGAGGCGCAGTTCGACGACATCATCGCCGGCGCGCGCGTCCCGGTGCTCGTCGATTTCTGGGCGACGTGGTGCGGGCCGTGCCGCGCCGTTGCTCCCGAGGTCAAGAAGGCGGCGGGCAGCCTCGCCGGACGCGCGGTCGTGCTCAAGGTCGACACCGATGCACTCGACGAGCTTGCGCGGCGCTACCGGGTGTCGAGCATTCCGAGCTTCGCGGTGTTCCACGCCGGCCGTCTGGTCCACCAGCGCGTCGGCGCGATGGACGCGCGGCAGCTCGAGCGGTTTGCGATCGCGCCGCAGTGACGGTGCTCGTCCGACATGTCGTGAGCTCGTCTAGATTAGATAGTGCTCGGGTAATGTTCGGGTATTTGTCCAGGGTAATCAGCTACCCGCCTGGAGTATCGAAGAACCCACGAGGTCATCTGAAACCGGGAGATAAGCTGCCGAGATCACCGAAGGAGTTGTCTCCGGTGATCTCTGGCCTGGCGGTCGCACAGCGCGATCGCCATGGACACGCGAAACCTGTGGCGGAACCAACTGATCTCCGAGCACGCCGAGGTGGCGCGGCGGATCGCGCTCAAGATGGCGCGACGCTGCCCCGACTGGGTCGCGCGCGAGGACCTCGTCGCCGCCGGTATGCTCGGCCTCACCGAGGCTGCCGAGCGCTACGACGAGTCGCGGACCGAGCCGTTCCTGTCGTTCGCCGAGCACCGGATCCGCGGCGCCGTGCTGGACGAGCTTCGCCGCGGTGACATGCTGCCGCGCCGCGTGCGTCAGACCGCGCGCAAGATCTCCAACACGATCCGCGCGATCGAGAACAGCGGCGAGTCGGCGAGCGAGGAGCGGATCGCCGATCGGCTCGGCGTGCCGGTCGAGCAGTACCGCAACGGGCTCTCGCACCTGGTCAACATCGGCGTCGATCCGCTCGAGCACGACGATCAGATCCTGGTCTCCGACCAGCGGCTCGCGCCGGACGAGCTCGCCGCACATCGCCAGCTGATCGCGACGGTGCGCGCCGCGCTTGAGCACCTCGAGCCGCGCGACGTGACGATCCTGGGCCTGCACTACCTCGAGGACCTGACCTACCAGCAGATCGCCGAGACCCTGCGGATCACGCCGTCGCGCGTGTGCCAGCTGCTGTGGCGGGCGGTCGACCGCTTGCGCGCGCAGCTCGGCGAGCAGACCATGCAGGAAGCGGCATGACCGGCTGCGGGGCGCCGCTTGCCCGCGTGCTCCTCGCCGACGATGATCCCCGGGTGCTGCGCGGGCTGACCGTGTCGCTGTCGCGCGCGGGGTTCGAGATCACCGCGGTCGACGACGGCGCGCCCGCGATCGCGCTCGCCGGTGCAGGGTTCGAGCTGGTCGTCGTCGATCTGCACATGCGAACCAGCGGGCTCTCGGTGATCCGTCACTACAAGCAGCGTTACGGGGCCGGAGTGTATTGCGCCGTACTGAGCGGCGAGGACAACGAAACCATGCGCGCCGCGTCCGCGGCCGCCGGGGCGGACGACGTGTTCGTCAAGCCACTGGTGGGGCCGATCCTGCGCCGTCGGCTCGCGGAGGCGGCCCTCGCGCTGCGCGCCCGGTCGGCGAACGAACGAAGCGCGTAGCGGCGATTGAATTTCTCGGCGGGCTCTGCGAGCCTGTTCGTTGCCGAATGGACGACTCCTCCACACGGGTGAAGGTGATGGTCGTCGAGGATGATCCTGAGGTCGCCAAGGCGATCGCCCGCAAGCTCGGCGGCGATGGTCTGGAGGTCGAGCTCGCCGATGATCCCCGACCGGTGCTGGCGCGGCTCGAGGCCGGCGAGGCCGACAGCTGGGACGTGGTGCTGCTCGACGTCGGGCTGCCCGGGATGAGCGGGATCGACGTGCTGCGCCGGTTTCGCGAGGCCAACTCGCTCGCGTCGATCGTGATGCTGACCGGCGACAACACCGCCAACACCGCCACGACCTGCATGCGCGCCGGCGCGTTCTACTACCTGACCAAGCCGTTCCGGCCCTACGAGCTGTCGTCGATGGTCGAGTCGGCGGCGCGCTACTCGACCCTGCGCCGCCAGCTCGCGAGGATCCTCCCCGGACTCGACGACGCCTCGGATCAGCTGCTGGTCGGCACCTCGCCGGCGATGCGCAAGCTGCGCGCGGCGCTCGACCGGCTGGCCAGCCAGGACGTATCGATCCTGATCCGCGGCGAGAGCGGCACCGGCAAGGAGCTGGTCGCCCGGGCGCTGCACGAGCGCGGCTCCCGCAGAAAGCGCCGGTTCGTCGCGCTCAACTGCGGCGCGATCCCCGACTCGCTGATCGACAGCGAGCTGTTCGGCCACACCAAGGGCGCGTTCACCGGCGCGACCACCGATCGCCCGGGCGTGTTCGTCGAGGCCGACGGTGGCACGCTGTTCCTCGACGAGATCGGCGACATGCCGACCGCGGTCCAGGCCCGCCTGCTCCGCGTGCTCCAGGAGGGCGAGGTCCGCCCGGTCGGCGGCAGCGGCGTGCGCAACGTCGACGTCCGGGTGATCGCGGCCACGCACGTCGACCTCACGAGCGCGGTCGAGCACGGCCGGTTCCGCCAGGACCTGTTCTACCGGCTCAACGTCGTGGTGCTGACCGTGCCGCCGCTGCGCGACCGGCTCGAGGACCTGCCGATCCTCGCGGCGCACTTCCTGCGCAAGCACACCGCCGGCCCCGGGATGCAGCTCAGCCTGTCGCCGGACGCGCTCGACGCGATGATCGCGTACCCGTGGCCGGGCAACGTGCGCGAGCTCGAGAACGCGATCATGCACGCGATCGCCCTGCACCAGGGCGACGTGATCGTTCCCGAGTCGCTGCCGGGGGCGATCATGGCGCGCAGCAACGGCAAGATCACCGCGACGATCCCGGTGACCAGCGCCGACGGCGATGACCAGCTGCCGCCGCTGACCGAGGCCAAGCGGCGCGCCAGCGCGGTGTTCGAGAAGAACTACCTCACGCTGGCGATGGAGCGCGCCAAGGGATCGATCTCGGAGGCCGCGCGGCTCGCCGGGCTCGATCGCACCAACTTCCGCCGCCTGCTCCAGCGCCACGGCATCGACGCGACCGCGTTCAAGCAGTGACCCGGCGCCGCCGCCGGCGCGCGATCGAAGTGGACGGGCGCGGCGGTGCAGAGCGTCGCGGCGAGCGGCAGCCACATGCCCGCATCGTGCCGGCGCGTCGTTCGGAGCACAAGCGACGCGCCGGGGCTGTCATGGTGCGCGGCTCAGGCCGGCAGCCCGGTCCACTCGGCGCTCTTGACCCACAGCGTCCGGGCGAGCTCGACGTCGTTGGCGAGCTGGTTGGGCTCGCGCTCCTTGCCGCCGACGTCGTAGTACCGGCCGGTCTGGCTCGCCAGCTCGGGCGCGGTCGCGCAGCGCAGGCTGGCCTCGGCGCCCTTCTCGGGCGTGATCATGAACTTCTTGATCACCCAGCGCAGCGGCCCCGGCACGCGGCGCCACACGTCGGTCGCGACCACGCCGGGGTGCACGGCGTACGTGGTGACCCCGGTGCCCTCGAGCCTGCGGGCGAGCTCCTTGGTGAACAGCACGTTGGACAGCTTGGACACCGCGTACTCGCGCATGCCGGTCCGGCTGCGGGTTGGCTGGTTCATCACGTCCCAGTCGATGCCCTTGGCCTGGTAGTGCGACGCGCTGGCGACGTTGACGATCCGCGCGGTGCCGGCCTGCTTGATCCGGTCGAGCAACAGCCGGGTCAGCAGGTAGTGGCCGAGGTGGTTGGTGCCCCAGGTCAGCTCGAAGCCGTCCCGGGTCAGGCCGCGCGAGCCGGCCATCCCGGCGTTGTTGATCAGGCCGTGGATCGGGACGTTGCGCGCCAGGATCGCCTCGGCGCACGCGCGCACCGACGCGAGGTCGCCGAGATCGAGCGCGACGAACTCGACGCTGGGGTTGCCGGTCTCGCGCTGGATCTCGTCGATCACCGCGGCGGTCTTGTCCTTCGACCGGCAGGCCAGGATCACGTGCGCACCGGCGCGCGCGAGCTCCTTCGCGGTGATCTTGCCGATGCCGGTGTTCGCGCCGGTCACGATGAACAGCTTGCTGGCGAGGTCGTTGGCCATGGAGCGCGTACGATATCACCCGATCCGCATCGCGCCGGCCGTCGTACGGGCTCTGGACACCGACCAGCGCGCTTCCGGCGCAACAGGCAACCACACCATGAAGCTCTCGAGGATTATGATCTCGCGCTCGCTCTCGATGGCGCTCGCGCTCGCGCTGGTCGCGCTGGGCGCCACGGCGTGCGGCGGCAAGACCACGGCCACCGCTCTGCCGGACGGCGCCGGCAGCGGCAGCGGCCCGGCGTCGCTCTACGACCGGCTCGGCAGGAAGGACGCGATCACCGCCGTGGTCAAGGACTTCGTCGAGCAGCGCGTCGCCAAGGACTCCCGGATCAGCGCGTTCTTTGCCCACGCCGATCTCGCGGATCTCGAGGCCAAGCTGGCTGATCAGATCTGCGAAGCCAGCGGCGGGCCATGCAAGTACACCGGCAAGGACATGCGGACGGCGCACGCCGGGATGAACGTCAAGGACAGCGACTTCCACGCGCTGGTCGAGGATCTCGAGGCCTCGCTCGATCACTTCCACGTCGCTGCCCGGGAAAAGCAGGATCTGCTCGGCGCGCTCGCCGCGATGCACGACGACGTGGTCACCGCGAAGTAGCTCGCGACCAAATCAGCCATTGACTCGCACGGCGACCGCGGCTACCAACGTGCGCGGAGGCCTATCGAGGAACGCAAAGACGACAGCTCCGACGAGAGCAGGGAAGCCGGTGAAGAATCCGGCACAGCCCCCGCTACTGTGACCGGGGACAACGCGGCACGGCCAGCACTCGCTGCTGGCCAGCCACTGGGCAACTGGGAAGGCGCCGCCTAGGACGATCCGGAAGTCAGGACATCTCTTTCGTCGGTACTTCGGGGTGAAGCTCGCGCTGTCGGTGCGCCTGTCACCCCGTTCGCCGGCGCCGATCTCGATCGGCCCGGCCCCGTCACGTGGGGTGACATGATCTTCCGCCAGGGATCCATATCGTGCGCGTTGCTCGCGGTGCTCGCGGTGATCGCGGTGCCTGGGCGCGGCGCCGCGGCGGACGATACCGAGACGATCATCATCGTCGACCACGCGCCCGGCGAGGCGGCGCGCGATCGCGATCGGGCGCTCGGCGATGCGCCGTTCGTGACCGTGCTGCACCCCGACGAGCATCCGGCGGCGGCCTCGGTCGCCGACGCGGTCGCGACCGCGGTCGGGGCGCACGCCCGGAGCCTGGGCGGGCTCGGCGCGTACGCCTCGGTCACGGTGCGCGGCGCGTCGCCCGGCCAGACCGCGGTGCTGATCGACGGCGTGCCGCTGGCGCGGATCGCGGCGGTGACCACCGACCTGGGCCGGTTCGCGCTCGACGCGTTCGGCCAGGTCGACCTGTATCGCGGCGCGGTGCCGGTCGAGCTCGGCGGCGCCGGGGTCGGCGGCGCGCTCAACCTGGTGACGCGGCTCGGGCCGGGCGATCACGGCGAGCGGATCGCGGTATCGGTCGGCGCCGGATCGTTCGGCGCGCGCCACGCCCGGCTGCACTACGGCGCCGACCATGGCGCGGTGCAGTCGTCGACCACGCTGGGCTATCAGGCCGCGACCGGCGACTACACGTACTACGACGACAACTCGACGCCGCTCAACCGCGCCGACGATGGCTACCGGACGCGTCGCAACAACGGGTTCGAGGCGATCGACGGCGCGACCCGGTGGGCCACGACCGATCGTTCGATCGCCGGCGGGCTGCGCGCGGCGTACAAGCGGCAGGGACTGCCGGGCTCGACCGCGCAGCCGTCGCGCGCGGCGGCGCTCTCGACCGGCGACGCGATCGGCGACGCGGCGCTCGACGTCCGCGCCGGCGGCGCGACCGGGCGCCAGCTCGCGTACTTCCTGGTCGAGCGCCAGCACCTCGATGATCCGCAGGGCGAGCTCGGCCTGGGCGCGGCGGACCGCGATTTCCTGACGCTCGCGGGCGGCGTGTCGTCGACCTGGCGGATCGCGCTCGGGCCGCACCGCGCCGTCGCGGGCGGCGAGCTGCGCGCCGAGCGGTTCCGCGACCGCGACGCGGTCGGCCGCCAGCCGGTGCTGGTCGGCAACCGGCTCGGGGCGGCGGTGACCGCGGCGTTCGACCTCGTGATCGATCCGCCCGACGCGCGGCTGGTCGTGACGCCCGCGGTGCGGCTCGACCTCTTGCGGACCGCGCCGACGCCGATGACCAGCGGGCCGGACGCGCTCGCGCCGGTGGCGACCCGCCGCGACCTGGTGCCCAGCCCGCGGCTGACCGCGCGGCTCGCCGCGACCGGCGCGCTCGCGATCAAGGGCAGCGCGGGCTGGTACGCGCGGCTGCCGACGCTGGTCGAGGTGTTCGGCGATCGCGGCTACATCCTCGGATCACCCGAGCTCGCGCCCGAGCGCGGCCCGTCGGCCGACCTCGGCGTGGTCTGGGCGCCGGCGGCGGGGCTCGGCGACCTCGACCGGATCTTCGTCGAGGCCGCCGCGTTCGGCCACCGCGCGCACGACACGATCGCGATGATCACCTCGGCGGGGTTCGTGTCGCGCGCCGCCAACATCGGCGACACCCAGGGCGTGGGCGCCGAGCTGGTCGCCGCCGCGCGCTACGCGCGGGTGCTGAGCGTCACCGCGAGCTACACCCGGCTGGCGACCGCGCAGCACAACGGCGACCCCAACCTCGACGGCGAGCCGGTGCCGCGCCAGCCCGACCACGCGGCCTACGCCCGGGCCGAGCTCGGTCGCCGCGTGCTCGATCACCTCGCCGCCGTGTGGCTCGACACCGCCTGGCAGTCGGCGAGCTCGCTCGACCCCGGAGGCCGGTTCCGCGTCCCGGGGCGGGCGCTGGTCGGCGCCGGGGCGCGGCTCGAGCTGATGCACGGCGTGGCGGCGGCGCTGGCCGTGGCCAACCTCGCCGACGTCCGGATCGCGCACCTGCCGCTCGACCCGCCGCCATCGCCCCAGCTCACCGAGGCGCCGACCGCGCTGACCGACGTCGCCGGGTTCCCGCTGCCCGGCCGCAGCTTCTACCTCTCCCTGGACTGGACCTACTAGATCGCGAGGATGTCATGCCGAGGATTGTCACCCCGACCGCAGTGTTCGCTTCGTTCGCCATCTCGTTCGCCGGCTCGTCCGCCGTCTCGCTGCTCGCCGCCTGCGGCGATAACGTCACGCGGCAGCTCGACGCCGCGCCCGCGGAGGCTGGGCCGTCGCGCGCCGTCGTCGTCGCCGGCGACTTCCAGATGGGCGACTTCGGCGTGCTGTCGACGCTCGATCCGGTCGCCCGCACCGTCCAGATGGACGTCGGGCCGCCGGGCGCGGTCGGCAGCGATCCGGTGCTCCGCCACATCGGCCGCGAGCTCCTGATCGTCAACCGCGGCGAGAACAACGTCACGATCCTCGACGACAAGACCCTGGCGTTCAAGGACCAGCTCGGCACCGGGGCCGGCAGCTTCGCCCAGGACGTCGCCGTGGCCGGCAACAAGCTCTACGTGCCGGCGACCGGGACCAAGGGCGTGATCGTCCTGACCCGCGGCTCGACCGCGACCGCCGAGATCGACCTGTCGGCCGACGATCCGGACGGCAAGCCCGACTGCAACTCGATCTACCTGGTCGGCACCCGGCTCTACGTCGCGTGCGGCCTGCTCCACGACTTCGTGGCGAGCGGGCCGGGCAAGGTCTACGTCGTCGACACCGCCACCGACAAGGTCGTGCCCGGGCTGACGGTGACGCTCGGGCACAAGAACCCGCTGGGCTGGTTCGAGCAGTTTCCGGCGGGCGGGCCGATCGCCGGTGACCTCGTGATCCCGACTGTCGAGGACTTCGACACCGCCCCGGGCTGCGTCGAGCGCATCACCCCGGGCGCGTCGCCGAAGGCCTCGGGCTGCCTGGTCGACAACGCGATGCTGGGCGGCTACGCGACCCGGCTCGAGCTCGAGATCGACACCGACGGCCAGATCATGTGGACGGTCACCGGCATCCCCAAGGACTTCTCGCACGGCAACCTGCGCGCGTTCGACATGTCGCTGAGCGCGGTGTGGGCCGGACCGATCAACCCGAGCTCGCAATGGGTCACAGACGTGGCGCACTGCCCGTCGGGCCAGCTCGTGATGTTCGACTCGACGATGAACGCCGCCGGGCTACGGGTCTACGAGGGCACCGCCGAGAAGACCACGCAGGCGCTGCCGATCGGCAAGATCATGGCGCCGGTGCTGCAGCACGGCCTGGTCTGCTACTAGCGCCTACGAGCACCTCGTCGCGTAGCTCTGACCCGGTGCACGGCCGGTGGGGAGAACGCCAGCACGCGCGCTTGCGACGCGGTTCTGGCCCCTCGCTCCGTCTGTTAACGGCCGGATTGCGATCGGGCGTCCGTGCCATCCTCACGACCGACCGGCGAAGGCCCACCCGGCCTGGGAATCTATCTCCGCTCGTGGCCAGACCGTCGTCGCGGCGCTGCGCGTTGTCGGGTGCGCGACCGCCCGATCGTTCGGCACCTCGACCGCAGGAGCTCGTCACTCACGCGGCCGGACGCAGTAGACCTCGGCTCCGGCCTGGGGATCTACGTCCGACCGTGGCCAGACCGTCGTCGCGGCGCTGCGCGTTGTCGGGTGCGCGACCGCCCGATCGTTCGGTACCTCGACCGCAGGAGCTCGTCACTCACGCGGCCGGACGCAGTAGACCTCGGCGACGACCTCGATCGTCGTCGACGGCGAGGTGTTGCGGTAGTCACAGCGCCAGCTCGCCGGGCTGCCGCCGTCGGTCATGGCCAGCGGCCGCGCGGCGACCAGCTGTGCCATCCACTGCGGGTCGGCGTAGCAGCCGCCGGTGACGAGCAGGTCGACCGCGCGATCGCAGGTCGCGACCGCGGTGGCGATGAGGCCGGCGCCGACGGAGATCCGCGACTCCTTGCGCTGGATGTCCTGCTTGGTGCCGTATGCCGCGGCCGGGCCGGGCCCACCCTTGGGGCCTTGCGTGCCCTGCGGGCCTTGCAGACCCTGCGCGCCCTGCAGGCCCTGGACGCCCTGCGGCCCTTCGGGACCCGGCGGTCCCGGATCGCCCTTGGCGCCGCGCGGGCCCTCGGGCCCAGCGGGGCCGATGCCGCCGGGGCCGGCGGGACCCTGCGGTCCTTCGGGGCCGGGCGGGCCGGGCGGACCCGCGGGGCCCGATAGCCCCGCGTCCTTGCCGCGGGCCAGGAGCTCGGCGGTGACCTTGCCGGTATCGACCGGGCCGCGGCGCTCGAGCCCGGCGATCCGCAGGTCGTGATCGTCGACGCGCGACGCGACGTGATCGACGCGCTCCTCGGTGTCGCTCGCGCGGCAGCCCCCGAGCCCGAGCCCGAGCGTGATCCCGAGGGCAGGCCCCAGCGTGATCCCGAGCGCGGTCGACCGCCTCCGCATGACCCGGCGATGGTAGGGGATGCGCGGCATTGCAGCGCGAGCGGTGCCGTTTTTTTGCCACGCTCGATCGAGGGGCGTAGGTCTGGAGGCGATGATCACGAATCAGCCTGGGATCGAGCTGGTCGATGTTCGTCTCGACCATCCCCGCGGCGCCGCGCCGCTGGTCCGCGAGGCGAACGTGCGCGTCACCGGCGGCGAGCGCGTGCTGATCGTGGGCGCCGCCGGCGTCGGCACGTCGCGGCTGGCCGCCGCCGTGCTCGGCGAGGTCGCGGTCGGCGCCGGGCGGATCGAGGTCCTGGGCCGCGACGTCGGCAAGCTGCGGCGCTCGTCGCTGCGCCTGCTCCGGCGCCGCGTCGGGATCGTGCCGCAGGACCTGTGCCTGCTCGAGGACCGCAGCGCCCAGCTCAACGTGGTGCTGCCGCTCGAGATCGACGGCATCCCGCGCTCGATCTCGATCGTCCGCGCGGCCCACGTGCTCGCGCTGCTCGGCCTCGAGGCCGAGGCCGCCGTGCCGGTCGGCGCGCTGTCGATCGCGGCGCGCCAGCGGGTCGCGGTGGCGCGCGCGCTGGTCCGCGAACCCGCGCTCCTGGTCGCCGATCACCCGACGAGCGCGCAGGACGCCGAGGGCGCCGAGCTGGTGTGCGGGGCAATCGCCGACGCCGCCGCGCGCGGCGCCGCATGCCTGGTGTTCGGCCGCGACCCCGCGCTGCGCGCGATCGCCGAGCGCGACGGCTGGCGCCAGCTCGCGCTGGTCCACGGCGTGCTGCGGCCGCTGTCGCAGATCGCGCTCGACGGCGTCGCGATCGACGACCTGCTGATCGACGAGCCGTCGGCCCCGCTGCGCCCGGCGGCCGAGCCGGCGGCGGCGCCGGCCCCGCTCGATCTTCCCAACGTGCTGCCGTTCCCCATCGCTGCGCGCCCGGCGGGGGCAAGATGACGGTCGCCGCCGCGCGCCGCGGTCGTACGCAGCCGCACCCCGCGCCCGCCCGGGTAGGCGCGATGCGGGCGACCAGCGCGGTACGCGCGACGGGCGCAACGGGCGCTGCCGACGCGACCAGCGAGCCCGATCCGGGCCCGGCGCCCGAGGCCGTGTTCGAGCGCGTCACCGGGCCGTTTCAGCGCCGGGTCGCCGCCGCGCTGCCGGGGGCCCGGGCATGGGACGAGGGCGCGTGATCCCGCGCGGCACGCACCTCGCGCGGCTCGCGTCGGGGCTCGGCCGCGCCTGCGCGATCGCGATCCGGCGGCCGCGCGCCGCGCTGTGGACGACGCTCGCGCTGGCGTGTGCGCTGCTGGTCGCGGGCGGCGCCGCGATCGCGGCGTTCGCGATCGATCGCTGGGCGGCGGCTCACCCCGGCGCCAGCGCCACGATGGTGGTCTACCTCGGCGATGGGGTCGACGAGGCCCGCGCGGCCGCGCTGGTCCGCGAGCTCGGCGCGCTGCGCGGCGTGGAGCGCGCCGAGCTGGTCTCCGCCACCGAGTCGGCGAGCCGGCTGGTCCGCGCGCTCGGCACCGATCCGGCGCTGCTCGACGGCATCGAGCTCGCCAGCCTGCCGGCGTCGGTCGAGGTCCGGCTCGCGCCCGGGGTGCGCGACGTCGTGGCGATGAGCCCGACCCTGCGCGCGCTGCGCGGCGCGCCCGGCGTCGCCGATGTCGTGGTCGAGGACGGCGGCGGCGATCCGCTGGCCGGCGCGCTGGTGACCGCGCGCCGGATCGCGTGGACCGGCGCGGCGCTGTTCGCCGCGCTCGCGCTCGTCATCTCGCTGGCGGCGGTCCGCATCGGCCTCGAGCGCTCGGGGCGCGAGGCCGCGGTGCTCGCGCTGCTCGGCGCCTCGCCCGGCTTTTTCGCCGGCCCGAGCGCGCTGGCCGGCGCGCTCCACGGCGTGTGCGGCGCACTGGTCGCCGCGCTCGCGCTCGGCGCCGCGGCGTTCGTCACCCGTGCGCCGCTCGCCGGGATCGATCTCGCTGTGACCCCGACCGCCGCGCTCGGCGCGCTGATCGCGCTCGGCGCGCTGGTCGGGCTGATCGGCGGCGGTCTCGCCGGAGTTGCGCGTGCGCGCTGACCGGCTGGTGTGGCTG
Source organism: Kofleriaceae bacterium (assembly GCA_036403075.1). Taxonomy (GTDB): domain Bacteria; phylum Myxococcota_A; class Polyangia; order Haliangiales; family Haliangiaceae; genus JABFXX01. The sequence goes on from DASWRS010000511.1 coordinate 12,785, forward strand.
GCCGCTGCGCTGATCGCGCTGCCCGCGGTGATCGCGCTGCCCGCCCGGCCGGTGGGCGCCGACCCCGCGCTCGCGGCGCAGCCCACGCGCCCGGGCGCCCCGGCTTCGCCGACGATCACGCGTGCTGCGTCTGCGGGCCACGGCGCATCGGTGGCGCTCGCCACCGCGCCGATGAGCTCCGGCGCGCCGGCGTCGCTCGCGGCCACGCCGGCCGCAGCTGCCGCAGCCGGATCCTCCGCGGGGCCGCGCGATGCGCTCGCGCGCCAGCTCGATGACCAGATCGGCTCGGTCGATCGCGCGCTCGCGGTGATCGGCGACAAGCTCGCCGTGGCCGAGCTCGCGCGCACCCGCCGGGTTGGCGCCGTGGTTCGCCTGGTCCGGACTGCGGCGGGCGATGACGCGGCGGCGGCGCGGCGGCGGGCCGCCGCGCGGCTCCTGCTCGAGCGCGATCGCGGCGAGCGCGCGTTGCTCGTCGACGAGCTCGCACGGCTGCGCGCGGCGCGGGCGCGGATCGACGGCGAGCTGGCGCAGCTGCCGTCGATCGCGCTGCCCGACGCGCTGGTCCGGCCCGCGCCCGGCAAGATCGCGCGGCACTTCGGCACGCTCGCGCACGAGCGATCGCGGACGACGCTGTCGCGTCGCGGGATCGACCTCGAGGTCGAGGACCACTGCCCGGTGGTCGCCCCGGCCGCCGGCACGGTGCGCTACGCCGGACCGATCCGCGGGCTCGATCAGGGCGTGATCCTCGACCACGGCGACTACCTGACGGTGATCGCCAAGCTCGGCGAGGTCAAGCTGCCGGTCGGCGCGCCGGTCGCCGCGGGCGATCGCCTCGGCCGTGCCGCACGCCACCGAGTGTACCTCGAGCTGCGGGTCAAGCTCGGCCCCGGCGGGCTGCCGATCGACCCCGAGCCGCTGCTGGCCCGACCCGAGGCGCCGCTGGCCCGACCCGAGCCACTGTTGCCCCGACCCGAGGCGCCGCTGTCCCGACCCGAGGCGCTGTTGCCCCGGGCCGCGACCGCACCGCGCCGGTGACCGGGGTTGGGCCGGGTTGGGCCGGGTTGGGCCGGGTTGGGCTAGACTCTGCAGGTGTCACGCGCATCGCATGCCGCCGCGTTCATCGCCGGAGCCGTGGTCGCCAGCGCGGTGGTCGCCAGCGCCGTCCCTCGCGCCGACGTGGCGCGGTTCAAGACGATCGACGCGTTCGCCCAGGCGCTCGCGACGGTCGAGGCCAACTACGTCGATCCCACCGACGAGCGCAAGCTGCTGTACGACGCCGCGCGCGGCATGCTCCACAACCTCGATCCGCACTCGACGTTCCTGCCGCCGAGCCGCTACCAGCACCTCCGGCAGGACACCGAGGGCGAGTTCGGCGGGCTCGGTGTGAGCCTCGCGCCGGGCGAGATCGACGATGCCCGGCCGAGCGTGCCGCCGTACCCGACGGTCGACGACATCGTCCGCGGCTCGCCGGCCGACCTCGCCGGGATCCAGCTCGACGACAGCGTCGTCGCGATCGATGGCGAGGTCACCGCCGAGGTCGGGCACGAGAAGCGCGACGCGGGGACCTGGGAGAACCGGCTGCGCGGCCTGTCCGGTACCCGGGTCACGCTCAGCATCCTGCGCACCGGCTGGCGCGATCCCCGGCCGTTCATCGTCGTGCGCGCCCAGGTCAAGCAGCCGACCGTGCACCACGAGGTGATCGACAAGCGCATCGGCTACCTCGCGATCACCCGGTTCTCCGAGGCGACCGGCCCCGACGTCCTCGCCGCGCTGGGCAAGCTCCGCCAACAGGGCGCGCTCGACGTCCTGGTCCTCGATCTGCGCAACGACCCCGGCGGCCTGGTCGACCAGTCGATCGCCGTCGCCGACCAGTTCCTCGACTCCGGCACGATCGTCACGATCCGCGGCCGGCACGGCAGCGTCGAGACCCAGGTCGCCCACAAGGGCGGCGCCGCGGTCGGCGTCCCGGTGATCGCGCTGGTCGATCAGGGCACGGCGTCGGCCGCCGAGATCCTGGCGGCGGCGCTTCACGATCACGGCCGCGCGCAGCTCGTCGGCACGCCGACGTACGGCAAGGGCACCGTCCAGACGTTCTACGACCTCGACGACGGCTCCGGCCTCAAGCTGACCACCGCCAGGTATTACACGCCGAAAGGTAACCTTCTGGAATCAAAGGGCTTGGTTCCAGACGTTCCGGTCGAAGCGTTCGCTCCCGAAGAGATCGTAGCGGGCGACCGCAACGGTAGTGGCGCGAGCACCGGAAACGATGCCACAATCAAACCATCGGCTGATGACCCACAGCTGGCCACCGCTGTTCAGCTCGCTCGCCAGGTGCTTCAGAAGCGGTAGCAAGTAGTCGGTGTGCCAGTTGTTTTACAGAAGCTTGGACTGGTACAACCAACGAACGTGGGCGTTTAGGTAACGCTAACGCGGGGACGCAATCCGACGATGTTCAAGCTGGTGATCCAGGACGACGAGGGAAAGACGACGGTCGTCCCTCTGATCCGCGACGAGATCACGATCGGTCGTAAGGAAGGCAACACGATCCGGCTCACCGAGCGGAACGTGTCGCGTCGTCACGCGCGCATCCTCCGCAACAACGGCGAGGTCCACATCGAGGACCTGGGCAGCTACAACGGCATCCGCGTCAACAACGCGCGGATCGCCGAGCGCGTGTCGCTCCGGGTCAGCGACCAGGTCCAGATCGGCGACTACAAGCTCTACCTCAAGGCCGAGGGGCTCGATCAGGTCGACGAGTCGCGGACCACGCCGATCGAGCGCGTCGAGGCCGGCCCGACCGATGCGATGGCCGCGGTCGCGCCGGGCGCGCCGACGGCGCCGCTGGCCACGCCGGTGCCGACGGTCCCGCCGATGATCGGCAACCCGAACCGCACGATGGTCGCGATCGCCGACACCGATCCGGGCCGCAGCGTGGGGCCGGCGACCGCGGCCGCCGTCGCGGCGATGTCCGCGCCGGGCGGCTACGGCAAGCTGGTCGTGCTGTCGTCGAACTTCGCCGGCCAGGAGTTCGAGCTGTCGCGGCCGCAGATGATCATCGGCCGGGTCGACAACGACATCGTCATCAACCACCGCTCGATCAGCCGCAACCACGCCAAGCTGACCCGCGATCCCGATACCGGGCGCTACACGATCAGCGACCTGCAGTCGTCCAACGGCGTCCGGGTCAACGGCTCGGACTACGGCAAGGTCGAGCTGCGCCGCGGCGACGTCATCGACCTGGGCCACGTCCGGCTGCGGTTCGTCGAGGCCGGCGAGGACTTCCTGTTCGCGCGCGACGCGGTGATCACCGACGTGCCCGAGGTCGGCGGCCGGCGCGGCATGCTGGTCGCGGTGCTCGCGGCGATCGTCGTGCTCGGCGCCGGCGTCGTGTTCTACCTCACGCGCACCCCGGACAAGCACGGCGGCGAAGGCCAGGTCGCGCCGAGCGTCGGCCCGAGCGGCGACCTGACGCCCGACGGCGGCGAGGCCGTCGCCGAGCAGCCCGGGGACGCGACCGGGATGGTCGCGGTGGCGCCCAACCCCGGCAACCCGGCGGCACCGTCGGAGGACGCCGCGGCGGGGGCCGCGGATCACCCGCCGGTCAAGCCCGACACCGGCACCGAGCGCGGCCAGAAGACCACGCACTGCCAGGAGCTCGAGGCGCAGAAGGACTGGCAGGCGCTGCGCGATTGCGCCTCCCAGCTGTCCACGCTCGGGGCCCGGGACCGCGCCGAGGAGTTCCGCGTCAAGGCGGTCAAGGAGACCGGCAACGCGCTGGCCGACGAGAAGATCCGCAAGGCGATCCACGACGGCAACCTCAGGGAGGCGCAGCGGCTGCTCAAGGCCATGGGCCAGGACTCGGTGTACTGGGCCAAGCTCAGCGAGGCCTACAAGGCGGCCGAGGGGCCGGCGGCCGAGGACAACAAGCGCCGGGCGCAGGCCGTCGCCGCGCTCCACGACTGCGCCGCGCTCAAGCGCTTCCAGCTCCAGCTCGCCGGCGGACCGCTCGGCACGCCCAACGTGCTCGTCGCGGCCAACGTCAAGTGCACCGACAAGGCGGCCGCGCCGCCGCCCCCGGTCGACCCCGGCAACAAGCCGCCGGTCGGCAGCGGTGGCGACACCGCGCAGAACCCCGGGACGCCGCCGCCGGTCAAGAGCTCGCCGTGCGACACGATGCCGGTCGACGACATCGTCTCGCAAGCCCAGAACCAGTTCACCGCCGGCTTTGCCAAGTCCGCGCTGCAGCTCCTGACCAAGGCGCTGAGCTGCAAGCAGGACGTCAAGATGTATCGGATGGCGGCGCTGTATGCCTGTGTCGCGCACGACGCGGGCAACGCCAAGCTCTACTACGCCAAGATTCCGGGGCAGTTCCAGGGCGCGATCGTCCAGCGCTGCCAGCAAGAGGGCATCACGCTCCAGGCGCCGTGACGCCGGTGGGCGCGGATCGCGATCTGTGAAAACGCTTGTAGCTCCGGTAATTTGACCGACTAGCCGGATTGGTTTACAACGGGCACGGGCCAGGGGTTTTCACCGTGCGCCCGGAGGCGACATGTCCGTTCGCACGATCCGAGCCTGCCTCGTTGGCTGCACCGTTGCCGCGATCCTGGGTGGCGTCGGCGTCTCTGCGCGCGCGCTGGCCGAGCCCGCCGGTAACATCGATCTCAACGCGTTCCGGCCCGCGATGGATTCGCGCGGCTATCTCACGGTCAACGCGTCGCAGGTGCTCGGCGACCACGAGCTGTCGTTCGGCCTGGGCTCACTCGACTGGGGCCACAACCTGCTCAAGCTCGAAGGTGCCGGCGCGACCTACTCGGTCGACGACATCATCAGCGCGACCCTGATCGGCGCGTACGGCCTCCACGCCGGGCCGCTCGAGCTCGAGCTCGGCGCGTCGGTGCCGTTCCTGATCATGAGCGGCGATCGCGGCCCCGATCAGGGCCAGCAGCAGTTCAAGTTCGACGGCCAGGGCATCGGCAACGTCGGCCTGCACTTCAAGACCCGGTTCCTCAAGACCAGCCGCGCGCCGCACGTCGGCCTCGGCATGATCGCGAGCCTGTACCTGCCGACCGCCAGCCCGACGGATCGGTTCCTCGGCGAGGCGATGGCCAAGGCCGGCGGCTCGACCGGGGGCAAGTGGGTCCCGCAGGTGATGGGCATCCTCGACAAGGAGTTCGGCCGGACCGGCAGCCTGCGGATCGCGATCAACGGCGGGATCCGGCTGCGCAGCAGCGAGACCTTCACCAACAGCGATCCGGGGCCGGACAACGCCCCGGTGACGCGCACGTCGGTCACCGCGGGCGCCGAGATCCCGTTCGGCCTCGGCGTCGCGTACGCGATCGCGCGGCAGCGCTTCGACGTCGTCGGCGAGGTCTTCGGCGCGCTGCCGCTCGGCGATCACAGCAACTACATGCCGCTCGAGGTGCTCGGCGGCGTGAAGCTGTACCTGGCGCGCAACTCGTTCCTGTCGCTCGGCGCCGGCCGCGGCCTCATGCCGGACAAGGGAGCCAACCCGGGGTTCCGCGCGATGATCGGCATCGTGTTCGAGCCCAACATCGGCGACCGCGACGGCGACGGGATCAAGGACGACATCGACAAGTGCCCCGACGAGCCCGAGGACTTCGACGGCTTCGAGGACGAGGATGGCTGCCCCGATCCCGACAACGATCGCGACGGCATCCCCGACGAGCTCGACAAGTGCCCCGACATCCCCGAGGACAAGAACGGCATCGAGGACGAGGACGGCTGCCCCGAGCGCGCCAACAACGACCGCGACGGCGACGGCATCCCCGACAACATCGACAAGTGCCCCGACGAGCCCGAGGACAAGGACGGGTTCCAGGACGAGGACGGCTGCCCCGATCCGGACAACGACGGCGACGGCATCCTCGACGGCGATGACCTGTGCCCCAACGATCCCGAGGACAAGGACGGGTTCGAGGACGAGGATGGCTGCCCCGATCCGGACAACGACCACGACCGGATCCCCGACAAGGACGACAAGTGCCCCAACGAGCCGGAGACCTACAACGGCTTCGAGGACGAGGACGGCTGTCCGGATCGCGGCAAGGTCGTCGTGACCGAGACCTCGATCGAGATCCTCGACGTGATCTACTTCGAGTACGACAAGGCGATCATCCTGCCGAAGTCGTTCCCGATCCTCGACGCGGTCGCCGCGACGATGCAGGGCAACCCGAGCATCCAGCTGATCGAGATCCAGGGGCATACCGACGAGCGCGGCGACGACGCCTACAACCTCGACCTGTCGGATCGCCGCGCCAAGGCGGTCATGAAGTACCTCGCCGACAAGGGGGTCGACGAAAAACGCCTCACCGCACAGGGCTACGGTGAGACACAGCCGCTCGATCGGCGCCACAACGAGGCGGCGTGGGCCAAGAACCGGCGCGTCGCGTTCCTGATCTTGAAGCGCGCCGCGGACTGAAACTGGCGCCGCGCCCACGCCGCGCTACGGTTGTCCACATGATCCGGTTCCTCATCTACCTGGCAATCGTGATCGGCCTGGTGTACTTCGCGACCACCGTGCCGCTCGGCAAGCGCACGCTCGTCGGACACGTCCGCGCGATCTGGCACACCGAAGAGGTGCAGGAGCTCAAGCAGGGCGTCAAGGACAAGGCCGGTCCCGCGGTCCATCGGCTCGAGCGCGGCGTCAAGGCCGGCTACAACGCCGCCACCACCGAGACCGCCGGCTCGGCGGCACGCGGCTCGGCGGCCGAAGCCTCGCAGTGAGATTCCCGCTGACGCCGCAGCTGCTCGACGAAGCCCGGCGCTTCGGCCTGCGCTCGGCGTGCCGCGACTGCTTCTTCTGGCGCCCCGGCCGCGACGCTTGCGCCCACGACTGGCCGGACGAGGGTCAGCGGCGCTGGCCGCTCGACGCGCCCGACCCCGACGGCTCGCCGCCGGCCGAGGTCGCGTTCTGCAAGGAGTTCGAGCTGCGCTGAGCGGTCAAGCCGATTCGCGCTGGAACGTGCGAGTCGCGACGGCGAGGCCGAGCACCGCGAGCGCGGCGGCGCACAACAGGCCGATCACCAGCGAGCTGTTGCCGAGATCGTTGCGGAACGCGGCGCGTGCGCCGTCGACGATGTGGCTGAACGGGTTGGCCTGCGACAGCCGGTACAGCCAGCGCGGCGCGAGCGTCATCGGCAACAGGATGCCGGACAGCAGCAGGACCGGCACCGACACCATGTTGAGCAGCGGCGCCAGCGCGTCCTCGCTCTTGAGCCACAGCCCGGCGGCGTACGACAGCGACGCGAGCGAGACGCCGAGCAGGCCGACGATGCCGACCGTGATCAGCGCGCCGGCGAGCGGCACGCGCAGGCCGAACGCGACCGCGATCAGGGTCAGGAGCGTCGCCTGGACCAGGAGCACGAGCGTGTCGCGCAGCACGCGGCCGAGCAGGAGGCCGAGCCGGCTCGCCGGGGTCACGCGCATCCGCTCGACCGTGCCGTAGCGGATCTCGGCGATGATGCCGAAGCCGACGAACATGCTGCCGAAGATCCCGAGCTGGATCAGGAGGCCGGGGACGAACACCGACCAGGCGTTGCCGGGCGGGAAGCCGGGGGTCTTCGCGATCGGGTCGAGCAGCGGGGCAAACAGCGCCAGGTAGAGCAGCGGCTGGATCATGACGATGACGATCCAGACCGGCTCGCGGAGCAAGAGGCGCATCTGGTAGCGAAACGTGATCATGGCGTCGCGGAGCATGGGGGCCTCGGGGGATCCGGTGTCGAGCGTGCGGAGGTAGGCGTAGTAATCGAGCTCGGTCATGCAGCGGGGGCATCGCGCAACGAGCGACCGGTCAGGGTGAGGAACACGTCGTCGAGCGAGGGATGGGCGATGTGCAGCGAGCCGACCTTGACGCCGGCGTCGTCGAGCGCGCGCATCAGCGGCAGCGCGCAGGTCTCGCCGCGATCGACCGTGATCCGCAGCCCGCGGTCGACCACGGTGATGTCGCGGGCATCGGCGCGGCCGCCGAGCAGCTCCCGGGCGCGCGCGACGTCGTCGACCTCGAACGTGACCAGGTCGCCCGAGATCCGGCGCTTGAGCTCGGCCGGCGTGCCGCTGGCGACGATCTTGCCGGCGTCGATGATCAGGATCCGGTCGCACAGCGCGTCGGCCTCTTCGAGGTAGTGCGTGGTGAGCAGGATCGTGCCGGCGCGCTCGTCGCGCAGCGCGCGGATGTGGGTCCACAGGTTGGCGCGGGTCTGCGGATCGAGCCCGGTCGACGGCTCGTCGAGGAACACCAGCTTGGGGTCGTGCATCAGGCCCAGGGCGATGTCGAGCCGGCGGCGCTGGCCGCCCGACAGGGTCTTGATCACGCGATCGCCGAGCTCGGCGAGATCGAGCAGCTCGCGCAGCTGCCGGGCGCGGGCCTGGGCGGCGCCTCGCGACATGCCGTAGAGCTGGGCCTGGGTGACGAGCTCCTCGTCGACCTTGGCCGCGGGGTTGGTGCCGCCGCTCTGCGACACGTAGCCGAGCTGGCGGCGCACGCCGATCGGATCGCGCCGCAGGTCGCAGCCGGCGACGGTGGCCTCGCCCGCCGTGGGCACCAGCAGGGTGGCGAGCATGCGCTGCGTCGTCGTCTTGCCGGCGCCGTTGGGGCCGAGCAGGCCGACGATCTCGCCGCGCTCGACCTCGAGGTCGATGCCGCGCACCGCCTCGATCGTGTGGCGCCTGTGGCCGCGACCCTGGCCGCGGCCGCGGCTCTGGAACGTGCGGGCGAGCCCGCGAGCTTCGATCATCATGCTTCGTTTGGAATAGTCAACTTTGACTAAGATGTCAACCCCCGATCGCGACCGTGCAGCCGGCGATGCAGCGGACCGCGAGCGCTGCAGCGAATGGTCGCCGCCGTACGCGACAGCGTGGTGTCAGCGTTGTGGGGCGCGCGGAGCTCGTCGAGAGGTCGGGCGCGGCGGCGTGGCGGCGCGTTCGAGCCCGGTAGCCACGGGAGCCGGCGCCGGTCCGCGCGCGCGTGGCTCGCGGCCGATCGCGCCGTTGCCCCGGGGAGCTCGCGGGGCGCGTGGCTCGCGGCCGATCGCATCGTTGCGTCGAGGGCCTCGCGGGGCCCGCGGCCGTTCGCCGGGCGAGGCGCGGCCGCGTCGTTTCGATTCGCCGCCGGGCGAGGCACGGCCGCGTCGTTCCGGTGCGCCGCCCGGCGCCGGGCGGTCGAGCTGCCGCGGTGGGCGGTCAGGTCCGGGCTTGCCGCGACGATCGGATCGGTCGTCACGCGCGTCACGCGGCGCGGGTCGTGCGCCGCGCGCGTTGCTCGGCCCACGCCGCGCCGGGCGGGCATCGCTCGGCCCGGGCGCCGGCGGCTGCGACGGCTGCCACGGCGGGTCGTCGGCGGTCGCGTACTCGTGGGCCTGCAGCCGCGCGATGAACTGCTGCGACCACGCGAGCTCCGAGGCGATCCGCGCGTTCATCAGCCGCATCATCTCGCGCACGTGGTACGGCGACTCGGAGCCGTCGTGGGCCTCGGCCGCGAACTCCATGTGGCGCACCATGCCGTGGATCTGCGCCGCGCGATGCTCGAGCGCGGCGATCGCCTCGGCGCGCGACATCTCGCCCAGGAAGCTGACCGCCGCCATCAGCGGATCGACCGGCGGCCGGACGCTCCACCATGCCTCGCGCAACAGGCTACGGAACTCCTCCGTGCCGGCGGCGGTCAGCCGGTAGGTCGTGCGCTCGGGCCGGCCGCCGACCTGATCGGTGCTCGCGACCTCGAGCAGGCCGTCGCGGGTCAACGACTTCAGCGCGTTGTAGATCGATCCGGGCTGGACCGAGGCCCACTCCTGGGCGCGCCAGCTGATCAGCTCGCGGCGGACGACGTAGCCGTGCACCGGCTGGAACAGCTTGACCACGCCGAGCACGAGGAGGCGGGTCGTGGAGGACATCTCGACCCTCCGTAGCACACGCGCCGCGCGCTGTGCAGCCGGCCACCCGCGGGCGTCGAAACAACTACCGGACCGGCGTGCGATCGCGGATAACTCGATCGTGAACCTGGTGCTCGCCCCCGAGGTCGCGGCGGCCCACGCGGCCGGCCGGCCGCTCGTCGCGCTCGAGTCGACGCTGATCGCGCACGGCCTGCCATGGCCCGATAACCTCGCGATCGCGCGCGAGCTCGAGGCCACGGTGCGCGCCGCCCGCGCCGTGCCCGCGACGATCGCCGTCGTCGACGGGCGCTGCCACGTCGGAGTCTCGAGCGACGCGCTCGAGCGGATCGCGCGCGACGGAGCGCGGTTTGCCAAGGCCGGTGCGACCGACCTCGCGGTCCACGTCGCGCGCGGCAGCTCGGCCGCGACCACGGCGGGCGCGACCGCGGTGCTCGCCGCCCGGGCCGGCATCCGGGTGTTCGCGACCGGCGGGATCGGCGGCGTCCATCGCGGCGATGACGGCGACGTCTCGCACGATCTCGTCGTGCTGTCGCGGACGCCGATCGCGATCGTGTCGGCCGGCGCCAAGGCGATCCTCGACCTGCCGCGCACCGTCGAGGCGCTCGAGACCCTCGGCGTGCTCGTGATCGGCTATCGCACCGGCGAGTTCCCGGCGTTCTATACCCGGGCGTCGGGCGTGGTGCTCGATCACCGCGCCGACACCGCGGCCGAGCTCGCCGCGATCGCGCGTGCGCGCTGGGACGAGCTCGGCGCCGGCGGCATCCTGGTCTGCAACCCGATCCCCGACGCCGCCGCGCTCGACGCGACCGCGATCGACATCGCGATCGCCACCGCGCTCGCCGAGGCGACCGCCGCCGGAATCGCCGGCAAGCCGCTGACGCCGTTCTTGCTCGCCCGGCTCGCCCAGGCCACCGGCGGCGCGTCGATCCGCGCCAACCGCGCGCTCGTGCTGCACAACGCCGAGGTCGCCGCCGAGCTCGCCGTGGCGCTCGCGAGCTAGCCGATCGGGGCTCGCCGGGTCGACCACCGAGATCGCGAGCTCCGGCGTTCTGCACCGGATGCGGGACCCGGTTGGCCGGCGGGCGCCGTCGTGCAGCGGCTGCGGCCAGCCCTCGGCGACGCCGGCCCGGTCATCGCCGCGTCGTCGTCATCGCCACATCGGAGACGCGTGGCCGAGCGAGAACGGCGCGACCAGCTTGCCGACGCTGACCTTGGCCGGGCGGAGCAGCCGCGCGCCGAAGCGATAGCCGGGCTCCGCTTGGTGGACGACCACGCCGTGGCGCTCGGGCTCGCCGACCGAGATCATGCCGATCGCCTCGTGGACGGCCGGATCGAAGCGCTGGCCGAGCGCGTCGATCCGCTCGACCCCATAGCCACGGAGCACACCCTCGAGCTGCTGGCGCACCATGCGCACGCCCTGGAGCATCGCCGGGTCGCCGCGGCCGGTCTGCGCCGCGAGGATCGTGCGATCGAGGTTGTCGAGCACCGGGAGTAGCTCCTGCACCAGCCGGGCGCGGGTCTCGTCGGCTTCGCGCCGGGCGTTGCGCTCGAGGCGCGCCTCCGTCGCCTCGAGGTTGCGCAGCGCACGCAGCGCGGCCTGGCGGTCCGTCCCGGGGTCCGCGCCGGCGGCGGCAGCAGGTGCCGCCGCGGGCTCGGACGGTGCGACTTGCGCGGGCGCTTGCGACGCGAGGTCGCCCGTCCAGGGCTCGCGTGGTTCGCTGGATAGCATGTTGCCTCTGTAAGGCGGATGACGTTGCAGTCAAGTGCCCGCGACGAGACGTAGCGTCCTGTCGTACGCGAATCTCGTGCGCCTCCGACGTTCGCGCAAGCGCTGCGCGCCTGACCGATCGCGCAGGAACGACCGGGCGCGCGTAGCCACGCGTGCGGCGCTGCAGCAGCGTCGAGCGCCGAGATCGCAGCGCTGCTCCGCGACTGCTTCGGCCTGGCCGACCCGCCGCTCGCCACCGCGGTCGCGACGCTCCAGCGCAAGCCCGGCTGAGCCGCCGGTCCGGTCAGCCGTCGTCGTACGCGCGTCGTGATCGCGGCGCGTCACGCGAACGGGTCGACGTGCCGGACACCGGTCCGCCGGATGTCGCGGACGTTCCGCGTCACCAGCGTCAAGGAGTGCACCAGGGCGGTCGCGGCCAGCAGCCCGTCGATCGCGGGGACCGGATCGGGGACGTTGAGCTGGCCCCAGCGCTCCGCGACCGCGGCATCGATCGGCAGCGTCCGATCGGCGTGGCGCTCGACCAGCTCGTGGAGCCATCGATCCAGCCCGGCGGCAGCGGATGGATCGCGGTGCCGCAGGCGCTCGATACCCTGACGCAGCTCGCCGATCACGAGCACCGAGAGGTACAGCTCGGCGTCGTCGACCGACGCGAACCAGTCGCGAACCCTGGCGTGCGTGCGCCGGCCCTTCCGGAGCTCCGAGACCACGTTGGTGTCGACCAGGAAGCTCATAGCCGCACCCGGCGCGCGCGCGATCGCTTGATGACGAAGTCCGCGTCGTCCCCGACGTCTGGCATCGCGAGCAGGTGATCCTTGAGGCTCACCGCCGACCGCGGTTGCAGCGCGGTCCGCAGGATCTCGCGGTGCTCGGCCTCCGCCGAGCGGCCGTGTGCGGCGGCGCGCCGCTTGAGCAGATCGACGATGACCTGGTCGATGTTGCGAACGATCAGCTGTGCCATGGACAGGGATGATAGCATTGATATCACCAGTAGAAAGGGGTTACCGTTCCAGTGAACAGAGCTCGCCGATCTCGGTCAGGCGAGCTGGGAGACCAGGTCGGCGGTCGGGTCGATGTCGCGGAACGCCGCGGCCTCGAGCAGGCAGCCGGCGTCGATGTCGTCCTGGCCGATCAGATCGGCGACGGTGCGCGCGACCTTGATCAGCCGATCGATCGAGCGCGCCGTGAACCGGTGGCGATGCTCGACCAGGTCGGCCAGGGTGCGCTCGCCGATGCTGTCGAGCTTGCATGTGGCGCGCAGGACGGCGCTGGGCATCTCGGCGTTGCAGCGCAGGCTCCACGGCCGCAGCCGGGCGAGCTGCCGATCGCGCGCGGCGGCGACGCGGGCGCGGATCGCCGCGGACGACTCGCCGGGCTCGGCGGCGCGGAGCTCGGCGAGCGGCACGGGCCGGACGTGGACCTGGAGGTCGATGCGATCGAGCAGCGGGCCGGACAGCCGGAGCCGGTAGCGCTCGATCGCGCCTGGGCCGCAGGTGCACTCGCGGACGCCCGAGCCGTGCCAGCCGCACGGGCACGGGTTGGCCGCGGCGATGAGCAGGAACGAGGCCGGCAGCTTGAGCGCGCCGTGGACGCGGTCGATCGTGACCGAGCGCTCCTCGAGCGGCTGGCGCAGGCCCTCGACCGCGGCGCGCGCAAACTCGGGGAGCTCGTCGAGGAACAGGACGCCGTTGTGGGCGAGCGAGATCTCGCCCGGCCGCGGGGTCGAGCCGCCGCCGATCAGCGCGGCGGTGGAGATCGTGTGGTGCGGCGCCCGGAACGGCCGGGTGTCGACCAGGCCGTGGGCGAGGCCGACCGCGGAGTAGATCTTGGTGGTCTCGAGCGCTTCTTCGCGCGTCATCTCGGGGAGCACGGTCGGGATCCGGCGCGCGAGCATGGTCTTGCCGGTGCCGGGCGGTCCGGCGAGCAGGACGTTGTGGCCGCCGGCGACCGCGATCTCGATCGCCGCGCGGGCGAGCGCCTGGCCGCGGACCTCGGACATGTCGACGGAGGCGGCGCGGAGCAGCGGCGGCCGGCCCGGTCCCGGCATGCGCAGGTCGCGCTCGCCGCGCAGGGCGGCGACGATCTCGCCCAGGTCCGCGACGGGGTGGACCGCGACGCCGTCGACGACCGCGGCCTCCGCGGCGCACGACTCCGGCACCAGGACGCCGCGCATGCCGGCGGCGCGGGCGCGCATCGCGGCGGCCAGGACGCCGCGGACGGAGCGCACGGCACCGTCGAGGCCGAGCTCGCCCAGGACGAGCCGGCCCGCGAGCGACTCCTCGGGAACGACGCCCTCGGCGAGCAGCACGGCGAGCGCGATCGGCAGGTCGAGGCCGCAGCCGGGCTTGCGCAGCCCGGCGGGCGCGAGGTTGATGGTGACCTTCTTGAGCGGCAGGTCGTGGCCCACGGTCTTGAGCGCGCTCTGGATCCGGGTCGCGCCCTCCTTGACCGACGGCGCGGCGAGGCCGACAACGCTGTACTGCGGCAGGCCGCGATCGATCGTGCATTCGACGTCGACGAGCGCGGCATCGATGCCCACCAGGGTGCAGGACGTGACGGTTGCGATCATGCGGCCGCGGAGCAGCACGTTGCGGGCCAGCCCGCGGCGACGACAAATCAGCGAGTTCCGCGCCGAAGTGGCCGCCGGCCGGACAGCGCGTCCGAGATCCGGCCAGACATCCGGCCAGACAGCGTCCGAGATCCGGCCAGACGCCGGACTCGATCACGCAACTTGGCAGCCAAGGTCCACCAACCAACGCGATCATGCGTGGATTGCCGTGCGATGATCGCTCGCCACATGAGCGCCGAGCGTTGTGTTCACACCTTGGTGGTCGAGCAGGCCGCGCGCACAGCCGATGCGCTCGCGTTGAGTACGGAAGCCGGTTGCCTCTCGTACCAGGGGCTAGACCAAGCGTCGAACCGGATCGCTCACCACTTGCGGGGACTCGGCGTCGGGCCCGAGGTGCTCGTCGCGCTCTGTCTCGAGCGATCGCTCGAGATGATTCCCGTGATCCTCGGTGTGCTGAAGGCCGGCGGGGCATACGTCCCGCTCGACCCGACGGATCCTCCCAGGCGACTCCGCGCCTTGCTCGCGGATTGTCAGCCCCGCGTCCTCCTCACCCACGAGCGATTGCGGCCCACGTTCGAGACCCTCCCGCTCGCCGTGCGCGCGGTAGACGGGCTGGGCATGTTCGCGGACGACAGCGCGGCGCTCCCGAGCTCGGCTGCGATGCCGGACAACCTGGCGTACGTGATCTACACGTCCGGATCGACGGGCACTCCCAAGGCGGTGATGTGCACCCACCGGGCCCTCGTCGACACCCTCGAGTGGGGGCGCAGCACGTATGCACTCGCCGCAACCGATCGCATACCGCTGAAGACCCCGTACACCTTCGATCCATCGCTGCTGGAGCTGTTCTGGCCGCTGATGGTGGGGGGGACGATCGTGGTGGCTCGGCCGGACGGGCACAAGGATCCGATCTATCTCGTGGACCTGATCCGGACGTACGAGATCACGATCGCACAATTCGTGCCTTCGGCGCTGCGCGCGTTTCTCGAGGTCGAGGGCGTCGAGTCGCTGCGCTCGTTGCGACTCTTGATCGTCGGCGGCGAGGCGTTGCCGCTCGATCTCCACGATCGCTTGCTCTCGCGACTTCGCGTGGAGCTTGTCAACCACTATGGCCCGACGGAGACGTCGATCGACGCCGCCGTCTGGCGGTGCCGCCGCGATCCCGGCCGCACGGTGGTTCCGATCGGCGGACCGATCGCCGACACGCGCCTCGATGTCGTCGATTCCGAGCTTCGGCCCGTTCCCAGCGGCGTTGCCGGTGAGCTCCTTGTCGGCGGAACCCGGCTGGCTCGCGGCTACCTGAATCGTCCGAGCCTCACGGCGGAGCGATTCGTGCCGGATCCGCTGGGGCAGCCAGGCGAGCGGCGCTACCGAACCGGTGACCTGGTCCGCCGGGACGCGGACGGGAACCTGGAATTCCTGGGGCGCGTCGATCATCAGATCAAGATCCGAGGTTTCCGCGTCGAGCTCGGTGAGATCGAGGTCATCCTCGGGCAGCACGACGCGGTCTCCGAGTCCGCCGTCGTGCCTCGCGAGGATGCTCCAGGCGAACAGCATCTGGTCGCATACATCGTCCCGCGAGGGCCGGAGGCGCCCTCCGTTCCGGATCTGCGGGACCACCTGCGTGCACGGCTACCCGAACACATGGTTCCCGAAGCGTTCGTGTTCGTCGACGCCCTGCCGCGCTCGGCGGCCGAAAAGCTCGACCGCACAGCGCTCGCGGCTCGATCGGTCGCGCGATCCTCGGATCGAGCCGTTCCACCGACCCGACGGCGCGCCGCGCTGCTTCCGCAGGTCCCCTACGTGGCGCCGAGCGGCGCGGTAGAACAGGCGATCGCGGCCGTCTGGCAGGACGTGCTCGCGGTCGATTCCATCGGCGCGCAGGACCGGTTCCTCGATCTCGGCGGCGAATCGCTGCGTGCGACACGTGCCACGCTGCGCTTGCGCGAGCTGCTCGGCCGGGATGTCCCGATTGTCGTGATGTTGCAGAACGCGAGCGTCGCGGAGCTCGCCGTTCAGGTCGGGGCCCTGCCCGCGCGTGCTGCGGGCCCGCAGGCAGGGGCGCGGCCGCGTGGTGCCGCCGTTGCTCGTCGGCCCACCGTCCGGTCCGGCAGGTTCCCGGCGACACGTGCTCAGAGCCGGTTCTGGATGGAGGCTCAGCTCGGCTTCGACAATGCCATGCCCGAGCTCCTGGAGCTGGAGGGGCCCCTCGATCTGCGCGCACTTCGGCTGAGCCTGGACATGCTGGTGAAGCGACATGCGGCGCTGCGCACGACATTCGAGGTCGCTGGCAGTGACGTCATTCAGACGATCGGCCTCCCGGTACCGGCGTCGATCGAGATGCTCGATCTCTGTGCCGAACCTCCCGAGCGTCGCGATCAGCGCGCCATGGAACTGGTCGCCGATCGCTCCAGGGTGCCGTTCGATCTGCAACGGGGACCGATGTTTCGCACGCACTTGATCAAGCTCGCTCCCGATCGTCACTTGATGTTGTGGAACCTGCACCACATCCTCGGGGACCACGTGTCGATCTTCCTGCTGTACGAGGAGCTCGGCGCGCTCTACCGCGGCTTGGTCACCGGCTCGCCTGCCACGCTGCCACCGATCGAGGTCGACGCGGTCGACGTCGCTCGGCTGGAGCGGTTCGAGGTGCCGAGCGAGGAAGCGCTCGCGTACTGGCGCAGTGCGCTCGATGGCCAGGCTCCGCCACTCGACCTGCCGGTGGCACGGTCACGAGGCGAACGGAAGACCCTGCGCGGTGGGGTCTGTCCGATCTCCATGTCGCAGCGGCCGACCGACGGCCTCCGAGCACTGGCGATCACGGAAGGAGTTACCTTCCACATGGCCGTGCTGAGCGCGCTGTTCGCTCTGCTCCATCGCTACAGCGAGCGCGAGGATCTCGTGATCGGCGTTCCAGCGACCACGCGCGAACGTATCGAATACGAGCGCACCGTCGGCAACTTCGTCAATCTGCTGCCGGTGCGGCTCCAGTTCACCGGCACGCTATCGTTTCGCCAGCTGGTCGCACGCGTGCGCGCGACCACCTTGGAGGCGTACCGCCACAAGCACATGCCATTCGATCGGATCATCGCGGAGGTTGCACCGCGCCGTAGTGCGGCACACAACCCGCTGTACCAGGTGCTGCTCGAGCTCGCACGGGATGGCGAGGTATCGCTGCACGGGCTACGCGTGCGTCGGCCCTGGCCCCCCCATCCGGGCCGCCAGCTGCTCGATCTGTCCTTCGTCTTGTCGGAGGAGGACCATCAGGTGTGGGGCGAGCTGGCGTACAATGCTGATCTGTTCGACGCCGATGCGGCCGCGGGGATCGCGGAGCACTTCGTCGTCCTGATCGAGCACGCCGTCGCGAACCCAGACCTGATGATTGCGGAGCTCGCGATGACCCGGGACTGACCCGGACTGACCCGGGACTGACCCGGACGGCGATCGACCGTCACGGCCGGGAGCTGCGTGCGCGCGCGTCCTGAACGGTTCGATCCGCGTTGCGCGTCAGCCATGCGATCAGGTCGAGGTAGTCCGTGGCCACGCGGCGCAATCCCTCGTCCGTGAACAGGTCGGCATTGCAAACGACTTCAGCAGTGATGGCGGCCTCTCCGTCCGCCATGAACACCGCGAGGTCGTTCATGATCACGTCGGCGGGATCGCTTGGCCGAGTCGCGAGGCTCACCTCCGCACCGGGCAACTCGGGCAGCGGCGCTTCGCGCAGGTCGAGAAAGTTGAAGATGACGCGAGCGCCCTGTTTGTACTCGTCCAGGAGATAGGACGCCGGCAGGTCGCAGTTCGTTCGCTGGGCCACCGCATCGTCACGGACCGCGAAGATGACATCACGAATCAGCCGGTGATCGGGCAGCGACACACGTAGTGGAAACGACGCATTGAACTGTCCCAACACCTGCTCGGCACCCGGCCGGTCCCGCCCCGAGACGCTGGTCATCATGATCACCTCGGCTTGTTCCGAGTACTCACGAACGAGGACGAAGTACGCGGCGACCAGGACGGTGTAGACGGTTACTTGCAAGTCGACCGCCTGCTTCCGGACCGAGGCGACGACGTCGGGGGACAGCTGCACTTTCACGGCCCTGCCGGGGAACACATCGGGGGGGCCTTTGCGGGCTCGTTTCTCGTCGATGAGATCGCGCGGCTTGTCGCCGCGGATCCTCATGGGCCCGACCCCTTCGAAGCGCTTGCGCCAGTACGCGAGCTGGGACTGGCCGATCGGAAGCTCTGACAGCTTGCGCTGCCACGCCACGTGATCGGCGAACCGGAAGGGCAACTCCTCGAGCGGGGATGGCTCGCCACGCGAGAACGCGCGGTAGAGGGCGCTCAGCTCCCGGAAGAAAACAGGGTAGGACATACCGTCGAATATGATGTGGTGAAAGATCGCGATCAGGAGGTGATCGCGAGGCGACACGCGCACCAGCTCGAGCTTCATCGTCCCGGCGCCGAGATCGAACGAGCTCGACCACCGGCGCTGATGAATCTGCCCGGCCGCGGCCCATCGCTCCTCGTCGGTGCCGCCCGATACCTCAGTGATCGATAGTCGCAGCGGCTCCCACGGAACCACGGAATGCATGAGCTTGCTGCCAACCTCCGCATCGCCTTCGGCGCTGCTGCGCGTCCGCCGTTCGGCGGACTTGCCAACCTCCGCCTCGCCATCGGCGGGCGTGCCGACACGCCGGAACCGCGAACGCAGCACATCGTGACGCCGCGTGATCTCGCCCAGCGCGCGCTCGAGGGCGGCCACGTCGAGGGTGCCGACGATGCGCATCGAGAGATCCTGGTTCTCGGCCGGCAGGTTCGGCGCCTCCGTGTTCATGCGGTACAACATCGCCTGGGACGGCGACGCCTCGGTCTCGGCCGGGAGGCCGGGATCACGCAGCAAGGGCGGCTTCTCCATCGAGCCTACCTGGGCTTGCAGCTCGCGGACGCTCACCGCGAGCTCGCTGACCGTTGGAAATCGAAAGACGTCCATGACCGGCAGCCGGAGCGAGAGCAGCTCGTTGAGCCGCGTGATCACCCGGAATGCCAGCATCGACTGGCCGCCGAGCTCGAAGAAGTTGTCGTCGGCGGCGACGTGCTGGATTTCGAGCACCTCCTGCCAGACGTCGGCGATGAGTCGTTCCAGCGCGTCCATGTTCTCGACGCGCGACGCCCCGTCGGTCTCGGGTTCGCGTGGAGCCGCGGCCTGCGGCGCCGGCAGCGCCTTGAGGTTCACCTTGCCGTCCGGCGTGAGCGGCAACTCCGACATCACGACGAACGCGCTGGGAATGAGCTCGTCCGGTAACCGGGGCGCCAGGAACGCGCGAAGCTCGCCGGGCGATAGCGGCGCGCCTCGCAGTACGAGGTACGCCACGAGTCGCATCTCACCGGTGTCGTTGCGGCCCTGAACGGCGACCTGCCGCACACCTGGGTGCGCGACGAGCGCAGCCTCGACCTCCCCGGGCTCGACTCGGTAGCCGCGGATCTTCAGCTGATGATCGATCCGGCCGACGAACTCCAGGACACCGCTGGGGAGCCGGCGCGCCAGGTCGCCGGTGCGATAGACCCGGGCTCCGGGTTCATTGGCGAACCGATCCGGAACGAACCGCTCCGCGGTCTCCCGCGGGTTGTGGAGATACCCCCGCGCGATGGCGTCGCCCCCGATCATGACCTCACCCGGTAAGCCTGGCGGCACCTTCTGCCCGGCCTGGTTGACGATGTAGATTCTCGTCCCGCGGATCGGCGTCCCGATCGGCGCAACTGCAGGCCAGTCGTCCGGGGCTCCAGGAACCTTGTAGGCAGTGACGATGTGGGCCTCCGTCGGACCATAGACATTGATCAGCGCAGCTTCGGGGTTGCGCCGGAACAGCGTGCGGATCGCTGGTGTGAGCTGCAGTGCTTCGCCGCCGACGTATACCTCCCGCAGATCGGGCAACGTGCGATCGGTCAGCTCGGCCGCGTCGGCCAGCTGTCGCAAAACCACGAACGGCAGGATCAGGCGCGATACACGCTCGCGGCTCACAAGGTCGAGTAGCACGCCGGGCTCGCGGCGCGCCGACTCTGGCATGACCACGAGGCAACCACCGACCGCCCAGGTCGGAAAGATCTCCTGGAAACAGAGATCGAAGCTGAGCCCGTTGAACTGCAACGTCCGCTGCTCGGACGTGCCGCGCGAGTAGTCGAGCTGCCAGGCGACCAGGTTGGCCAGGCCCCGGTGCGCGATCGCGCAGCCCTTGGGTCGGCCGGTCGACCCCGACGTGTGGATGACGTAGGCGAGATCATCGGGATTCACCGAAACCGAGGGCCGAGATACCGGCACGTCCGCCTGGTCTTCGAACAAGACGTGCTCGATATGCGGCCACGAGTTGCCGAGGTCGCGGTGAGTCAGGATCAGCCGGACTCGCGCGTTCTCGACGATGTGCGCCATGCGCTCCTGCGGCTCGTTCAACGAGACGCTCGATACCGGCACCAGCGTCAAGCCGGCCTTGTGGAGCGAGAGCAACGCGACGAGGTGATCTATGCCACGACGGAGCACCACGCCGACACACGTGTCGCGAGCGCTGGTAACGCGCAGCAGGCGATGCGCGAGGCGATTGGACCGGGTCTCTAGCTCGTGATACGTGAACATCTGGCCGTCGAACACGACAGCCGGAGCGTCGGGCGTTCGATCTACCTGTTCCTCGAACCATCGATGCGCGGGCTGGAACATCGGCCGTGATTGTACAGTACGAGGGGCGTTCGTCAGAGGTGTGCTCGGGCGCTCGGGCGGGGCAGCGGATTGACAGGCCTCGGCTTTGTACGTAGCATCACCGTCGGGCCCTGGTCGCGGCTCGGAGGCCGTCTATATGAAGCTTCGACTGGGCGCGCTCGATGAGCTCAATGCTCGCCCGCTGTGGTTCTCGCTCGGGACGAATCCGGATGTCGAGCTAATCAGGGACACGCGCGCGGGCACGACGGAGCTCCTCGAACGAGATCGCGTCGACGTATCGGTCGTGTCCGTGGTGAAGGCGGCCGAAGCGGGCTGGCATCGCGTTCCGGGCATCGGGATCGCGGCAAGCAGGACCCTTGGCAGCGTCCTGCTGCTCTCCGACGTGAAGCCATACGAGGCGTCCGTCATCTATGCCGCACAAGATTCGCGCACGTCCACCATGCTTCTCCTGGCGCTGTTGCGTCGCATGGGACGAAATCCAGCCATCATCAGGCTGCCGGCGGACGAAGCGCGAGCGAACGCGAAGATCGACCGCGGCAGCGCGGCACTGCTCATCGGTGACGAGGCGATGAAGGCTCGCTCGTCGTTCGCCGAGTCGTGGGATTTGCTGGAGGCCTGGAACCAGCGTACCGGGCTCCCGATGGTGTTTGGCGTCTGGGCGAGCCGCCGGCCGATCGCAGCCGACGTCTCCCAACGCCTGGTCGACGCCGCTGCACAAGGCGAGCGGCAGTACGCGCAGATCGCCGATCAGATGGCGGACGAGGGCTGGATCACTCGAGACGAGGCAGCGGCGTATCTCCACCGTCTCCATTACACCTTGAAACCCGCCGACGAGACCGCGATCGAGCTGCTGCTGACCATCCTGCAATCGTATGAGTTGATCAGGCTACCTGCGGGTGCCACCACACTGGAGAGAACACACCGCGACGTGTTGTCCTGGAACCAAGAATGACGACGCCGTTCATCATCGATGACAGAGAGCTCGGCTCCTTCAAGGTCAATCGACGGGTCTTTACCGACCCCGAGATCCTGCGCCAGGAGCGAGTGAAGGTCTTCGATCGCACCTGGATCTACGCCGCACACGAATCGGAGCTCAAGGCAAGCGGTGCGTTCTGCTCCCGGACGGTCGCCGGTCGGCCCGTGATCGTGGTGAGAGGTGACGACGGCAACGTTCGCGTCTTCCTCAACACGTGCACCCATCGCGGCGTTCCCGTCTGTCGCACGGCTTCGGGGTGCGCGCCCACGTTTCGCTGCCCGTATCACGGCTGGACGTTCAGTAACCAGGGCCGCCTCATCGGTCTGCCACAAGCAGACGCCTACAGTGACGCATTCAACCGGGACGACCTCGCGCTCGCCAGCCCGCCGCGGGTCGAGATCTATCGTGGATTCATTTTTATCAGTTTCAATCCCGATATCGAGCCGCTGGTCGAGTATCTCAAGGACGCCAAGGACTACCTCGACCTGGTGTGCGATCAGTCGGAGAGCGGCATGGAGGTGATCGCCGGGACGCACTTCTACTGTACACGGGCCAACTGGAAGCTCGTCATCGAGAACAATATCGACCTTTACCATGTCGCCACGGTGCACAAGCGCTACTTCGACTACGCCATCGGCGCAGGTGGAGATAGCAACACGCTGCGGCGCACCGGCAGGGGCATCGATCTGCACAACGGCCATGCCGCCGTCGAGAGCACCCCGCCGGCAGGGGGACGTCTGGTCGCGCACTGGGGGCCGCCGTTCCCCGAGTCGATGCGGAGCGACATCGAACTGCGACGCCGCCGGATCGAGGAACGGTTCGGCCGCGAGCGCGCGGATCAGATGACGCAGTACAACCGCAACCTGATACTGTTTCCGAACCTCATCATCAACGATGCAATCTCTGTGGTGATTCGATCCTCGTTCCCGATCTCCGAAGACTACGTGGAGATCACCGCGTGGGCGCTCGCCGGCGCGGACGAGAGCGCCGAGGATCGTCGGATGCGGATCGACAGCTTTCTCACGTTTCTCGGGCCCGGCGGATTCGGCACCCCCGATGACACGGAGCTCCTCGAATCGTGCCAGCGCGCCTTCGCGAACAAGGAGGTTGTGTGGTCAGACGTCTCGAAGGGGGCCAAGCGCGAACATCCGCGACATGACGACGAGCTGCAGATCCGCGCGTTCTGGAGAAGGTGGAACGAGCTCATGACAGGGGGCGAGTAACGTCGTGCTACGGCAGGAGGTCGAGGACTTTCTGTTCGCCGAAGCAGCGCTACTCGATGAATGGCGCCTCGACGAATGGCTCGCCTTGTTGACGGATGACGTGACGTACATCGTGCCCGCCACGGATGCACGCGATGCCGATCCGAGCACCACGCTGTCGATCATCTCGGACGACGCGAAGCGCTTGCGGGCGCGAGCTGAACAGCTGCTCGGCAAATATGCCTGGGCAGAGAATCCACCGTCGCGTACGCGCCGCCTGATCACCAACGTGCGCATTCGCCGCGCCGACACCGCCACCGTCGAGGTGACCGCGAACTTCGCGGTCTACCGTTTCCGCGGCGACGTGGCAGAGACCTTCGTGGGTCGATACGAATACACGCTCGTCCGCCGCGCGGACGGTCTGAAGATCCAGGTCCGGAAAGCCATCCTGGACCTGGAAGCACTCCGCCCGCATGGCAAGCTGAGCATCATCCTTTGAGCATGAAGACGATCTCGGAGCCGGCACGCGATCTACCGGTCGTGGACGAGGCCGACGTGCTCGTCCTCGGTGGAGGACCGTCCGGGATCTCGGCCGCCGTGGCAGCGGCGCGCATGGGCGCGAGGACCATCCTGGTCGAACGCTACGGGTTCCTGGGCGGGATGGGAACCGCCGCGATGGTGACCAACTTCTGCGGGTTGTTCGCCGACGTGGGCGGCGTCGTGACGCAGGTCGTCCATGGAATCGGCGACGACATCCTCGCTCGCATTCGTGCGCTCGGCGGATTGAATCAGCCGCAGAGCAAGGGCGCCACGACGGTCATCTCGTACGACAATGCGGCCTACAAGCATGCTGCCGATCAGCTGCTCCTCGACGCCGGCGTTCGGCTCCGCTTGCATACGCTCGCGGTGGGCGCGGTGATGGACCGGTCGCGGATCGTGGGCCTGATCGTGGAGAGCAAGTCGGGCCGTGCTGCGCTGTGCGCTCGCACCTTCATCGATTGTTCCGGCGACGCGGATCTCGCCGCATGGTCCGGGGCTCCGTACGAGAAGGGCGACAGCAGCGGATATCTGGCGTATCCGACGATGATGTTCCGGATGGGCGGCGTCGATACGGAGGTTGCCGAACGAGATGGATTGCCCGTGATCCGCCGCCACGCTGCCGAAGCGAGGGCGCGTGGCGAGCGCGGCTTCATGCGAGCCTCGCCGATCGCCGCGCCGCAGGCCCACCCCGGCGAGTGGCGCATGAACATGACGCAGGTGAGTCTGGCAGGCCGATCGCTCGATGGGACCGACGTGGAGCACATGACACGCGGGGAGATCCTGGGGCGCGAACAGGTGTTCCAGGCGGACCGCTATCTGCGTGAACAAGTTCCGGGCTTCGAGCACAGCTACGTGCTCGAGATCGCCCCGCAGCTCGGTATCCGCGAGACCCGGCGGATCATCGGCCAGTATGTTTTGACCGCCTCGGACGTCGCGGAGGCTCGGGACTTTCCCGATGCGATCGGTTGTTCTGGTTGGCCGATGGAGAAGCACGTCCTCGGCGGCGTCGAGTGGACGTTCATCGCCGGCCGGGGCTATCACCAGGTCCCCTACCGCGCGCTCGTGCCGCGCGGCGTGGACAACCTGCTCGTGGCGGGCCGCTGCTTCTCGGCGACCCAGGACGCGCAAGCCTCGGCGCGCGTCAGCGGTCCGTGTTTCGTCATGGGCCAGGCCGCGGGGACGGCGAGCGCGCTCAGCGTCCAGCGCGGATGCGACGTTGCAGCGATCGATGTGGATCGGCTACAGGCATCGTTGCGGGCCCAGAACGTCTTTCTCGAGCGCCAGTAGCCAGGCCCAAGAGTCATCATCGCACCATGAACCGGTCCCCACGCCACGTCGCTTCGATCGATGGACTCCGGGGGCTCGGGGCGCTGTGCATCCTGTGCACCCACTACACCCACGAGCTGTTCCAGGACGCGACTGGTTATCCATCCGTGGCCGACACGATGATCGCGATGGATCACACACCATTGCACGTCATCTTCGACGGTTATCACTGGGTAAACATGTTCTTCGTACTCAGCGGATTTGCACTGTCAGCGATGGTGTCCGGTCCCGGAAATACGCCCAAGACATATCTGCCGTACGCGATCAACAGAGTGTTCCGGATCTACCCCGCATACTTCTTCGCCGTGCTCTCCGCGGTCGTTCTGCAGCACTTCCTGTACAAGGGGCCCATTCCTGCCTTTGGTGACTGGTTCAATAGCTGCTGGACGACGCCGCCCACGCGAAGAGATTTGCTGGATCACGCGGTCATGATCGGCCAGTTCAAGACGGACAGGCTCGTCTTCGTGATCTGGTCGCTGGTTCAGGAGATGCGAATTTCGCTCCTGTTCCCTCTCCTCCATGCAGTCGTCGCCAGGCTTGGACTGAGAGGAAACATCTGCTTCGGCATCGGGCTGATCGCGCTGGATTTCACGTGGGCCACGCTGGCCGACAATCACTACCTGTCGCAGAATACGTATTACTTCACACTACACTATACGATCTTTTTCTGGGCGGGCAGCGTGATCTTCAAGTTTCGTGAGGCGCTCAAGCAATGGTGGCTGGAACGTCACAGCTGGCAGATCGCGATACTGGGGGGGGCTGGCTTCATCCTCTTCACCTACGGCGGCAGCGTCGATCGTTTTCTGACGGCTGAAGCCATGCGCACCGTGGTCATCGGCGATTGGCTGAGTGGTTCCGGGGCCGTGATCTTCATCATGTTCGTGATGTACTCGGCACCATTATCCAGGTTCTTGTCGACCCGGACCATGAGATTCTTTGGCACGATCTCCTACAGCCTCTATCTCTTGCACGGGATCGTATTGATCGCGGCGCTCCACGCGTTCTACGGTGTCGTCCCGCTCGGGATCCTGCTGCCGTCCTGTGTGGCGGCAAGCGTCTTGATTTCGTTCATGTCCTTGGCCGTCGTCGAGAAGCCGTTCATGATCTTCGGCAAGCGCATCGCCTCATCCGTCGCTCGGAAGCTGACGTGATGATCAGGTAAGCCTGGCGAGCTACATCTAGAACTTGAAGTAGATGAAGCTGCCGGCGTTCGTGCCGAAGACGAGCGTGAACGTCACCGCGAGCACGCTCGCCGGCCAGAACACCAGGTCGCGCTGGACGGCATCGCGACGCTTCCAGATCACGGCGTCCACGAGATGCGGCACGACCAGCGCCACGGCGACCAGCGCGAGCGTCAAGCACGCTGCGTAGCTGAACACGGACCCGGCATCCGCGACGAACAACGACCTCGCGAGGCGGGCCGCGGCGCCGAGATCGGGCGAGCGAAACAAGATGAAGCTGATCGCGACGACGACGAAGGTGATCGCGCGGCACAACGTCGCGAGCGGCCAGCGCGCCGCCTGGTCATGCCAGGCATCGGGAGCTCGCTTCGAGATGAACCGCGTCGCGATGATCGCGAGGCCGTGATACAGACCGTAGGCAACGAACGTCCACTTCGGACCGTGCCAGACGCCGACGAGGAGCCACGTGATCAAGAGCGATGCGTACGTGCGCCGCGAGGAGCGCGCGAGCGGCATGAACACGTAGTCGTGGATCCAGGACGATAGCGTCTTGTGCCAGCGCCTCCAGAAGTCAATCGGGGAGGTCGCGACGTAGGGAAGCTCGAAGTTGTGCGGCAGCTCGATGCCGACGAGCAACGCGGCGCCGAGCGCCATGTCGGTGTAGCCGCAAAAGTCCGCATAGATCTGTGCGGCATATGCGAACACGCTGGTCCATGCCGCGAGCTCGCTCGGCGGAGCTGCAAACACCGATGCCGCGACCGGGTCGAGCAGACCGGCGAGCGTCTTCTTCGCGAGGCCGAGAAACAGCAGCAGCAGACCGAAGCGGTACGTGTTCGCCTGGATCCCGGCGAGGCGCTCGAACTGCGGAACCAGCTGTGGCATGCGTACGATCGGCCCTGACAGCAGGTGCGGAAAGAACGTGAGCGGCGCGAGGCAATCGAACACGGCATGCTGCGCACCGATGCTCCGCCGATACACATCGACCACGTACGCGACGTTGACGAACGTGAAGAACGAGATGCCGACGGGCAGCGCCAGGTCCGAGTAGAGCTCCGTCCCTGACCACCCGGCGGCGTGAAGCACGACGTACGCGTTCGACAGCACGAAGTTCGCGTACTTGAAGATGGCAAGCAGCGCGAGGCAGCCGACCACGCCGACGACGAGCCAGCGCCGGCGCTGCGACGCCTCGCCGGCGGCGTCGATGCGGCGCGCCGCCACGAACGCGAGGATGCTCGAGCCGAGCAGCAGCGGCACGTACGCGATACCCCAGGTCGCATAGAATGCGATGTTCGCGACCACGACGAGCTGCCGCGCCCGCGCCGGGAACCTGCGCGCGACGTGGAACAGCACGACGAACACGGTCAAGAACAGCGCGAAGTAGATCGTCGTGAACGTCATCGGTCGCGGAGGTCCGGCTTGCCGGGCGAGGCGGCGCTGCCGGATGGCAGCGCGGGGTGATCGACGCGCCCGGCTCCGCCGGGAGCGGCAGCGCTGCCGGATGGCAGCGCGGAATAGTCAAGGAGCTCGGCCACGCGGTCCGCGAGCAAGCTGCTGAACTTCCCGGCGCTCACCGTCAGCGAGAGATGCTCGGCGTCGTAGAAGTCGTCGAGCCCCAGCTCGGGGAGGTCGACGAAGTCGAGCAGCGGATATCCGGTGTCGCGCTCGACCTTCGCGATCACGTCCGAGAGCCGCTTGCGTGCCTCCGGCCGCATCGCACGCATGATGTTCGGGCTGAGCGGCATCACCACGAGCACGACGCGCTCGGGGCACCGCGCGAGCACGCGGATCTGCTCGATGATGCGCTCGACGGCGGCGGCGTTGACCTCCATCGGCAGCAGGCCGAGGTCTTCGGTCGCCATGACGCGCTGTTTGGCCAGCTCCCGCTCGGTGTGGTTGAGCCGCATGATCTCGTCGTATGCGGCGCGCGCCTCCGGGTCGACCGGCAAGAAGCCGCGGGCCTCGGGGCGCCACGTCGTCCGGCGATGCAGGTCCCAGAAAGGCCTGACCGCCGCGAGCAGCGCTGGTACGGGCTTCCGCCACGGCTCGGGCTCGAGGTCCTCGTAGAGATACGTCGACACGGCCTCGAACACGGCCGCCGGGCCGCGATGGCCAAGCGGCTTCGCGAGCAGCGCGCGCAGCGTGCTACCGGGATCGCGGCGCAGCTCGGAGACGAGCTCTGCCGGCCGGAGCGTCATCGCCGCGACCTGCTCCTTGTAGGCCGCGACCGACGGGTCGGTGAGGTCCTGCGCGACCAGCTTGTCCAGGAACTCGGCGGGCGCGATCTCGTAGATCATCATCGTCCAGCGCGTGCCGCGCGCTCGATGGGCCTCGCAGATCGCATCGGCGAAGAACCGCTGGAGACGCAAGAACGTCGGCACCAGCCCGAAGTTGAACGACGTCAGGGGGTGGCCGCGCGCGGCCAGCTCCGCGTCGAACCGGCGCGGCTCGAATCCGAACCACACGGCCGATGTGCCGATGAAGGCCACATCGACGCGCTCGTGCTCCGCGGCGTCGATCGCGCCGGCCGTGCGGCTCAGATCGAGCAGCGAGAACTGGCTGTGGATCGGCACGACGCGCTCCACGCCTTCCGCGAAAATTCGCGCAGTCAACAGTGCCAATGCGAGGACGAGAGCGGCAGTACCCGCTGCGCGCATCACGACGGCGGGCTCGCGAGTCTCGCTCACGGCGACGACGCTAACATGCGAGCTTGCGATCCGGGATCGATGGATGCTACGAAAGTTTCCGTGGATCTTGCACAGCGGGCGCGCGTTGCCTGCGATGGCGCCATCGCCCTTCACGATCACGACGGGCACCAGCTCGAGCTCGTGGACATGCGCCGGATGTACTTCGCGCTGTGCGACCATCTGGCGACGCTCCCACCATCACAGCCGGTCGGGCTCCTGCTCGATCGACACCCTCGCTACGTCCTCGCGATCTGTGCCGCGCTCGAAACCGCCAGGCCGTTCGTACCGCTGAACCTCGACTGGCCAGCGTCGCGGCTGGACCGCGTCGTCGAGCTGACCGCCTGCAAGGTACTCGACGACGCTACGTTCGACGCGATCTGCCGGCGCGACGATCCCGGGCCGCATCGGTTTATTGCACCGGCGCCGAGCCCCGAGCCAGAACGCGTCGCATACATCATGTGCACGTCGGGCACGTCGGGCACCCCGAAGGCCGTGGTGATCTCGCGCGAGGCCTTCTCGAACTTCGTGAGCTGGGTCGACGGCTATTTCTCCACCATCAATGAGCACGACCGCGTTCTGCTGACCGCGGAGTTCACGTTCGACATGTCGCTGCTCAACATCGCCTTGCTGCTGAGCGGCCGGGGGCGGCACTACGTATCGAAGGTCAAGGGCGACGCGTTCGAGCTCGCCGCGCAGATCGAGCGCGATCAGATCACGACGCTTGTGACCGTGCCAAACACAATGAGCAGCCTGCTCATGAACGCGGTGATGAGGCGGCGCAAGCTCGGCTGCATCGAGCACCTGCTCCTCGGGGGCAGCCGCTTCTCGTATGGTGTCTACGATGCCATCCAGCGCAACCTGCCGAAGGCGCGCTGTTACAACCTGTATGGGCCGACGGAGTGCACCGTGTACTGCCACGCCAAGACGCTCTCCGGCTCCCCCGAGCACGACATGCTCGAGTTCAACGTTTCCGTCGGCCAGCCGATCCGCGGCACGACGTGCCTGGTGATGGATCCAGCCGGCGGCGTCATCACGCGGCCGCGCGAGCCGGGCGAGCTGTGGATCGGCGGCGTCCAGGTACTCGACGAGTACCGTGGCAGCCCCGAGGTAACCGCGAACGCCGTCGTCACGTACCAGGGCGAGCGCTACTACCGAACGGGCGACGTTGGCTTCTTCGATGACCGCGGCGACTACTACATCACCGGCCGGCTCGACGAGACACTCAAGCGACGCGGCTACCGGGTCAACCTCTTGAACATCGACTCGTACATCCAGCGCCTCGCGCCGGTGCATGAGTGCATGACGATCGCCGTGCCGCATCCGGTGTACGAGCACGAGCTCGTGACCTACGTCGTGGCGCGCGCGGCCGTCACCGAGGACGAACTGTTGCAGTTGATGCGCCAGGTGCTCGTCGACTACGAGATTCCCGACGAGATCCGATTTGCACAGGAGCTGCCCCGCGGCGCGACGGGGAAGGTCGATCGCAAGCAGCTGGAGCTTCGGTACGCAACGAGGTCAGTCTAGCGACACGCCCTTGGCGCGTAGCACGGCGATGATCTCGGGCAGCGACGTCATCCGCAAGAGCTCGGCATCGTCGAGCTCCACGGCGAAGTGATCCTCGAGCGCGGTGATGACGTCCACGTGACCGATGCTGTCCCAGCCCCGCAGCCTGCCCCGCGCCGCATCATCGCCGATGCGCTCGACCGGGACCCCGAGCGCGCTCGCCAGCAACTGCTTCACGATCGCGGCGCTCATCCCGGCAATGCTACACGACGTGTGCAGCTGGGAACAACCACGGTGCGCGCATCGTCATCCCGGCGGCCACTCCGTGTGAGCCGAGCTCGCAGCCGATCGGCGTCGCCACGCCGCGTCGGGAACGTGCGCGGCTCCGTGCTCGCCAACGTGTCACCAACGAGCTCGAGACTCGAGGCGACTGCGGGGCACGCAAACGGGTCGTGCACCGGCCATGCTAACCTCGCCCGCCGTGCGGACCCCCACTGCGTTGCGCGACGGCAAGCGCTCCTTCGCGTTGTTCGCGATCGTCGCCATACCGACCGTCGCCCATGTCTGGCTATCGCGTGCGGGGTACTCGCCGACCGACGATGGGATGATCCTCGCGCTCGCGCGCCGGCTGGTCTCCGGCGAGGTCCCGCATCGCGACTTCATCTCGGTACGCCCGGTCGGCTCGGGACTGGTGCACGCGCCGTTTCTACTCGCGGGCGAGCTGGGCTACTGGACCTCGCGCTGGTTCGTGTGGTGCCAGTTCGGTGCGATTGCCTGGGCGTGCGTGCGGGTCCTCGAGAGCTACACGCAGCCGCTCGGCGGCCGGCGCTTCGCACTCGCCGTCCTGGTGTTCATCGCAACGGCCCACTACGTACCGCCGATGGCATGGCACACGATCGACGGTGTGTGCGCCACCTGCATGGGTGTCGCGTTGGTGCGCACGCGCGCTGGCCGGGCACGCACGCTCGGCTACGTCCTGATCGGCTTCAGCTGCATCTGCAAGCAGAGCTTCGTGGTATCCGCCACCGTCACGTTCGTCGCCCTCGGGGGGCATCGCTCGTGGCGCCACGTCGCCGCCGTTCTCGCGCCCGGCGCACTCTACATCATCGTGCTCGGTCTCGCCGGTGCCCTCCACGACGCCGTGCAGCAACTGACGCTGACCAGCGGTCCGCTCCTCGATGGGATGTACGAGATGTACACGGGCCTCAACTCGCGGGTCGGTATCGTCCTCGGCATTCTGGTGTTGGTCGTCGATCGCTGGGCCGGACACCGAGCCGCGCGCTGGGCGCGTGCGCTCGTGGTTGCACCGCTGTTCTTCGGCCTGTTCGTTCGCGTCCTGCCGTGGCCGATCCCACTGGCGTTCCCGATGTACAGCTTCACGCTGGTCGCCTACCTGGCGATCGCCGTTGTCGCGCAGCGTGGTGAGAACCGGAGCTTGGTCCTGATCGCGCTCGCACTCGGCGTCGCTGCGTCGCTTTCGCACGGCTATCTCACGCCGGCGATTGCTTCCGGAATGCTGGTGATCGCCGTAACGCTGCCGCGCTCGGATCGCCTGGCCGATGGGCTGGTCCCCGACGCCGCTCTGCTCGGCCTCACCGCGCTCGCGCTCGCCGCGTTCATCACCGTCCGGACCCAGTACGTCTATCTGGACGACGCGCGGCACCTGACCCACGATCTCGGCACCACGCTGCCCGGCGGTCGGCTGATCCGCACCAACGAACGCACCCATGCATTTCTCGCCGATCTCCGCCGTACCAGCGACGCCGTCACCGCCCGCGGCCGCCGATACGCCATCGTCCCGGACGCGGCCGGGTGGTGGGCGTTCGCGGCGCAGCCTAACCCGCTCGATGTCGATTGGTGGATCGACGTCGAGCTCGGGTTCGATCATCCCGCGCTCGTGCACCGCGCGGTGAACGCGCTCGATGCGCAGCGCGGCCGCATCACGATGCTGGTCCAGAAGTACGGCGCGGACGCGCTCGCCACGGGGCTCGTGCCGGTGAGCGACGAGGACGAGGACTCGTCGATCCTGCCGTATCTCCGCGCCCACTGGCGCGAGGTCGGCGAGACCGCGTTCTTCAGGCTCTACGAATGATCTACGCTCGCATGGAACCAGCTGCGACCACGAGCCTCGGCTACTTCACCGACGGCGGCGACGCTTCGAACTTGTAACCGAAGCGCTCGACGATGAGCCGATCCTGCCTGGCCACCAGAGCTCTGAGCTCGTCATCGTAATACTTGCTATAATGGTCGTGATTCGTCGGGTTCGGGTTCTTGAGCGAACTCAGTTTCACTGACATCTCATCGGTAATATCATACCCGAATTGTACGAGCAGTGGAATGATCTCCTCGACGAGGTTCTCGAACCTCCCGAACCTCACGTCGTCGAGTGAGCCCCCGCATGTGAACATGCGGAGTACCATCCAGGTGTAAAAGCCGATGCCTTCGTCGCGAAAATCCTGCAGCTCGCTCTTCGTTACCCCCATGCTCTCCTGTGGTGGAAGCTCGGGACACAGGTTCACGAAGCCTTGCTTGACCTCATTGAACGGCGGACGATCGCTTCCGAGGTGGAGCAGGGCGCGGGTTGCCGGAGCGAAATCGAGGTTCTCCAGCGCGGGATCGTCTCGCAGGATATCGAGTTTGAATCGCTTGTGGTAATAGAAAGAGACGTACCAGTCCCACGGGTTTCGAATGAACCCGATCACCGGCAGGTGAGCGTAGCGCTCGGGTAGGCGTTTCCGCGGAGCATGATAGCCGAGCTCTTCACCGGGAATGAACAGGCGAAGGAACTCGCTGAAGAAGTTACCGCCGGTCCGCTCGAGGTGCAGAAATACGAACTTGTCCGTCGCGATCATGTCAGTTCCGCCGGAGGTCGAAGTCGTTGCCAGAACGGCGGACCACGAGAGGTTCGAGCTCCAGGGAGTACGGGTCGAGCGGGTCGAGTGGCATCGCCTCGATGGCGATGTCGGTGCCGAGCCCGAACTTTTCCGCGTACCCCAGGAACAATTCCATGGCGACCTTGTCCTCGAGCGCGAAGCCCGTCGAATCAAAGATCGTGAGGCGAGACCTGTAGTCTCTGTAATGTGCCCGGTCTTTGACGATCTGCGGCAGGCTTGGCCCGATCCGATCCTCGGGGAGTTGCTGGCACTCGCCCTCCATGATCGCTTGCGCGCGGAAGTCCGGGCACACCAGAGCGGCGGCTTCGACGACCGTCGCTGGACATTCGGTCTTGCCCGGCACGTCTGCTCCGACCGCGTTGATATGCAGGTGCGGCCGGAGCGCACGACCGGGGAACACGGGACCTTGCCCGACCGCGACCGAGGTCGCCGTGACCAGGACGTCCACGTTCCCCTCGAGACTCGCGACGTCGGTCGGGACGACATCGACGCCGATGAACGCGACGCGATCGGGGAACGAGCCCAGTGCTTCTGGATCGAGATCGTAGGCGAGCACCTTCTCGATCCGCATGACTCGCGAAAGGCCGTGGAGCTGGGTCACTGCCTGAGCTCCACAACCAATGACCCCGACGACGCTCGCGTCGGGGTGCGCGAGAACTCGCGTGGCTATCGCGCTCGCCGCTCCGGTTCTCAGTGCCGTCAGGAACACGCCGTCCGTGATCGCCAGAAGATGCCCCGTCTTGATGTCGTGCTGGAAGATCGTCGCCATGATGGTCGGGATGCCATGGCGCGCAGGATTCTTGGGGTTGTAGGCGACCATCTTGATCGTCGACGCGGCGCCGAGCTCGAGCACCGGCATCCATTCCAGGAGGCCGCCCGCCACCTCGGGTGAGATCAGGTTTCGGGGAGAGCGATCGTAGTTGAATCCGTCTCGCTTTCGCACCTCGACCGCTCGCGAGTCGTAGCGAAGAAACGCGTCAGTCAACGACGAGATCATCGCGTCCATCAGTGCATCGCGACCGACCTTTCGCACGATCTCGACTACATCAGAACGAGACAGCAGCCGAGTCTTCATGAGCCCGGAATTCTGCGCAGCGGCGTTCAGGGCTGTCAAGGATGCGGGCCGAGGGGTTCCTCGAGCCAGTGACGTGGAACACGGTTTGCAAGGCACGCGGGATCGCGTGGAGCGTGTACGTCGCTAGCTGCCAGTGGTACATCTCAGGCAAGCGGGCGAGCGGTCACGCGCACGCGCACCGGCCCTACAAGGAGAGCTTTTGCTGAGCGACGACGAGCGGGCGGAGCAGTTCAAACGCGATGGGTTTCTCATCCTCGATCGCATCCTCGATGCGGAGACCGTCGCGATTGCCCGGCGCAGCCTGGATCGGATCCTGGCGGGTCAGTATCAGGGCGATCGTCGCCCACCCGCGATACAGTCATCGCCGCATCCAATCTTCGGAGGTTCGCGCACGACTCACTGGGTGGTCAATGGGCGGCTGCTCGACGCGGACATCTGGTCGCTGGTAACGCGCGCCGAGCTCGGGCGCGCTGCGGCGCGTTTGCTCGAAACCAGTGCCGTGTCGGTGATCGAGGATCAACTCCTCGACAAGCCGCCTGGCGGCGCCCCGCTCGCGACCCATCAGGATTATCGTTATTGGCAGTTCTCGACAAGTCCACGAATGCTGACGTGCTGGATCGCCCTCGATGACATGTCCCCCGAGGTCGGCACGGTGCAAGTGGTCCCCGGGTCGCACCGATGGGGGCAGCAGGTGGTCGAGCGCAACATCGCCGAAGACTTCCGGGACAGCGTGGACGGCGCCACCAGCTACCTGCGTGTGGCTGAAGCGCTCCGTCCGCCTGGCGCGGAGATCCAGTTCACGCCGGTCATCGTGCCGGCCGGCGGCGGCGTGTTGTTTCATAGCTTGACCATCCACGGCAGCGGAAGGAACAGCACCGATCGGCGAAGGCGAGCGCTTTCGATCCACTACGCATCTGCCGAATGTCGGATCATCCCGGTGAAGACCTACGACCAGGCGTTCCCGTACTGCTTTGCGCGGCTGAAAGAAGGCGACCGCTTGGTCAACAAGTATCTGCCGGAGGTCTACTCTGCCGATTCACCATCCACGCACGTTGACTCATGAGTTGCTGCTGGATCATGTTATCGACGGGTCGGTGACAGCCCTCGATCATCAAGTGTGACATTGAAGTCGCCTCTATCGAATCAATGCGCGGTCGTAGCGTGCGGCGTCGCACTCGTGATCGTGGCCATCTACGCGTTCCACAGCGCTCCGATGGACGTGGATACGCACGTGCACCAGGCGCTCCTCGACACACGCTTCGTCTCGCCCTTCGAGATGAACAGATGGGGAGGACCTGACGGCGAGACCCGTCGATGGATCGCGGCCGGTCTCTACCCCTGGTACAAGCACCCCGATGCCTATCTGGTCGAGGTTCGGCCGCTGTGGAGCGGGGTGGTCGCCCTGGCATACTCGGTATTCGGCCGCGCACCGCTGCCGTACTACCTGACCAGCCTCGTGGTGTTTCTCGGTTTCCTCGGGGCCGTCTGGGCGTGGCTGCGGCGCCGGCTCCCGATCGAGCTCCAGAGCCTCGCGATCTGCATCTTTGCGCTTGATGGTTTGCACGCCGAGAGCGCCGTGTGGTTCGCGAACTTGCATTCCGTCGTCGGCGGTGCACTGGCGATGCTCGCCGTGATGATGCACGTACGGTGGCGCGAGGGGTGGAAGCCGGGACTGTGGCTTGCTGCCGGGCTGTCGGTGCTCGCGCTCGCCTTCAGCGAAACCAGCCTCGGCGCCTTCGCCTTCGTCGTCGCGTTCGAGCTCCTCGGGGCTACCGCAAACGCCGGGTCACGCGCGCATCGGGTTCGCGCGCTCCTGCCGCTCGCGGCGATCTGCGTCACGTTCCTGGCCCTGCTCAAGGTGGGTGGTGTCGGAGCCAAGCTGAACCCGCTCTACGCCGATCCATTCAGCGAGCCGGCCCGGTTCCTGTCGATCGCAGCGCACAACCTCCGCTGGTACTTCGAGGCCTCGTTCGGTGGGCTCGGCCTCGGAGGGGCCGGTTTGCTCTTCGCGGTCAGCGTCCCCTGGTTCTGGGCCGGTATGCGCTCGCGATCGTCGCAAGACCGCCGCGTCATCTGGGCCATCCTCCTCGGCGCGGTGCTTTCACTCGTCCCCGTGCTCGGGGTCATCCAGACTCCGATCGAGCCCGGCATGTTCATCGCCGTGCGCTGCTTGCTCTACTTCACGATCGGCCTGGCGGTGTTCTGGGCAGTCGCGGTCTGGCAGGCGGCGACCGCCTTTGCCCGCGCGGGCGGGACCGCCTGGATGCGGATCGCTGCGGCGACGGCGACGCTGATCATGATCCTGAACTTGTTCGTCTGGTCCCCTGTACGGTTCGTCGGGCTCGTCCATTACTGGTTCGTCGAAGACGACGACGCGGCCACGGTCGAAGCGATCCGGCGCGTTCCGATGACATGCCGCGAGTCCAGGAGGGTCGTCTGGCTTCGTGGACCGCGTTCGATCATGGCCTTCCGGGAGTACTACCGGCTCGCCGCGCGGCTCGGCTGGCCTGCCACCGAGGTCGGACGCCAGGTTACCGTGGCGCCGCCGGGAAAGAACCCGCTCACCCTCGCGAGAACCGGCGATCGTACGATCGAGATCCGCAGCGAGCGAGGCGCCGTCCATGCGGGAGATACGCGGCTGAACACTCCGATGCCCTTGCCACCCGGGCCGATTCCCGTCCCCGGCGCCGAGGTCAGGGTGCTCGAGCTGGCCGAGACCCAGCCGTCGCGCATCGAGATCCACTTCACGGACGATCCGACGTCGAACTGCTTCGTCGTCCAGGCTCCCGACGGTGTGGTTACCCGGATCTCGTTACCCGAAATTGGGGCCGAGACACGGCTGTGAGGGCAAATGACCGCTGACGGACCCGCGCCCGTTGACGCCGAGGCTGCAAGACCGGCGAGCCCCTTCCATCGCTGGAGCTTCTGGCTCGCGGCGATCGTCGCGTCCGCAGTGGTGGTCATCACCCTGCGCCACATCGTTCGCGATCTGCCGAACTACACCGGCATCGTGACCAGCGATCCGTCGGGCACCTGGACAGGGCTGGCGGTCGATCTGGCGAATGGCGAATTCTACCGGGCTCTCGTCTCGGACGATGGCTTCGGCGGGACACGCTATTTCCCGCTACACGTCGTCCTCCACGCGAGCGCGATCAAGCTCGGGCTGGGACCCGTCGTGGCAGGCCATCTCATCTCGCTCGGCTCGCTGATCGCGATCCTGGTGGCAGCCTATCTGCTGCTGCGGCGCATGGGCGTGCAACGTTCGCTGTCGGTCTGTGCGTGCACCCTCACCCTGGGTCTGTATTCGCAACAGCTCGCGCTGATCGAAGTGCGCGGAGACCTACTCCCGGCAGCGTTGAACTTGTGGGGGCTGGTGGTCTTCGTCACCAACCGGGTCTCCAATCGGGTCTCCAATCGGCCCAGGCTCGGTCTGACCGCGGCGCTGTTCACGCTCGCCTTCCTGGCAAAGATGACGACGGTCTTCGGCGCGGTTGCCGTGGCGCTGTCGTTGCTGTTCGCCGGTCAGCGCAAGGCTGCCCTGCGCTTCGCCGGATCGATGGCGCTCGGCTGCATCGCAGGGCTGCTTGTGGTCCATATCGCGAGCGGCGGGCGAGCCCTGCAAGCGATGACCGCGGTCGCCTCCGGGGGCGCGTCGTGGGGCCAGATCCTGTTGCGCGCTCCGCTGCTGATGCTCAAGATCGTGCTGCCGTCGGACTTGATCCTCGCGGTACTCGCGCTGGGCACCGCCGCCGGGCTCCCGGCACAGGAACGCCGGGACGTGCTGCCGCTGGCGGTTCTCACGACCGGCTTCATCACGCTGGTCATGTACGGCTCGCCGGGTGTGGATCGGAATCATTTGATCGACTTCGACTTCATTGCCATGG
This sequence comes from Kofleriaceae bacterium, assembly GCA_036403075.1. Lineage (GTDB taxonomy): Bacteria > Myxococcota_A > Polyangia > Haliangiales > Haliangiaceae > JABFXX01. Next base: position 50,956 of record DASWRS010000511.1, read on the forward strand.
TGTTCCTGGTTGCTTCCGGTGCTCGTGGGCGGATCCCGATGGCCCAGGCGATGACTGGCTTGTCCCTCGCCGTGCTCGTCGTGGTGCCAACCATCCTGCGGCAGCCGCCACCTCAGCGACCCACGATCGAGAAGGTCATCGCCCAGACCCGAAGCGGCTCCGGTCCCCTGCTCACCGAGAATCCGTGGTGGGCCATCCTGGCCGGGGAACGCCCGTTCATGCTGGATGCCTTCAACCTGCGCATCATGGCGGACTCCGACCCGGAGGTCGCTCGCGCGCTGTACACGCGTCTCGATACACGATTCTTCCGTGCGGTCATCCTGGAGATGCCGATCGACCAGCCAGAATTCATCTGGGGAGATCGCTGGTACGGCGACGTCCATTTTGCCAAGGAATTCCCCGAGCATTTGACCGCGAACTACGAGCTCGTCACGACGTATCCTGGAGCCCGCGGCAGTAGTTACTTCATCTGGCGGCCCAAGGCGTCGTCAACTTCAAAACAAAGAGAGTAGTAGAATGTCGAGCCTTCCAGTCGTGAACTCCCACAATGAATGGGATCACCTCGAAGAGGTCATCGTTGGCGTGGTCGATGGCACGGTGGTTTCACCGTGGGAGCCGGGGCACGAAGCGATGGTTCCGACGCAGGGCCTCGAGGAGATTCGCGACTACCACCTGCTCTATGGTGGACAGCCATTCACCGAGGAGCAGCTCGCACCGGCGCGCAAGGAGGTCGAGGACTTCGTCCACATCCTCGAAGCCGAAGGCGTCATCGTCCGCCGACCGGACACGCTCGACAACAGCGAGCCGTATTCGACCCCGGACTTCACATCTCCGTCCGGTACCGGGCAGTACAATCCTCGCGATGTGATGACCGTGATCGGCCAGGAGATCATCGAGTCGAACATGAGCTGGCGCGCCCGGTTCTTCGAGTACCGACCGTATCGCCGGCTGGTCATGGACTACTTCAAGCGCGGCGCCAGATGGACTGCTTCGCCCAAGGCGATGCACACCGATGACCTCTACCATCCGCATCACAAGCGCGGGCCAGACTGGGAGCCCGTGACGACCGAAGTCGAGCCCGTCTGGGACGCGGCCGACCTCACGAGATGTGGGCGCGATCTATTCTTCCAGCGGAGCCACACGAGCAACCGTTTCGCGATCGAGTGGCTCCGACGTCACCTCGGCGACGAGTATCGCGTGCACGAGGTACAGTTCCATGACGACCGCGCGGTTCACATCGACGCGACCTTCGTGCCACTCTGTCCGGGCAAGTTCCTCGTCAACCCGGACCGCCCGATGAAAGATGGACCGGTTCTCGAGATGCTCAAGAAGTCGCGCTGGGAGATGCTCACCTGTCCCCGCACGACCTATCCACGCGACTCGAAGAGCTTCCGCAGCTTCGAGTGGCTGCTGATGAACATGTTGAGCCTCGACCACGAGCGCATCATCGTCGAGAAGCAGGAGGAGCCGCTGCAACGGGCGCTCCGCGAGTGGGGCTTCAAGCCGATCCCGGTCGCGTACCGGAACACGTACAAGCACGGTGGTAGCTTCCATTGTTCGACGGCCGACATCCGCCGGCGGAGCAAGCTCGAGTCGTACTTCTAAAGTAGTGCAGCTCAGTAGTCGTCCTGCATCATCGGCAGGTCTTCGACAGGTCTGTTCGGATCGAGGACGGCCGCCTCGATGAGGACCACGTAGTGTGCCGCGAGCTGCTCGGCCATCGATGGCTCGAAGCGGGTCGCCGAGTAGTCCAGGCTCGCGACAACGTGGTCGTCGGTCTCCAGTAGATTGAGGTTGAGATACAGCCGATCGATCTCGAGGCTACCGACACGCCGTTCGACGCGGCATCCGGGAAACGCGGACTGCGGCCTGCGCCGGACGAGGTTGAACGTCACCTGGAACACAGGATCATGCTCGGCATGTCGGGTGGGGCCGAGATCGTCCAGGAGTACGCCCAACGGGACGTAGTGGCTGAATGCCGACGTCGCGAAGTCCCGAACCTCGGCGAGGAGCCTGGCGAACGAGATGCGCTTCGCGAGCTTCGCTCGCACCGGCACGTGATCCATGAAGCACCCGACGACTTGCGACAGCGCGTCGTCACCCCGATTGTGTACAGAGGTCCCAACGACGATGTCGGCGGCTTCGGTGTAGCGATGCAGGACGGCGAAGAACCCCGCCAGCCCGACGTGGTAAAAGGTTGCGGAGCTCTCGCGCGCGATCTCGCGCAGACGGCGCACGAGAGCGTCGTCGAGCTGGAACGACACATTGCCTGTCGCCTGCGACGCCGCCGCGGGCGGGGTCATCGCCGCTGGGATGTGCAGCGCCTCCGGGGCGCCCGCCAGTGCCGTTCTCCAGAACTCGAGGTGGCGACCGAGCTGGGACTGCCTCGTCGAGGCGCGCTGCCATAGAACGTGGTCGACGTGGTCCAGTCGAAGCGGGGGTAAGGCGGGAGCCGTGCCAGCCAGCTCGGCACGATAGAGCTCCGCCAGATCTCGAAACAGGATATCGGCTGACCAGCGATCCGTCAGGAGATGCGGCAGCGCGATGGCCAGGACATGTTCCCGAGGCTCGATGCGAATCAGGGTGGCCGAGAACGGCGGCCAGCTGGCGAGGTCGAAGCGGTGGAGCCGTGCAGCGGCGACGATCCGCTCGCATTCCGTCGCGCGTTGATCGGCAGGCAGGTGCTCGAGGTTGGCATGCTCGAGGCTCGCCGCCGGGCGGGGCGCGATGTGCTGTACGACGGTGCGCGTCGCCTCGCAATGGAACGTGACCTGAAGCGCCGGGTGACGGGCCACGAGCAACGCCCAGGCGCGCTCGAGCGCCTCGTGGTCGAGCGGCCCGTGCAACACCAGCGCCTCGAGCGTGTTGCTGCGCCCGCCCATCTGCTCGACGAGCCACATGCGCGTTTGCACGTCGGACGTGGGAAACTGTCCGGACCGCTCGGGCCTTGGTCGCAGCGAATCCGCCTCCGGCACGCCTACCATTCGATCGATGAGCGCAGCGAGCTCGGCGAGGCCGGCGTTCTGGAACATGAGCGACGGTGGCAGCGTGATGCCGACTTGCTCGCTCACCTGGTTCAGGACCGTCAATGCGGCGAGGGAGTCGCCGCCGAGTGCGAAGAAGTTGTCGGTGCGGCTCACATGCTCCACCGAGAGCCGCTCCTTCCATACCTGGGCGAGCAAGCCTTCGGTGGACGACACGGCCGCGCTGCCCTCCGGCAGCACAGCTCCAGACCGCAGCAGGTAGCGCTTGAGCTTCCCGGTGGCCGTCCGTGGAAACTCTGCGACGATCTCGAATGCGCGGGGTACCTTGTACGCCGCCAGCCGCGCACTGCATGCATCGAACAGCTCCCGCGAGAGCTCCGGGTCGTGGCGGCGGGACCGGACGAACGCCTTCAGGATCGGAACTCCGGTATCGTTGTCGACGATCGCGACGGCGACGTCCGCCACATCCGGATGGGCGGCGATCTCCTGCTCGATCTCGCGCGGAGCAACCCAGTTGCCACCGAGCTTCATGAGGTCGTCGACGCGGCCCTCGTGATAGATGCGATCGTCGACGATCCGCGCGGTGTCGCCCGTGCGCAGCCATCCGTCGACCAGCGTGCGGGCGGTCAGGTCGGGACGGTTCCAGTAGCCCACGAACATGTGCGGACCCCGAAGCCACAGTTCGCCGCGCTGGCCGATCACGGCGTGTCCGTCGGAATCGCGGATCTGAGCCTCGAAGCCGCGCAGAGGGCGTCCGACGCTGCCGGGGACCATGTCGTCCAGTCGGTTCGACGCGACGTGGTACATGGCTTCGGTCGAGCCAAGACTATCCAGGAGCGGCACATCGAACCGAGCCCGGAACCTCTCGAACACATCGGGCCGGAGGACCTCGCCACCCGAGATCGCCGCTCGCATCCGCGGTCCGGTGTTCGCCGCCGGTAGCCCCACATAGCCGGCCCAGAACGATGCGACGCCGTAGAGCAAGGTGGGCGCGTACACGTCGATCAGCGCCTGCAGGGCAGCCGGAATTGCAGGCGCGGTGTTCACGATCACCGATGCCCCCACCGCCGCGGGGACGAACACCGAGTTCCCCAGGCCGTACGAGAAATGCATCCTCGAGACCGACAGGATCACGTCGCCGGGGCCCATGCCGAGCACCTGCTTCGCCTGGCCATTCCGCGATGCCTGGAGGTTGCCATGCGAGTGCATCACCCCCTTCGGTGTTCCCGTCGTGCCCGAGGTGTACAGCCAGAACGCGATGTCGCTGGTGCAGGTCGCGACATCTCGCAGACGCTCCGGCGCTCCCGCGACGTCCGGCCAGGGGATGGCACCAGCGATCGACGATGGCTGCGTCGCGATGCACAGGATCTCGCTGACCTTCGCCGCGGCGACGAGGCGCTCGCTGCCCGGATCGAACACGACCGCCTTGGCTCGGCTGTCGTCGACAACGCCGCGAAGCTCGGCCGGCATCATCGCCGGAGAGATCGGTACGGCGACCAGTCCCGCTCGAATCGCCCCCCAGAAGGTGCACACGAGCTCGACGCAGTCCTTCGTGAGGATCAGCACGCGATCGCCATGCGCCAGTCCACGATCGAGTAGTCCGGCACCGAAGGTCCGCGCGCGCTCGACGACCTCGGCGTACGAGAACGTGTTGCTCGACGTGATCAGATAGGGATGGTCGCGGTGCTCGTCGAGATTCCACTCGAGCAGGTCGACCGTGGCGTTGTAGTGCCCAGCGTGCGGGGAACCCATGACGTTCACATCACTCCCTGCTCGATTTGCGTGTCACTGCACTCACGAAGGCCGTGCCTCCGGAGGCTGCGTCGTTCCCTCGCCGTCCGCAACCATCGGCGCACGCCGGTTGCCTCTGCAGCCAGCTTTTTCTAAACGTTCTCGCGGTGGTTGGTGAGCACTGGAACCTCACGACGTGAGCGGCGATCCGCGCAGGGCGCCGCTGGAGCGCGTGGCAGGCGGCGGTCAGCTATTTCGGCGAGGACGGGGAGCTGGGCGAGGTGGGCGGTACCGACGTCTTGGTCGTCTCGGTGCGCTGGACGGTGGACGAACCATCCTGCTGCTTGGTGGTCGTCTCCTCGGTGTTGGAGGTCGCGTTGTTACCGGAGTCGGTCGTGGTGGTGGACTGCGTACGGGTCGTCGTGGTCGACTTGGCGGGTGCCTTGCTCGCGCAAGCCACGGCGCCAAGGGTCGACGCGATCAACAGCGCCGTGATGGTGGACAGACGAGAGCGGCTGGTCATGTCGATGCATTCATGCAAGCAGCGGCCCGGGTTCGGCGAGTCACGCCGCGTCCCACGGCTCGTCGAGATCGCCTCGGGACGGCCATGGGAGGCTGCCCGGCGCATCTGGCGCGGAAGCCGCGCGGCGTACGAGCAATAACGCCACACCGGAAGGCCCAGCGGGCCCTGCCGGACAGTCGAGCCTGGCGTGCTCGAGGCGCATGGCTCCGCGAGCGCGGGTCAGCCGCGACTATCTGCGATCACGACCCGGCAAGCCTTCGCTGCAACGTTTCTTCATACAGCGCCCGCCGGTCGTGAAACACGCGGCTCCCATCCTGGGTCCGTGAAAGGACGATTCACATGATCTGTCTCGCAGTCGCACTTGGAGTGCTGGGAGTCGCGGCGATGCGCCACGCGCGTCGCTGCCACGGATATTATGGCCACGGCTGGTACGGCGGGCCGTTCGGTCACGGCTACGGCGGCCATGGCCACCACGGCGGGCACGGCCGCCGCGGCAGGCGAGCGCGCATGATGCTGCACGCGCTGTTCATGCGGATCGACGCATCGCCGGGGCAGGAGCGCGCGATCATCGGCGAGGTCGAGAAGCTACAGGAGCGCGTGCACGGCGCCAAGGCGGGACTGCACGACACGCGCGGCGACCTGGCCGCGGCGCTGCGCGGCCCGGCGCTCGACGACGCGGCGCTGGGCGCGGTGCTCGGCCGGGTCGACACCGCCACCGGCGAGGTGCGCTCGGCGGTGATCGACGCGCTGCGCGGCATCCACGGGGTGCTCGACGACCGGCAGCGCGGCCAGGTCGCCGACCTGCTCGACCACGGCGGCGGGTGGTGGCGCGGCTTTGGCCCGTACCGCTGAGGACGTAAGCTGTCCCCGTGCGGGTCCTGTTGATCGACGATGACGCGCGGCTCGCCGAGCTGCTCGACGGCAACCTGCGGCCGCAGGGCGTGGCGCTGGTCCACGCCGGCGGTGGTCAGGCCGGGCTCGCGGCGCTGTCCGGCGGCGGGTTCGACGCCGTCCTACTCGACGTGATGATGCCCGGGCTCGACGGCCTCGCCGTGCTGCGCACGCTGCGCGACGCCGGGCACCGCGTGCCGGTGATCATGCTGACCGCGCGCGGCGACGAGGCGGACCGCGTGGTCGGCCTCGAGCTCGGGGCCGACGACTACGTCGCCAAGCCGTTCTCGCCGCGCGAGCTGCTCGCCCGGCTGCGCGCGGTGCTGCGGCGGGCCCAGCCCGACACGGTGGCCGAGAAGCTGTCATCGGCCGGGATCACCGTCGACACCGGCACGCGCGAGGCCTGGGTCGACGGCAAGTCGGTCGAGCTGACCGGCCTCGAGATCGATCTCCTGGTCGTGCTGCTGCGCCGCGCCGGCCGGGTCGTGGCGCGCGCCGCGCTGCTCGATCTCGCCGGGCGCGGCGATGTCACGGTCGGCGAGCGCGCAGTCGACGTCCACATCTCGCGGCTGCGCAAGAAGCTCGGCGACGATCCGCCGACGCGGATCCGCACGGTGCGAGGTGTAGGCTACGTGCTGGCACGCGCCGCGGAGGACGCATGAGCGACGATCGCAACGACGAGCGCCCGGATCGCGGGCCGGAGCGGGGATCCGAGCGGGGATCCGAGCCCGAGCCCGACCCGGAGCGCGAGGCGGCCGAGCTCGCGGCCGAGGCGGCCGAGCTCGAGCGCGACGCCGAGCGGATGGCGCACGACATCGAGCGTGACGCGGCCCGGATGGCACACGACATCGAGCGCGACGTGACGGGGCCGGCGCGTGGCAAGCCGCGCGACGCCAGGCCCGGATCCGGCGGCGGCGGGCCCGCCACCGGGTACACCGCCGCGCGGGACCCGGGCACCACGGCCGCGCCCGACGACGCCGGCGACGCTGACGACGATCGCGACCACGGCGACGCCGACGCATCGTTCGCGCGCCGGTGGGAGCGCAAGCAGGAGAAGCAATGGCAGCGCTTCGAGCACGCGTGGCGGCGTCACGCCGAGCAGCGCGAGCGCTGGGAGGAGCGGCGGGCCCGACACCGCGCGCGGTGGAAGCGCCACCGCCGGTGGCAGGAGCTCCACGAGGAGCGCGAGATGTGGATGCGGATGGGGAAGGACAAGCGCGCCTGGGGGCCGTGGTGGCTGCGGGCGCGGATGCGGCGGCGGATCTTCAGCTGGCTCGCGCTCGCGTTCGCCAGCGGCGCGGCGGTCATGTACCTGTGGCCCGAGCCCAGGTGGTGGCACGCCCTGGTCGCGCTCACGACCCTGTCGATGATGTCGGGCGCGATCGCGTTCCGGCTGACCCGGCCGCTGCTGATGGTCGTCCGGGTCGCGCAGGACATCGGCGACGGCAAGCTCGAGACCCGGCTCGACGTCCGCGCGCACGGCGGCGAGACCCGGCTGCTGGCGATCGCGATCAACGAGATGGCCGAGCGGATCGAGCAGCAGGTCAAGGATCAGCGCCAGCTGCTCGCCGCGGTGTCGCACGAGCTGCGGACGCCGCTGGGGCACATGCGCGTGCTGATCGACACCGCGCGTGACACCCGCGATCGCCACGCGCTGGCCGAGCTCGAGCGCGAGGTGCTGGTGCTCGACGATCTGGTCGGACGGCTGCTCGCGTCGTCGCGGCTCGAGTTCGGCAACCTCGACTGCCGGCCGATCGACCTGGGCGAGCTGATCACGGACGTCGCGACCGCGGCCGGGGTCGCGCCCGAGGCGATCGAGGCGCTCGGCGACGTCCGGGCATCGGTCGACCCGACGCTGGTGCGGCGCGCGGTCGCCAACCTGCTCGACAACGCGCGGGTCCACGGCGGCGGCGCGGTCGCGGTGCGGATCGAGCGGCGGGCGCGCCAGGTCGCGATCGAGGTCGACGATGCCGGGCCGGGGGTGCCCGCGGATCGCCGGGCCGACGCGTTCCGCGCGTTCGTGCCGTCGCGCGCCGGCGGCCTGGGCCTGGGGCTCGCGCTGGTGTCGCGGATCGCCGTGGCGCACGGCGGCGGCGCGTGGATCACGGATCGACCCGGCGGCGGGGCCCGCGTCGGCTTCACGGTCGAGCTCGCGCCGCAGCCGGCGTCCGGGCCGGCGTAGCCGGGGTCACTCGGCAGCGGCCCGGGGCGGCGGGGCCTCCGGCGAGACGCGGAGCCACGCGGCCGCGAGCGCGAAGCCGAGCAGGAAGCCGAAGCCACGGCCGCCGTCGAGCTGCGCTCGCCAGGCCGGCGGCGCGGCGTGGCGCCACGCGGCCGCGAGCGCCGCGGCGGTCGCGAGCCCGCGCTTTCCGAGGATCTCGCTGGCCCGAGCGCGGCGGCGCGGGGCGACCGGCTGCCCCAAGCACTGGAAATTGGTCGCTATCCCACCGGTCACGGCGCAAGATGTCAACCGCGCTGCAAGGCCGGGGCTCTATGGTCCAGCGTGCAGGTTCGAGGACAAATGCTTACTGGAGCTCGGCTAGACGTGGAGCCACGAGCAGATGCAAGGAGCCGGCTGCTCGGCGAGCTCGCCGCTGCACCCGCGCGCAAGGGCTACGGCATTGCCTACGACCTGCTCGGCAATCGCGCCGAGGCGGAAGAGGCGGTGCAGGAGGCCCTCGCCCGCGCCTGCGAGTCGATCGCGGACCTGCGGGATCCGGCGGCCGCCCCCGCATGGTTCCTTCGCATCGTGACCACGATGTGCCTGCGGACCCTGCGGCGGCGCCGGCTGCGCCGCCGGCTGTTCGGCTGGTGGCCGGGCAAGGACGGCGAGGCCGAGGCCGCCCCGGTCAGCGCCGATACCGGCACCGACGACATCGCCGAGCGCATGCACGCCACCGGCGCGGTCGTGCCCAGCGAGGCGCTGGCCGACCACGAGGCGCTCGGCGCGATGCTCGGCCGCCTCGACCAGCTCTCACCGCAGCAGCGCACCGCGCTCGTGCTGCGCTATGGCCATGACCTACCGGTCGCGCAGGTCGCCGAGCTCATCGGCGTGGAAGTGGCGACGGTCAAGACGCATCTGGTGCGGGGCCTCGCCCGGCTGCGCGATCTGATGGAGGAACACCGATGACCCTGTCCATGTGTGATCAAGTGACCGAGCGCGTCGCGCTGGGGGAGCCGCTCGGAGAGCTGTCCGAGCACGTGTCGACCTGTTCGAGCTGCCAGGGACTCGTCGCGGTGTCGAGCCACCTGGGAGCAGCCCACCACGCGGTCGATCCTGGGCTGGGGTTCTCGGCGCGGATGACCGTGGGGGCGCAGCATCGGCTCTCGGTCCGGCGCCGCCGCCGGCTCGCGGTCGGGCTCGCCGCCACCGTCGCGACCGGCGCGTTCGGGGTGTTCGTCGTCGCCCACACGCCGGAGGAATCGACCTCGCCGACCCCGACGGTCGCGGTGCCGAGGCACGACCCCGGGCCGCCCGACGAGCAGCCGGCGGAGACCCCGGATGCCGCCGACGCAGACCTCGCCGCGCTCGTGCAGCTCGCCGACGTCGATCGCTCGAGCCGCCTGTCGGCGCACTGGGGTCACATCAAGAAGCCGCTCGCTGCCTACAAGAAGCTGCAGAAGCAGCTCAAGGACGAAGAAGGAGACGCGCCGTGAGTCGGGTCCGTACCCTGTTCGTGACGATCCTGCCGTCGGCGATCGCCGGCGGGTTCCTGTTTGCCAGCGCGTTCGGCCACGCCGAGACCGGCCGCGACGCCGCGCTCGGGTTCTGGCCGGCGGCCTCGGACACCGCGACCGGGGCGGTCGTGGTCGCGCAGGCCGATCCGCGGCCGGCGCCGCCGCGCTACCGCGGGGGGCCGGTGCCGCCCGTGCCGCCCGTGCCGCCGGTGCCCGGGGTGCCGCCCGTGCCCGGGGTGCCGCCGCCGCCGCCGTCACCGCCGCCAGGCCACGGTCACGGCCGCGGCCATGGCTTCTCGGTGAAGGTCCACGGCGACAAGGTCGAGGTCGAGGGCATCGCGGAGCTGGTCGAGAACCAGCTCGAGGGCGTCGCCAGCCTGATCGACCACCTGCCCGACGTGCCGCCCGACGTGCGCGCGCGGGTCAAGGGCCGGATCCAGGCGGTGCGCGGCAAGATCAACGCACGGCTCGGCAAGCTCCGGTCGATGGACCTCGACAAGGTCGATCGGCTCGGCCCCGAGATGGAGCGGATGGGCGACGAGATCGAGAAGGAGATGGAGGGCCTCGACAAGGAGCTGGCGCAGCTCGGCGACAAGCTCGGTAACGGCTTTGCCAGGAAGCTCGGCAAGGACCTGGGCAAGGACATCGCCCGGAGCGTCAGCGGCCACGACAGCGACGACGCGGACGACGACGATGACGACGATGACGACGACAAGGACGCGGTGGTCGTGGCGCCCGGCGTCGACCTCGATCTCGATCCGTCGACCCTGGGGCCGGCGATCGCCGGGCTCAAGAACCTCGCGCTCGACCCGGGGCAGAAGGCCCGGCTGGCGCAGCTGCGCAAGACCTCCGAGGACGAGATCGCCGGCGCCAAGCACGACCTCGAGCAGATGTCGAACCGGCTGCACGACACCCTGCGCGACGGCGCGACCGACGAGGCCGATATCGCCTCGCAGATCGAAGCGATCAGCCGCAAGGAGGCGGTGATCCGCAAGGCGCGGATCCTGACCTGGGTCCGGTCGCGCAACGTGCTCCGCCAGGACCAGCGCAAGATGATCGAGGCGGCGGTCAAGAAGACCCACTGAGCGCACGGGGTACCGCCCGCCGCCTCGCGGTTGTGTCTACAATCACCCGCGGTGCAGGCGCCGTTCCCGCGACCCAAGATCGGCTTCGTGCTGTCGGGCGGCGGTTCGCGTGGCGCCTACGAGGCCGGGATCATCCACTACCTGAGGACCGATCTGGCCCGGCGGCTCGGCCGCCACGTGCCGCTCGACATCATCAGCGGGACCTCGGTCGGCGCGATCAACGCCGCGTTCATGGCCGCGACCATGGCGGACCCCGACGCGCAGGCGACGCAGCTGGTGGCGGCGTGGCGCGCGCTGCGGATCGAGGAGCTGATCAGCCTGCGGCCGATCGACGTGCTGCGGGCCGCGCGGCTGCTCCTGGGCGGCGACCCACCCCCGCCGGCGCCGGGCAGCTTCCGCTACGGCGGCCTGCTCGAGACCAGCGGGCTCGAGCGCTTCGTGCTGCGCGTGATCCCGTGGCGCGGCATCGACCGCAGCCTGCGCGAGCGCCACCTCCACGCGCTCTCGGTGTCGGCGACCCACGTCGGCACCGGCCACACCGTCGTGTTCCTGTCGAGCGCCGAGCCGGTGCCGCGCGAGTGGAGCCGCGATCCGTTCGTTCGCCATCGCGCGGCGCGGATCGGACCGCGCCACGTGCTGGCGTCGGCGGCGATCCCGATGCTGTTCCCGGCGGTCAAGATCGGCGAGGACTACTACACCGACGGCGGGCTGCGGCAGAACACGCCGATGTCGCCGGCGATCCGGCTCGGCGCCGACCGCCTCCTGCTGGTGTCGCTGCGCCACGTCGCGCCCCAGCCCAAGGAGCTGCAGCGCGAGCACGCCGAGGCGTTCCCCAAGCCGCTGTTCCTCGCCGGCAAGGCGCTCAACGCGCTGCTGCTCGACCACACCGAGTACGACCTGGCCCGGATGCAGCGGATCAACCTGATCCTCGAGGCCGGCCACGCCTCGTTCGGCGACAAGTTCGAGGACATGATGAACCACGCCCTGGTCCGGCTGCGCGGCGCCCCGCTGCGCCGGATCCAGGCCGTCCACATCCGGCCGTCCGAGGACATCGGCGCGCTCGCCGCGGACTTCGTCGCCTCCGGCCGGATGCGCGTCCACGGCCTGGTCGCGCGCCGGCTGATCCAGCGGCTCGCCGCGGGCGAGGCCCGCCACGAGAGCGACCTGCTGTCCTACCTGCTGTTCGATGGCCTGTTCGCCTCGCAGCTGATCGAGCTCGGCCGCCACGACGCGGCCCAGAAGGCCGACGAGCTCGCCGAGCTGTTCGACGTGGCCCCGGCCAGCGCCCAGGCGCGCTCGTCCTAGGACGCTCACGCTGCGTTCGAGCGGGTTTGGCACCGAGGCGACCGGCGGGAGCGCGTCGGGCATGGCAGTGTTTCCGCCATGATTCGACATTCGAGAACCAAGCGCGCCGCGATCCGGGCGCTGCTCGTGGCCTGGGTGATCGCCGCGTGCGGCGGTGGCTCGAAGCCGGCGGCGACGGGGCCGGGTGTGGCGGCGGGGAGCGCCGGTGCCGCGAGCGCGCCGGTGGTCGCGCCGCCGGCCACGGTGCCGCCCAGCCCCGAGGACGCTCGCCTGCCGCTGTGGCCGGAGGTCCGGCACGGCCAGCTGGCCAATGGCATGAGCTACTACATCCTCAAGCACGGCAAGCCGGAGAAGCGCGCGTTCCTGTGGCTCGCGGTCAACGCCGGCTCGGTGCTCGAGGATGACGACCAGCGCGGCCTGGCGCACTTCGACGAGCACATGGCGTTCAATGGCACCCGGCGGTTCCCCAAGGCCGAGATCGTCAACTACCTCGAGAAGATCGGCATGCGGTTCGGCGCCGACCTGAACGCGCGGACCTCGTTCGACGACACGGTCTACGAGCTCGAGGTCCCGACCGACGACAAGGCGTTCCTCGCCAAGGGCTTCGACATCCTGCACGACTGGGCCGGCGACGTCAGCTACGACCCGGCCGAGGTCGACAAGGAGCGCGGCGTGGTCAAGGAGGAGTGGCGGCTCGGCCGCGGCGCCCAGCAGCGGCTGTTCGACAAGCAGGCGCCGGTGCTGTTCAAGGGCTCGCGCTACGCGGTCCGGCTGCCGATCGGCCTGCCCGAGATCATCGACAAGGCGCCGCGCGATCGGCTCTACAAGTTCTACAAGGACTGGTACCGGCCCGACCTGATGGCGGTGATCGCGGTCGGCGACTTCGACGACGTCGGCGCGATCGAGCGCGACATCCAGGCCCGGTTCGGCGATCTCAAGAACCCCGAGCACGAGCGGCCGCGGATCGCCGCCGGAGTACCGAAGGCGGACGGCACGCGGGTGTCGATCGAGACCGATCGCGAGCTGCCGGCGACGCGGGTGTCGGTGTTCAACGTCATGCCGCACCGCGCGGAGTCGTCGTACAAGGACTTCCGGCGGATCACCGTCGAGCAGGTCTACCAGTCGATCCTCAACGAGCGGCTGGCGATGATCGGCAGGCGCCCCGACGCGCCGTTCACCGGCGCCGGCGCCGGGATCGAGAGCCCGACCCGGGAGATCGACGTGTTCGCGCGCGAGGCCCAGGCCAAGGCGGGCAAGGCCGAGGCCACGCTCGAGGCGCTGTTCACCGAGGTGCTCCGGGTCGAGAAGCACGGCGTGACCCAGAGCGAGCTCGACCGCGCGCGGGCGATCCTCGACCGGTTCTACGCCCAGAACGAGGCCGAGGACGCGACCTCGGACAGCCGCAACTACACCGAGGAGTTCACCCGGAACTTCTTCGAGGGCGAGTTCATGGTCGGCCGCAAGGCCGAGACCGAGCTGGCGCGCAAGTACCTGCCGACGGTGACGCTCGCCGAGATGAACTCGCTCGCGAAGTCGTTCGGCGGCGCCGACAACCGCGTGATCCTGATCGCCGGTCCCGAGGCCGGCAAGGCCGCGGCGCTGCCGACCCGCGACCGCGTGCTCGCGATCATCGACGAGGTCGGCAAGCGCGCGATCGAGCCGTGGGAGGACAAGGCGGTCACCGCGAAGCTGATCGATCCGCTGCCCAGGCCGGGCAAGATCGTCAAGGAGACCCGGCGCGAGCCGGTCGGGGTCACCGAGTGGACGCTGGGCAACGGCGCGCGCGTGATCGTCAAGCCGACCGACTACGAGGCCGACCAGGTCACGCTGCTCGGCACGTCGCCCGGCGGGGTCGCGATCGCCAGCGACAAGGCCTACCCCGACGCGCGGTTCGCCGACGACATCGCCGCGGTCGGCGGGCTCGGCGCGCTCGACGCCGACGAGCTCGGCAAGCTGCTCGCCGGCAAGCACGTCACCGCCTCGGCGCAGATCGGCGAGACCACCGAGTCGATCTCGGCCAGCGCATCGGTCAAGGACCTCGAGACCATGTTCCAGCTCGTCCATCTCGAGATGACCCGGCCGCGCAAGGACGAGCGCGCGATCGGCGTGTGGCGGACCAACCTCGAGGAGCAGCTCGCCAACCGGCTGCGCGTGCCCGAGGTCCAGTTCTCGATCCAGTCGCAGGCGGTGCTCTACCACGACAACTTGCGGCGCAAGCCGGCCGAGCCGGCCGACGTGGAGAAGGTCGACGCCGACAAGGCGCTGGCGTTCTACAAGGACCGGTTCGGCGACGCGACCGACTTCACGTTCGTGATCGTCGGCGCGTTCGATCCGGCGCAGCTCCGCCCGCTGGTCGAGACCTACCTGGCGAGCCTGCCGGCGAAGGGCCGGAAGGAGAAGGAGAAGGACCTCGGCATCCGCAAGATCCGCGGCGTGGTCAAGCGGTCGTGGAACCTCGGCCAGGAGCCCAAGGCGCGGGTCCAGATCCTGTTCCACGGCGACGAGTCGTGGTCCCGCGACAAGGATCGCGACCTGTTCATCCTGGGCCAGGTGCTCCAGATCCGGCTGCGCGAGGTGCTGCGCGAGGACAAGGGCGGGGTCTACGGCGTCGGCGTCGGCGGCTCGCTGTCGCGCTCGCCGCACCCCGAGCGCGGGTTCTCGGTCTCGTTCGGCTGCGACCCGACGCGGGTCGACGAGCTGGTCAAGGCGGTGTTCGACGAGATCGCCCAGCTCCAGAAGGCCGGCATCGGCCCCGAGTACCTCGAGAAGGTCAAGCAGACGTTCACCCGCGAGCGCGAGATCCAGCTGCGCAACAACGCGTTCTGGCTCGGCTGGCTGGCGTCGGCGTACACCTACGGCGACGATCCGGCGCTGGTCCTCGACCCGAGCAAGATGACGGCGCGGATGACGTCGGACAACGTCAAGGCCGCCGCGAAGCGCTACCTGGATGCCAGGCAGTACTTCGAGCCGATCCTGTTGCCGGCGAAGTAGTCAGTCGGCCTTCGCCGGCGCCTCGGTCTGCTTCGAGCGCTTCATGTAGTCCATGAACGCCGGGACCGCGACGCCGGCGAGGATGCCGACCGGCATGGCGAGGCAGATCAGCCCGCCGGTGCCGGCCCGGAGATCCTGCGCGAACGGCGAGCCCGGGGCGGCGGCGGCGATCGCCTGGCTGGTCCGGGACGCCCTGCCCGACAGCAGGTCCGCGGAGGACACGGCGAGCAGCTTGCGAACGACGTCGTCGGGGTTGGCCCACGCGGTCCGGACGCCGAGCACGAAGTGGAGCGCATCGCCCTGCTTGCGCAGCCCGAAGCCGAGCTCGTTCAGCAGCGGCAGCGCGCGGGCGATCATCGCCGCGTCGTCCGTTGCCGACTTCAGCATGTCGGTGGCGCCGGGCAGATCGGCGATGGCGAGGTAGGTGCCGCGGCTGGAGAATGCGACCGACCACTCGCTGCGGCTGAGCTCCGCGGCCAGCGGGCTCGGCACGAGCGCGGCGCTGGCAGCGCCGGTCCGCTGGCCGATCCGCAGCTCCTTGCCCTCGATCCAGGCGGCGACCTGGATGCCGATCTGCGGCACGGTGAACTGGCAGGCGCCGTCCTTGACGGTCGCGCCGGCCAGGGCGAGCGCGGGCAGCTCGGTGCAGTGCTCGACCAGGGTCTTCGCCGGCGCCGGATCGTTCAGCGGGATCCGGATGCCGAGATCGGTGGTGCCGGGCGCGACCGCGAGCGTGAGCGGTCCGGCGACCGAGCGGGCGAGCCGGTCGAGCGTGATGCCGCGCATGACCGGCACAGCCGGTACCAGCGCGAGGTAGGGCGTCAGGTCGATCACGCCGAACCCGCTCGAGCCGGCCGACTCGGGGCGCGGCCGGACCGGCGCGCCGATCATGGTGGTGACCGAGCTCGGGACGCCGCCGACCGTGCCGCGCACGGTGATCGCACCGGGCACGAGCTGGGCGGCCACCGCGACGCTGGGGCCGTGGGGTCCGGTGAAGTCGTGGCCGGCGAACTCGAGCTCGCCGCGTGCGCCGGCCGCCGTGCGCGTGGTGTCGAGCGCCGCGGCGCCGAGCCCGGCGAGCAGCGCGCGGTGCTGGACGCAGACGTAGCGGCCGTCGATCGTCTTGCAGACGCCGCCGTCGAGCTCGTCGACGTCGGCGCCGCGCTTGCCGTGCACCTTGGCGAGGAACCGATCGCGATCGGCGACCGGGAGCACCAGGACGAAGCGGCCGTCGCGCGCCATGAACCACGCCAGGCTCTTGTCGTGGGTCAGGCCGAGGTCCGCCAGCGTGGGGCTCGGCGTGCCGGTCGCGTCGCGCAGGGCGGCCTCGAGCTTCTGGGCCAGCGGCGCGAGCTCGGGCGCGGTGGCGAGCAGCGCGCGGGCCGCGAGCACCGCGCGCTCGACCAGCTCGACGCCGCGCGGCGACGCGACGAACCCGGCGATCGCACCTTCGGGCGCGAGCTTCCACAGCGCGTCCTGCTCGGCGGTCGCCATCGGCTGCACCGGCGACGCGACGCCACCACCAGACTCCGACTTGCAGCCCGAGACAACGGCCAGTCCGGCCAGTCCAACCACCAGGAGGATCTGCATCGGCCGGTTGTACCGCAAGCCAGACCCGCGCGGGTGACAGCCGCGGAGCGGCGCGCTATGCAGGTCCGATGGCCGCACCGTACGTCGATCCGCCCGAGGCCGAAGCCGATCGGCCGCGCGATCGCCGCAGGCTCGCCGTGCTGTGGCGTCTGCTGCCGCTGCTCCGGCCGCATCGCGCGCGGTTCGCGCTCGCGTTCGCGACCCTGTGCGCCGGGTCGGGCATCACGCTGGTGTACCCGTGGGCCGCGCGCCAGGCGATCGACGTTGGCATGGGCAGCAAGACCACCGGCAGCCTCGATCGGATCGTGCTGCTGCTGATCGGCGTGTTCCTCGTCAACGCGGTGCTGGTCTGGCTCCGCCACTACAGCATCAGCTGGCTCGGCGAGCGCGTCGTCGCCGACCTGCGCGGCCTGGTGTTCGACCGCGTGCTGACCCTGCCGCTGTCGTGGTTCCACGACCGCCGCTCGGGCGAGCTGGTCGGCCGGCTCGCGTCCGACGTGACCGTGATCGAGGGCGTGGTCGGCAGCGAGCTGTCGATGGCGCTGCGCAACTCGATCCAGATGATCGGCGCGATGGTGATGCTGTTCGTGATCGATGTCGAGCTGACGCTGCTGATGCTCGCGATCGTCCCGCCGATCACGCTGACGACGATCTATTTCGGCCGCCGGATCCGCAAGATGACGCGCGCCGTGCAGGACGAGCTGGCGCAGGTCTCGGGCCAGGTCCAGGAGTCGATCGGCGCGATCGCCACGGTGCAGTCGTTCGTCCGCGAGGCGTACGAGGCGGGCCGCTACCGCGGCGGGGTCGAGGCCGCGTTCGACAAGACGCTCGCGCTGGTGCGCTGGCGGTCGTGGTTCTACTCGACCGCGATGACCGCCGGCTATATCGGCGTGGCCGCGGTAATCTGGCTCGGTGGCCGCGCGATGATCCACGGCGAGCTGTCCGCCGGCCAGCTGACGTCGTTCTTCTTGTACACGTTCATCGTCGCCGGCGCGCTCGCCGACGTCGCCGGGCTGTGGGGGGCGCTGCAGCGCGCCGCCGGCGCGACCGACCGGCTGTTCTCGGTGATCGACACCGTGCCCGAGATCCGCTCTCCCGAGCCGGCGCGCGCGCTGCCGCTGGGCAAGGGCTCGATCAAGCTCGAGCGGGTGTCGTTCGCGTACCCGAGCCGGCGCGGCCAGCCGGTCCTGACCGAGGTCGATCTCGAGGTCTGTCCCGGCGAGGTCGTCGCGCTGGTCGGTCCGTCGGGCGCCGGCAAGTCGACGATCCTGTCGCTGCTCTACCGGTTCTACGACGCCGACGCCGGCCGCGTGCTGCTCGAGGGCGTCGACGTCAAGGAGCTCGCGCTGGGCGAGCTGCGCCGCGCGCTGGCGATGGTCGCGCAGGAGCCGGTGCTGTTCTCCGGGACGATCCGCGACAACATCGGCTACGGTCGCGAAGGCGCGACCGTCGCCGAGATCGAGCGCGCCGCGCGCGACGCCTACGCCCACGACTTCATCACCGGGTTCCCCGATGGCTACGCCACGGTGATCGGCGAGCGCGGTACCAAGCTCTCGGGCGGACAGAAGCAGCGGATCGCGCTGGCCCGCGCGCTGATCGCCAACCCGCGGGTGCTGATCCTCGACGAGGCGACCTCGAACCTCGACGCCGAGAGCGAGGCCGCGGTCCAGGCCGCCCTCGCCCGGCTCATGCAGGGCCGCACCACGATCATCGTCGCCCACCGGCTGAGCACGGTGCGCGATGCCGACCGGATCGTCGTGATCGACGGCGCGCGCGTGGTCGAGCAGGGCCGGCACGACGAGCTGATGGCGCGGCGCGGGATCTACCACCGCCTCGTCGAGCACCAGCTGATTGCGGACCACCGCGCCGCATCGTGACCGGCGGCTGCGGCTGCGGCTGCGGCTGCGGCTGCGCTCGCCTGGTAGCTCGTCGCCGTAGCAGATCGGACCGGTGCACCGCCGTGGGGAGAACGCCACCACGCGCGCTTGCGACGCGGTTCTGGCCCCTCGCTCCGTCTGTTAACGGCCGGATTGCGATCGGGCGTCCGTGCCATCCTCACGACCCGCCGGCGAAGGACCACTCGGCCTGGGAATCTATCTCCGCTCGTGGCCAGACCGTCGTCGCGGCGCTGCGCGTTGTCGAGGTCTCCCGCGGGTTCAACACCCCTGCGGTAGCTCCTGGCGACCGAGCCGCTTCTTCAGCTCGGCGAGCTCGTCCTCGATCTGGTTGGCCTTGGCCTCGGCAAGCTCGCGACGCTGCTGCTCGGCGGACCGCTGGCGCTGCTCGGCCGCCAGCTGGCGCGCCTTCTCGGCCGCCTGCCGTCTCGCCTGTTCGGCCGCCTGCCGTCTCGCCTGTTCGGCCGCCTGCCGTCTCGCCTGCTCGGCGGCCTGCCGTCTCGCCTGCTCGGCCACCTGCTCCGGCTCGAGATCCTGGGCCGACTTCGCCGGCACCGCCGACGGCGGCGCGTCGGCCTCGTCGCGCAGGTCGAACACGTTCGCGCACCCGCTGCAGCGGTACTTGCGCTCGTTCTCGCCGATCAGGTCGACGAAGAACATGCCGAAGTTCTCGGACACCTCGACTTCGTCGAACCGGGCGCGCCGCCGGCACTCCGGGCAGGTCTCGATGAAGCTCTTGCCGCCCGGGACGACCCGGGTCTTGTGGTTGTGGTGGAACAGGAACCACACGGCGCCCGAAGATATCGAAGCCGCCGCGGCCCGCAACCTGGCAATCCGCGGCACGCAGAGCTCGCAGCCGTCGCAGGCGAGGAAGTCGATGGCGCGCAGGTAGCGGCGCATGTCGTCGGGAGCCGGAGCAGGCCGCGGCGAGCATGGCCTTGGCAGGTCAGCGTGGTCGGGGCCGACGCGATCGAGCTGGCCGGCGAGCAGGGCGAGCGACTGCTCGAGCTGGTAGAGCGCGTCGAGATCGACGCAGGCGAGGACCTGCTCGTGGACGACGTCGTCGAGCAGGCGTGTGGTCTGGTCGGCGCCGATCGGACGCGGGGTGGACTCGGTGGTCATGACGCGAAGGACATTGCGCGGTAGCATCGCGGCGTGACCGCACAGGCCTCCGGGATGCCGCACGCGTCGGCGAGCGCGGTCGCGAGCGGTCTGCCGGTCCGCATCACCGGCCTGGTGCGCCGGTTCGCCGGCGACGCGCGGCATCCGGTCGAGGTGCTCGCCGGGATCGATCTGGCGGTGCCGGGGAGCCAGTTCATCGCGCTGCTCGGCCCATCGGGTTGCGGCAAGAGCACGCTGCTCCGGCTGGTCGCCGGACTCGATGCGCCCGACGGCGGCGCGGTGATGGTCGACGGCCGGCCGCTGCGTCGCGGCCAGCATGCCGAGGCGCTGGCGTTCGTGTTCCAGGAGGCGCATCTCCTGCCGTGGCGCACGCTGATCAAGAACGTGATCCTGCCGCTCGAGCTCCGCGGGACTCCGCATGGCGAGCGCACGGACCGTGCGCTTCACATGCTCCAGCGGGTCGGGCTTGCCGATGCGCGTGATCGGTATCCCGCGCAGCTGTCGGGGGGCATGCAGCTGCGTGGCTCGCTGGCACGCGCGCTGGTCACCGAACCCCGGCTGCTTCTGCTCGACGAGCCGTTCGCCGCGCTCGACGAGATCACGCGCCAGCGGCTCGACGGGCTGATCCACGAGCTGTGGTGCGAGCGGCAGTTCACGGCGCTGTTCGTCACCCACTCGCTCCGCGAGGCGGTGTTCCTCGCCCAGCGCGCCGTGATGTTGTCGCGCCGCCCGGCCCGCATCGTCGCCGACCGCGCGATCGAGCTGTCCGGCGAGCGCGCCGCCGAGCTGCGCGGGCTGCCCGCCTACCACGAGCAGGTCGAGCAACTGTACCAGGATCTCCTGATCGCAGAGGCGGGCGCGTGACCGCGCGGCGCGTGCGCGACTTCGCCGCTCGGCTCGTTCCACCGCTGTGCGCGGCCGTCGCGCTGCTCGGGCTGTGGGAGCTCTGGGTCCAATGGACCCATCCGCCGCGGTTCCTGCTGTGCGCACCGAGCGAGATCGTGCGCGACGCGATGGCGCGCGCCGGCGAGCTCGCGGCGGCGACCTGGAACACCGCCGTTGCGGTGGTGTGGGGCTTCGCGCTGTCGGCGGTCGTCGGGATCGCGGTCGGCGTGCTGCTGTCGTCGAGTCGCCTGCTCGAGCGCGCGCTGTATCCGTTCACCGTGATCCTGCAGACCGTGCCGCTGGTGGCGATCGCGCCGATGCTGGTGATCTGGCTCCACGCCGGCGTGTCTGCGGTCTCGGTCTGCGCGTTCATCGTCAGCCTGTTTCCCGTGATCACCAACACGCTGAGCGGCATCCGCTCGATTCCGCATCCCCAGGTCGAGCTGTTCTGGCTCTACGGCGCTCGCCCGTGGGCGGTGCTGACCAAGCTCAAGCTCCCCGGCGCAGTGCCCAGCATCATGGCCGGGCTGCGCATCGCCGCCGGCCTCGCCGTGATCGGCGCGGTGGTCGGCGAGTTCGTCGCCGGCGAGCTCGGTGCCGAGCGCGGCCTCGGCATCGTCGTGGTGGTCGCGGCCAAGCAGGGCGAGCTGCCGATGCTGTTCGCCGCGGTCGCGCTGGCCTCTGTGCTCGGCATCGCGATGGTCGGCGCGGTCAACGTGGCGGCCTACGTTTTGATGTACAGATGGCACGTGTCCGAGCGGCCTGATTGACCGCGACCGACACCACGCACGCCGGAGGAAAAGATGATCAAACCTATCGTTCGGGGCACCGCCTGGATCGCGCTCTTGCTATCGGTCGCAGCCGGCGCGTGCGGCAAGGGCGGCAAGAAGTCGGAGGAGTCCACGGCGACGCCGGCGGGCTCGGCGGGCTCGGCGGGTTCGGCGGGCGGATCTCGCCCGGCGGTCGCGGTCGCCCTGCAGCTCAACTGGACCCCCGAGCCGGAGTTCGGCGGGTTCTACGCCGCCGCCCACGATCACCTCTACGAGCGCGAGGGCCTCGCCGTCTCGATCCAGGCCGGCGGCGCCGGCGTTCAGACCTGGAAGATGGTGGCGACCGGCGCCGTACCGTTTGCGATCGCCGAGGCCGGCGAGATCCTGCGCGCACGGCTCAAGGATGCCGATCTCGTCGCGCTCTATGCGGTGTACCAGACCAGCCCGCAGGCGCTGATGGTCCACCGAGACAGCGGCGTGACCTCGCTCGGTGAGATCTTCACGTCGGGCAAGATCAAGCGCGTCGCGCTGGAGTCGGGGCTGCCCTACGTCAAGTTCCTGCAGAAGCGGTACGGCTTCGACAAGGTCGAGGTCGTGCAGCACGGCGGCAACCTGACCCTGTTCCTCAACGATCCGACGATGGCGCAGCAGTGCTTCGCGTTCGCCGAGCCGCTCAGCGCAAAGGAGAAGGGCGTCGAGGTCAGCGTGTTCCCGACCGCCGACGCCGGGTTCAACCCGTACCTCGCCGTGGTGATCACCAGTGGCAAGTATCTCGCCGACCACCGCGCCGAGGTCGAGGCCTTCGTGCGTGCCACGCGCGCCGGATGGAAGGCCTATCTCGACGATCCCCGGTCGACCAACGAGTACCTGAAGACCCAGCAGGCCACGATGACGGTTCCGGCGATGAACGCGGCCGCCGACCTGCAGAAGCCGTACGTCGTCGGCGACGACAAGACCGGATACCTGGGCTCCATGAGCGAAGTGCGCTGGAAGACGCTGGCCGACCAGCTCCACGAGCTGGGCGAGATCGACCAGGTCCCCGACGTGACCAAGGCATTCGTCAACATCGAATCGAAGTAGCGCATGGCTCAGCTCCTGAGCCGGGTCGCTCGGCGCGGGTGGCCGCCACCGCTGCCGCGGCTGGCCTGGCGAGCTTCGGCCTCGCAGAGCTCGCAGCCGTCGCAGGCGAGGAAGTCGACGGCGCGCAGGTAGCGGCGCATGTCGTCGGGTAGCCGGAGCAGGCCGCGGTCGAGCATGGCCTTGGCCAGGTCGGCGGCGTGGTCGGGGTCGACGCCGTCGAGCTGGCCGGCGAGCAGGGTGAGCGACTGCTCGAGCTGGTAGAGCGCGTCGAGGTCGACGCAGGCGAGGACCTGCTCGTAGACGACGTCGTCGAGCAGACGCGTGGTCTGGTCGGCGCCGAGCGGGCGCGGGGTGGTCTCGGGGGTCATGACACGACTCCGTGGCCGGCGGCGGTGGCGGCGGCGGCCGAGGGCGTGACCGAGGCGAGCCGGGCCTGCTTGATCAGCTGGTCGCGCAGCTGCTGCTGGATCGCCGGGTGCTCGTCGAGGTGGGCGAGGGCCTTGTCGCGGCCCTGGCCGAGCTTGGCGCCCTCGTAGGAGTACCAGGTGCCGGACTTCTCCATGACGCCGAGCTTCTCGGCGGTGTCGACCAGCTCGCCGAGCTTGTTGATGCCGGTGCCGTAGAGGATCTCGAAGTCGGCCTCGCGGAACGGTGGGGCGAGCTTGTTCTTGACGACCTTGACCTTGCACTCGCTGCCGATGGTCTCGTCGCCGCGCTTGATCGGCTTCTTGCGGCGGATGTCGAGCCGGACCGAGCAGTAGAACTTGAGGGCGTTGCCGCCGGTGGTGGTCTCGGGGTTGCCGTAGACCACGCCGATCTTCTGCCGCAGCTGGTTGATGAAGATGACGATCGTCCGGGTGCGCGAGATCTGGGCGGTGAGCTTGCGCAGCGCCTGGCTCATCAGGCGGGCCTGCAGGCCCATGTGCGCCTCGCCCATCTCGCCCTCGATCTCGGCGCGCGGGGTGAGCGCCGCGACCGAATCGACGACAATGAGGTCGATCGCGCCGGTGCGGACCAGGGTGTCGGTGATCTCGAGCGCCTGCTCGCCGCAATCGGGCTGCGATACCAGCAGGTCCTCGAGATCGACCCCGAGGCGGCGGGCGTAGTCGGTGTCGAGCGCGTGCTCGGCGTCGATGAACGCGCACACGCCGCCGGTGCGCTGGGCCTCGGCGATCGCGTGCAGGGTCAGCGTGGTCTTGCCCGAGGACTCCGGGCCGTAGATCTCGATGATCCGGCCGCGCGGCAGGCCGCCGCAGCCGAGCGCGACGTCGAGCGCGACCGAGCCCGTCGGGATGACCTCGACCGGCTGGACCTCGCTGCCGTCGAGCCGCATGATCGAGCCCGAGCCGAACTGCTTGTGGATGGCGCGGATCGCCTCGCCGATGCTCTTGTTCTTCTTTTCGTGAATCGCCTTGTCTTGGGACATGAAAACCTCCGCACCGGGGCACACCACGTCCTGTGCCATCGCAAGCACGCGAGATCCGTGACGCGTTTGTCCGGAACGGCCGGCTGCCGGACGGGTTTGTCCGAAATCCGGACGGATCCCGGACACGCGCGCGCAAAGCCCGCGAAATTGCTCGAGCGCTGCTCGCGCGCGCTACGAGGTCTTGAACGTGCGCGTGAACACGATCGCGGCGCCGTAGGGATAGTCGACCGGGGCGAAGTCGCCGCGCGGGGCCATGGCGTGGCCCTTGTACGATCGGATCTCGAGCACGTAGTCGGCGCCCGGGATCAGCAGCGAGCCGTCGATCCGGACCCGCGGCGTGGTCACGGTGAAGATCCGCTCGGTGGTGAGCGCGCCGCCGGTGATGCGGTGGAGCAGGACGTCGTGGTAGTCGGCGCGCAGGTCGGCGCCGGCCTCGGGGACGAAGCTCAGGGTGTAGCTGCCGGCCGGGGCGCCGATCGCGACCTGATCGCTGGCGCCGGCGAGATCGACCGCGCCGCTCGGGGTGGCGAGGGTCATCCGGGTCGCCAGCGGCGCGGGGAACGCGACCTTGGCCCCCGCGGTCTCCGGCGCCGCGATCACGGTCTCGAGCCCGCTGAGGAGGTTGACGCCGAGCACCGGGCGGCTGGCGACCAGCTGGACGTGGAGCACGCGGGGGAAGTCGCTGAACATCACGGGCTGCGTGGTGTCGGGCAGCGGGTTCACGCTGAACGGGCACTGCAGCAAGGTCACCATCACCGGGACCGGCAGCGCGAGCGGCGACAGCGACGACGACGTGCCGGTGAGGCCGGGGAAGCTGGGGCTCGCGACCATGCCGTACAGCTGCACCGACAGCGACGCGCGGAACGTGCCGTGCAACGGGTCGGTGGTGAGCCGATCGAGGACGGCGGTGTCGATCGGCGGGGACAGGACCCGCTTTCGCGCGGTGTCCCAGACGGCGGACTTGGCGGTGCGCACGCTGGGCTGGAGCGCGGCGTCGAACGGCGCCGAGCCGACCGCGACCCGGCACTGTGAGCCATCGACGATGTAGTCGACGAGCAGCGCGCGATCGCCCTGCGCCGGATCGGGCCGGCCGCGGGGACCGCTCAGCGACTCGGCGCTGGAGAACCCGTAATTGACGGTCGAGCCGGTCGGCGGCTCGGTGACCGGGCCGTCGGTCCAGAGGCCGGTCGTGAACACGTGCGGGAACGTGTAGCTGGCGGAGTTGGTCGGCGTGATGGTGTAGCCGCTGCCGGTGGGGACCGAATCGCGGTCGCGCCGGCCGACCATCGGCACGACCAGGTGGCCGAGCTCCTCGGGCGCCCACTGGACCTCGCGCGGCACATCGCCGGGCAGCGTGTACTCGAGCCGCCAGGTCGTGCCGAGGTAGCTGCTCGGGAACGCGACCCAGCCTTCGCGGCCCTGGCTCGACTGGTACTCGGCCGGCGCGAACGGACCGTCGAGCGTCGCGATCCGGATCGGTGGTGCGCGCCCGGGTGCGAACGCCGGATAGCTGAGCGCCGGATCCGGCGCGCCGGACGGCAGCGGCGTCGCGAGCTGCCAGGTGACCACGGCGTGCGGCAGCTCGATCGCGGCGTCATAGGTACCGGCCGGTGCGAGCCCGAAGATCTGGTTGCACCCCACCAGCAGGACCAGGCCGACGCCGGCCACGCACCGCATGGCGGCATCCTGGCATGGCGCGAGCCCCGGGGGCAATCACGGCCTCGCTGCCGCCCCGACCGGCAGGCCGGCCGGCACGACATGATCCTCCGCACAATCGCCGCGCGGCCGATGGTAGGTCGCCGTGGCTCGCGGCGCCGGGCCGCGGGAACAGAGCGCGCGTGGCGGATCTCGCTTCGACGAGGTGTTCTCGCCCGACGTGCTGGTGTGGTGGGAGCACGTGATCCTGGGGCGCGCGCTGCCGCTGATCCTGCCGCGGCTCGGCGAGATGGCGGCGGGTGCGCAGACGGTGCTGCCTCACGTCGCCCCGGACGCTGCTGCGGCAGGCTGACGCAGGGCGGCCGGTATCAGCGCTGCGGGTCGCCGGTCCGCCACTCGGCGGCGAGGGCACACCCCGGCAGACCGGCGCGCCGGGCCTCGGCCTCGAGCGCCGCCGCTTTGGGCTCGCCGACGATCGGCTGGATCCGGATCAGGTAGTCGTGCGCGTCCTGGGTCTCGAGGTGTTCCGCCAGCCAGGTGGCGATCGCCAG